>DATKTD010000322.1:0-34302 GCA_035531315.1 Rectinemataceae bacterium
GACATCCAGCTCAGCTTCCAGGGCGACTACATGGTCTTCACGGCCAGGATCGGCGCGGACACCGTGGTCGACGAAGGCGTACGCTACGTCAAGCGCCGCCTCAAGCTCAAGGATGTCGAACGCCAGAAGTACTACGTCCCGGCCGACAAGTTCGCGCAGGACATGGTCAAGGCGGTCTTCCGCAACGGCATCCTCAAGGTGACGGTGCCGCCCAAGGAAGATTCGGCCACTCCCGAGGGCATCAAGATCGAGATACTCCACGAAGGCGAGTGACTAGACCGCCAGTAGGTCGTGAGACGAAGAAGGCGCCCATTTTTCGGGCGCCTTCGTTTTTCCGTCCCTTCCCGTCAGCGGGGCAGGCCGAAAAAATAGGGGCTGCGCTTCTCGAGTTCCGACTTGAGTTCCTCCGCGTGGGTCCCGGCGAATACCAACCCGAAGACGCTGAGGGCGAGGCCGAAGACTATCGCCAGTGGGAAGAAGAGGGCATCGTCTCCGACCCCTTGGAGCCTGGCGAAGATGGGCAGGAAAATACAGGAAATGGCGACGAGGAAGCCCGGGAAGGCCCACTGCGCGAGGCTGAGTTCCCTCCGTGGCCGCGGGGTGAGCCGCACTGCCGCCATCGTCCGATCTTCCATGATGGAGAAGTCCTCGAGCTCGTCGAAGCGAAGGGACTCGTCGCGCTTCCACGCCGACAGGGCCGATTCGAAGGCGCTGACCTGGGCACGGCAGGAGGCGCAGCGCGACATATGAAGGGCGAGCGAGGCGGGCAAGGCCTGCCCCGGCTCGAGCTCGTCAAAACGCAGGAGGAAACGTTCGCAACGCATTTCATGCCCCCATCGAAAGCCGCTCCCGCAACATCCGCTTGGCGCGGAAGACGTGGGATTTGATGGTATTCACCGGAAAACCGGTGATCTTCGCGATCTCGATATACGAAAGATCCTGGAAGAAGCAGAGTTCGACGCAGATCGCCTGTTCCGGCGAAAGGAAGGCCAGGGCCTCGCGCACCTCACGGGCCTTTTCCTTCTCGATAAGCCCTTCTTCGACGGCGCTCCGCCTATCCGCGATCGACTCGTCGTCTATCTCCTCGTGAAGCCGCCGCCTCGATCTCGTCGAGGTCGCCGTGTTGTAGGCGATCCTGAGAAGCCAGGTGGAGAACTTCGAGCCGAAGCGAAAGGTGGAAAGCTTGGTATAGGCCTTCACGAAGACCTCCTGCACGAGATCCTCGGCCTCGTCGTGATCCTTGAACCACGATATCCCAACCCTATACACCCGCCGGCCATGACGTCGCACGAGCTCCGAGAAGCGCTCCGTATCGCCATCGAGGACAAGCCCTATAATCTCCTCGTCGGACAGAGTCTCAGGCGGAGACCCTCCCGATTGGGGAGCCGCCATCGAGCCGCGTTAGCGGCGCCCGGCCGCGCGGAGACGCACGAAGACAAGGAGGGCAAAACCCGAGGAGAGGGGCATGAGACCTCCAAGAAGGGAATAGCCCAGGCCGTCGACGATGAAAATGAGCACGGTGAGGACGAATCCGACGGTGACGAGGAGCAATCCGGACAGGAGACTCACCGTATCGACATCGAAGTGTACGGGAGTCCAGACCCCCTGCTGGATCAGAAGCTTCCGTTCCCGATGATTCCAGAGCAACCAGAAGAATACGACGACACTCCCCAGCAGAATGCCGACAATCGGTATACTCGAGATGAGAACCTGCGCGGCTAACGAAGTCCCGGCCATCGACTACCTCTTAATCCCTCTCCAAGAGGGAATATCATGAGCGCCCTTCGCGGGCGCACGCAATGAGACTCGGGGAGGCAGGGAAAGGTTGCGGCACGGGCGGACTGAAGAGCCTCGTTCTTCGATCCCGCGAGTGAAGGGCCGCGTAGCCCCCCCCCGCCAGGCAGGCAGCCGGATTCGCCACGGCGAATCCGGCGAGCGAAGGGCCGCGTAGCCCCCCCCCCGCCAGGCAGCCGGATTCGCCACGGCGAATCCGGCGAGCGAAGGGCCGCGTAGCGGCCCTTCGCTAAGCCCACCGAATCAAACCGGGCACGAAGGCCTGGGCGAGGGAGGGGTGCCGTGGCAGCACCCGCACCGCGTAGCCCTGCTGGCCCGTCCTGTTGCAGGTCACCGTCACCGAGAATGAACAAGCGCCGCCCTTCATCTCGCCGGCGATCATCGGCAGCCTTTCGGCCCCGACGATTTCGTCCTGGCTCGACAGGGGCCCGTGAAAGAGCTCGACGAGGACCTCGTCGGGCGAAAGGCCGGCCAATTCCACCTGGGCCGAGACGCTTACTTGATCCCCGCTCAGCATCACCGGCTTGGCGTCGCTTCTGACATCGGAAACGCTCACCCCGGCCCAGGCGGAGCGCGCCTTGTCGAAATAGGCGGACAACTGTTTTGCGGCGGCAAAGCCGCTTTCCTCGAGCTTCCTGTAATTCGAGAGGGCGGGGAAGTAGAAACGCTCGGAGTATTCCTTGACCATGCGATGTGACGAATACTCCGCCCCGACGAATTGCATCGAGGACTTCATGCGCTTGATCCATTCGCGGGGTAGTCCGTCGCGGCCTCGCTGATAGAAGAGGGGGATTATTTCGCGTTCGAGGAGATCGTAGAGGGCCTCGCTCTCGATCTGATCCTGGAGTTCCTCGTCGGAATACATCTCGCCCGAGCCGATGGCCCAGCCGATCGAGGGGCCGTGATCGCGGAAGGCCTCGGCCCACCAGCCGTCCAGGACGGAGCAGTTAAGGACGCCGTTCATGCCCGCCTTCATCCCGCTCGTCCCCGAGGCCTCGAGGGGGCGGCGCGGGGTGTTGAGCCACACGTCGGACCCCGAGGTGAGATAGCGCGACATCGTCATGTCGTAGTCCTCGATAAAGACGATGCGGCTCATCACCTCCTCGCGGCGCGAGAAATGCACCAGTTCCTTGATGATGGCCTTGCCGGGTATGTCGTGCGGATGGGCCTTGCCCGCGAAGATGATCTGCAGGGGATGATCGCGATCGGAGAGGAGGCGGAGAAGCCTGTCGGGGTCGCGGAGGAGGAGGTTGCCGCGTTTATAGGTGGCGAAGCGCCTCGCGAAAGACAGGGTGAGGGCGGAGGGAGATAGGGCGTCCTCCGCTCGGATCATCGCGCCCTCCCCCGCTCCGGCCCGGCGCGCCGCCTTCTTGATGCGATCGCGGGCGAAGACGACGAGGCGTTCGCGACGTCTCTCGTGGGTCCTCCACAACTCTTCGTCGGAGATGCGGCTCATCCTCTGCCAGATGTCGAGGTCGGCCGGCTCGTCGTAGAAGCGAGGACCGAAATAGCGGTCGAGGAGATCGAGCATGTTGTTGGAGATCCAGGTGCGCGGATGGACTCCGTTGGTGATGTGGGAAATGGGTATCTCGGCGAGGGGAACTCCCGGCCAGATATTCTTCCACATATCGCGCGACACCTCTCCATGAAGCTCCGAGACGCCGTTATTGAAGGCGGTGAGCTTGAGGGCGAGGACCGTCATGCAGAAGGGTTCGGCTTGATCCTCGGGACGCTCGCGGCCGAGGGCGAGGAAGTCCCCCCAGGAAATCCCGAGCTGCGAGGCGATGGCGCCGAAGTACTTTTCCATGAGATCGATACCGAAGCGCTCGTTGCCCGCCGGAACCGGCGTGTGGGTCGTGAAGATGTTCGTGGGTCTGACCGCGGCCGCGGCCTCGGCGAAGCGGAAGCCCCGCTCCCCCATATGCTCCCTGATGCGCTCGAGGGCGAGGAAGGCCGAATGCCCCTCGTTCATATGGGTTACGGCGGGATTGATCCCGAGGGCGCGGAGGGCCCGTATTCCGCCGATGCCGAGGAGGATTTCCTGGCGAATCCTCGTCTCCTTGTCTCCACCGTAGAGGGCCGCCGTGATGAGGCGCTCCTCGGGGCCGTTTTCCGCGATGTTCGTGTCGAGGAGATAGAGATCGCTTCGACCGACGGCGACGCGCCAGATCTGGGCGACGACCTGTCGACCGGCCATGTCCACGGCGATCTTGACCGCCTCGCCCTTCTTGTCGAGGCAGCGGTGGACCGGCATGTTGTACCAATCGTTTTCCGGATAGGATTCCTGTTGGAAGCCGTCGGGGTTGAGGTACTGCTTGAAATAGCCCTGTCTATAAAGGAGGCCGATGCCGACGAGGGGGAGGCCCATGTCGCTGGCGGTCTTCATATGGTCGCCCGACAGGATGCCCAGGCCGCCCGAATAGGTGGGAAGGGATACGTCGAGACCGTATTCCATGGAAAAATAGGCGATCACATCCTTCATGCTGCCCTTGTACCAGGGCTCGCCATTCTTATAGCGCTCGTATTTCGCGACGACTTCCTTGAGTGCGGCCAAATAGGAGTCGTCCTGGGCCATTTCGTCATAGCGAGACTGGGCCACCATGCCCAGCATCTTGGCCGGATTCTGCTGGCAATTCATCCAAACGTCGTAGTCGAGCCTGATGAAGAGCTGTATGGCCTCGAAATTCCAGGAGAGCCAAAGATTGTGCGCGATTTCCTCGAGGGCCGCGAGCTCCTTGGGGATTTTCGGCTTTACGGTATGGGAGAGTATCTTCATGGAGTTCCGCCTTGCGGATAGATTGGCCGTCTTTTCCGGGCGGCTTATCCTCGAAGCTTAGCTATTGGGGGCTTCGACGTCAAGGATAAACCGGTTTACTACTCGATACCCAGGGGCCTAGCAATGAGTCCGGCCTGTGCAAAATCACCACAGCCTTGGTCATCGCCCAGCCTCCCCGCTTGCAGTCCAGTCGTTAAAAAGAAAGACCCGGCCTCAAGGCCGGGTCTAGGCCCTATTTCGGGCCCCGTCAGCGATGGCTCTCGCCTGATTACCAGTTGGCCTTGCCGGACTTGATGCTCATGGCGCCGGTGCTGACGTCGAGCTTGTGGCAGTTGAGGCAGGATCCGGCATAATGCTGAACGAAGACATTCTTCGTGGCATCGGGGCCGAAGTGCTTCATGTGCACGACCTTCGCCAGCGAGGGAATCTTCGCCCCTTCCTTGTGGCAGACGGCGCAACCCTCGGGAACGACCTTGACCATCTTGGAGACGTCGGGATGTCCCTCGACCTTCTTGAGTTCATTGGGGATGGAGTAGTTGCCCTGGTGGCAGCTCACGCAGCCGTTAGGAGTACCGTCGGCCTGGAGAATACCGGGGAGATAGGCAGCGGGCGGAGTATCCGCCGCGAAGATGGCAAGGGGACTGGCGACAGCCAGGACGAGAGCGATTGCAACGACCATTACCGAGCGAGCGTTTTTCATGTGAACCTCCTTAGGTATCGAACAGTGGGCATATTTTGTGTTTCGCTTCAATCTTCGTCAAGATGTTTCGTTTACGAAATTAGAGAATACTGAATTTATTATATAGTTCATTATATACGTGTCGACGATCGCCGCCCCTTAGCTCGCAAGAGCGTCAAAACGAAAAGGGACCCGCCCATTTGGCCGGGTCCGTCAATAAGGCGCCGAAATTCGATCGAAACGGCTCACCCGCGATAGAGATATTCTACCAATTGGCCGGAGCGTTCTTCACCGCGATCTTGCCAGACTCGGTGTCAACGGTATGGCAACTCAGGCAGGAGCCCTTGTCGTTGATGAGAAAGTCGTTGTTGCTCTGGTTCTGGTAGTGATTTCGATGCACCATTGAACCGAGAACGGGAGCCATCTGGCTCGCGTAGTGGCACTTGAGGCAGTCCATCGGCACGTTCTTCACCATCTTGGCGACGTCGGGATGTCCTCCCTTGATGCTGTCGAGGACGGCCGTGAGACGGAAATCCTTGGTGGCCGTCTTGACATGGCAATCGACACAACCCCTGGGTTGGCTGTCGGGGGCATTGATGCCGGGCAAGGCGGGAACGCTGCCCGCTGCGGTAAGGGAAAGCGGAGCCACGAAGAGCCCCGCGATCAACAGCAGGGCGAGGGTCGCCGTTTTGCCGATCTTCATGATGAACCTCCTTGGAAGCAATTCAATTGATAAGTCTGTATAGAAAACATCGACCATGCTCCTCGGCTTGTCAAGGCAAGCCAGGGAGCCTCCGTCGAGGGAAGTTGCCCGATTCCGGAACGCCCTCCCCCGCGGCAAAACTATTTAGCATAACTATGAAGACCTGCCAGGAGGTAGTTCACGCCGGCGAAGGTGAAGATCGTGAAGAAGAAGCCCGTGATGGAAAGTATCGCTGACAGCTTTCCCCTCACCTTCATCACGAAGCGCGAATGAAGGAAGGCCGTGTAGACGAGCCAAGTGACGAGGGCCCAGGTTTCCTTGGGATCCCAGCTCCAGTAAACCCCCCAGGCATACTCCGCCCAGATGGCGCCGAAGATGAGGGCTCCGGCCGTATAGATCGGATAGCCGATCATCACGGTCGTGTACATGATCCTGTCGATGGCCTTCTTCCTTTCCTCCTCCTTGGTCAGGAGATAGGCGATAGCGCTCACCATCGAGACCGCGAAGAAAGCCTCGCCGATGAAGGCCATGGTCACGTGGAGGACGAGCCAATAGGAATGGAGGGCCGGTATGGGCGGATTCACGTCCTTCCCCACGATGGGAGAGGAGGAGATCATCACGAGGGCGAGGGCGATGACGGTGCCCCCGAAAACGCTCCATCGCAGGGCGCCGGTGCTCTTCTTCGAAACGAGGCGGAGAACGGCCATGACGACGCAGAGCGAGGCGGAGAAGAAGATCATCGCCTCGTAGGTGTTCGTCACCGCGGGGAAATCGATCTCGATGCTTCGCGCCACGATCGTGCCGAAGAGGGCGACTCCGGCCGCCATCAGAATCCAATGCGATAGCGGGTCGGCCTCGCCGCCCTTCTTCAGGAAAAACACGACCTGGGGTATGGCCGAGACGGCGATGAGTGCGAGGCCTATGACGGCCAGGACTTCGTTGAATGCCATTAGTCGACTCCTTTGCTCTTATGAATACTGGTCATAGTTAAACCGATAGCCATGAGGGCGAGGGCGACGAGGACGGGGATGAAGCCCGGATCGATCGCCGCGCGCAAACCCGTGAGATCCCTCGCCCTGATCGAATCGACCGAGTACTGACCGATCTTCTCTCCCTGGCCGAACTCGAAGGAGGCGACGGCCTTGTCGCCCTGGTATTCCTGGAACTGGGCTATCCAGCCTTGGGCAGGGGCATCCGCCCTCCGGGCCCCGACAAAGACGAGCTGGTCGGAACCCATGGAGAAGCCCTCGCCCACCTTCATCGTCGCCCTACCTCCCGCCGGATCGATGAAGTCGATCGTCGCGTCGGAGGAATAGTTCATCTGGTAGACCTTGAGCATACCTATGGCGAGGGGGTGATTGACCTCGATCTTGTAGCCCTGCCTCACGATTCGATTCCCCTGGGTGACATCAACGGTCGAGATCCAGGCCTTGGGCCTGCCATCGGGATATTTGAGGAATTCGAAATCGATGAGCTTCATCACGTAGCCGCCGGGCAGGTTGACCGCGTCGCCGGCCGCCATGGTGAAATCCTGCTCCCGCCGCACGGTCGAGGTGATCAGCGCGCCGACGGTCAGTACGAGGAGGCTGAGATGGATGATGTCCGGACCGAAGTGCTTCACGGCGCGGCTCTTGAGCCTCTTCACGAAGCGATCGACGGAACAGACGCCGAGATTGAGCACGAAGAGTCCCAACGAAATATAGAAGATCGGAGAACTCGTGAAATTGCCGACACCGGTCAGGACGACGAGCTGGCCAAGGGCGGGCCCATAGGCATGCATAAGCTCGGTCGCTGACCTGCCCTGGGGGACGAGGGTGGAGAAGACGAAGAAAACTATTATGATGGCCAGCAGGACTATGGCAAGCCGCACCGATCTGAAGAATTTGAATATCGCTTTCAAGGGAAGTTCCTTCACATATGATTCCGCGACTCTGGCGGCGCGTTAGGATAGCCGGACTTTGCGGTTATGCCAATAAGTCTCGCGGACTATATAG
Organism: Rectinemataceae bacterium; assembly: GCA_035531315.1. Taxonomy (GTDB): domain Bacteria; phylum Spirochaetota; class Spirochaetia; order Treponematales; family Rectinemataceae; genus CAIJMU01. Next base: position 7,947 of record DATKTD010000322.1, read on the forward strand.
AATGTCCTATATTGTAGTATTCTTTTATTCTCTTTCCAAGGGAAAGGCCGTCGCGCCCCGCGGAACGCGACGGCACGGACTCACCTGAATACTATCGACCAGATAATCAGCACTATCATAATCACGCCTATGATCACCGCCGCGAAGCCCCCGACCTTGGCGACCGTGTAGACCCAGTGGCGCGGCTCCCCCGTCTCTATCTTCTCGAGTCCTCCCGTCTCCGCCAGGCGCTTGTACTCCTCGGGGCGCTCGTTCTTCAGCTCCTCCTCGGTGACGCGTCCCGTGAAAATCACCTTATCCATCGGGAATTTCTCGGGCCGGAGGTGGGTGTTGAAGAAATGGATAGTGAAGATGAAACCGACGGCGAGGAGGGCCTCGTCGCTGTGCACGATGATGGCGGCGTTGATCCATATCCCTGGCAGCAATTTGGCGAACAGCAGGGGGAACCACAGCACGAGGCCCGTAAAACCGATGATAACGACGCCCCAGAAAACGGCGAGGTAATCGAACTTCTCCCAATAGGTATAGCGGTCAAACTTCGGAGCCGGGCCGAGTCCCAGGAAATGCTTCACGTTCTGATAAAGCTGCAGGATGTCCTTCGGTTGGGGCATCATCGACTCCGGACCCCAGAAAGTCCTCTTGAAGCCGTTCTTCAGCATGCTGCGCACTATCCAAACGAGATGAAGGCCGAAATAGAGGAAGGTGACGACCGCGAAAAAGCGATGGAGTATCCTGCACGAAAATGGTCCGCCAAGCAGCCAGGAGAGCAGGCGCCCCCACTCGACGTCCGAGAACTTGAGGCTCATTCCGGTCAGCGCGAGGCCGAGGAAACTAACTATCACCATGATGTGTAGAATTCGGTGATAGAGCCGGAAACGAAGATAGTATCGCGTGGAATCAGCGGACATCGCGTCCCTCCTTTTTCTTCCTTCCCTCGCCGGTCCGGAGCGAATGGAGGAGCCACAGCAGCGTATGAAGCCCGAAGAACGCGAAGACCGCGACCAGCAAGGTCGTCATGAAGAGATAGACCGCGTGCAATTGGGGGAATTTGCTTGCGTCCCGGGGCTCGGCGTGCGGCCGGTAATCGGTGAAGGAGGCGGTCGCCCCATCGTGGCATTTCTGGCAGGTGGAGACTATCCGCTCGGGCGAGGTCGGCGATCGCGGATCGGAGGCGGGCAGGACGAGGTGGGCCCCGTGGCAGGACGAGCAGGTGGCCGTCCGCAGGTCCCCGATGGCGGTGACCTCGCCATGGAAGCTGTCGCGGTAGGTACCGAACTCCGTCTTGTGGCAGTTCGAGCAGGCCGACATGAGGGCGTTCACGTCCTTGGGGCTGTCGACATGGCTCACGGTATGCGCCACATGGCAATCGGTGCAGACCGGCGAGTTTCCGTTTCCGGCCTTGAAGGCCGCGGCGTGGCTGGATGACTCCCAGTCCCTGAGGACGTCGACATGGCACTTGCCGCAGGTCGTCGGAACATTGGCTCGGTTCACCGGCGAGGCCGGATCGTCCTTGGGCAGGATGTCGTGGGCCCCATGGCAATCGGAGCAGTTAGCCGACACGAGGAGGCCGCTCTTCATCGTCGCCTTTCCATGTATGGAATCGGTGTAGAGATCGAAGGCGTTGTTGACATTCTGGTCGGTCGACTTCGGCAGCTTGCCCTTCGAATGGCATTGGCCGCAGGTCGTCGGCAAGTTGGCGTGATAGATGGTCGAATCGGGATCCTTGGCGGGGAGTATGGAATGAGCCTCGCCATGGCAGCTCACGCAGGTCGCGGCGGCCTTGTCGCCTCCAGCCGTCGCCTTCCCGTGCACACCTTTGGCATATGCCACCTCTGCATCCGCGTGACAGCTGGCGCAATTTGCCTTGACCGTCGCCGCATCATGCGGCTGGCTCGTCGCGCCTGGGTGACAGAGGCTGCAGTCGAAGGAACCGTGAATGGAGGCATCCATCTTCCCGACCTCGACAAGCGGCGCGATGGCGGCATCCGAATGGCAGGCCATGCAGGCGGTCGCCTCCTTCGAGAGAGCGAAGGCGCCTTGGGAAGCGAAGACCAGACAGGTTAGGAGGAATAGGAGGGCGGAGCGTTTTCGAGATACCAAATCGGGACAAGCAGGATGTGACGCCATTCTTTCCATGAAATGTGGTCTCCTGTTTCAAATGCTTGATTAACTATAACTCTACTTCAGAAGGTTTCAAGCCTTTTTTATCGTCTTGCAAGCATTCCTTTTGCCGCTCGTGACCAGCGGCATTGTCTTGCCTTGACGAAATCGAGGATTGTACCTAGATTGCACTATTCGAAAGTATTGATGCGAAATTCCACGTTATGAATATCTAAGGAGATAGTGATGTTACTTCCCTCAAAGCCTGGCCTCGGGAAACTCGATCTTCCCTTCAAGCTTGCCTTGACGACCTTCTTCCTCGTAGCGGGGGTCGGATACCTTCTCGGCCTGGCCAACATCTGGTTGACCTATACGCCCGTCGACACCAAACCCGGACTTTCCATCGCCGATATCCGGATCGCCTTCAATGGAGCCCCGACCGGTTCCAAACTCGAGAAGGCCCTCAAGGGGACGATGAATCAGTACATCCCCACCGAGGCCGACGGAAAGGCCCTCTTCGCCTGGATCGAAGCGGGCGGCAAGCAATCCGACTTCAGCTCGGTCCAGCAGACCTTCCAGACCAGCTGCGACACCTGCCATTCGAAGGACGTGGCGACTGCCGGTATCGTCACCGACAGCTATGATAGCTTGAAGCCCCTTCTCGCGACTGATACCGGCATTTCCTGGTCCCAACTCGTCCAAAACAGCCACACCCACGTCAACGGTCTCATCTCCGTCATGTTCGTGCTCGGCCTCGCCTTCTCCTTTACCGCCTTTTCCAGGTGGCTCAAGGGAGGCGTCATCATCCTGGGCTTCCTCTCCATTCTCATGGATGTCGGTTCCTGGTGGTTGGCCAAGATGGTCGGCGCCTTCGCCCCCCTCGTCATCGTGGGCGGAGCCTCCCTGGGTCTCGCCTTCGGCCTCATGATCGTCCTCGGCCTCTGGGACCTCTGGATCAAGAGGGCCGAATAACACAGCTGGAGCGCCTCGGCGCATAAAAAAAGCCCGGCTTCGAGCCGGGTTTTTTTTGCTGCGACTATCGGAGAAGGGCCGAAGGCCCGGCTGGACGCGGATCAAGCATGGAGGCGCCTACGGCGCGCTCAGTTGCCGCCCTTGTCCACGAGATGCTCGACGAGATTGCGGAGGGCTGTCCGTCCCGTCGAGGGCCTGAGGCCCTCGAGTCGCGCCAAGGCCGCCTTGGCGAAGCGCTGAGCCTCCGCAAGGACATCGAGATCGGGCAAGTCGGCGTCGTGGTCGGAGAGATCGTCGTAGAGTTGGAAGGCCATGCCGAAATCGAGACCGAATCCCTCGAGGCGGGCGACGACCTCGGGAGAACCCCCACCGAGGCTGGCGCCGATCTTGCAGGCCACGCTCATGAAGGAGGCCGTCTTCCCCTCGTTGATCTTGAGGAGGAGCTCCTTGCCGACGGACCTCTTGGTGGTCCTGTTCTTCTCCTGCTCGACCTCGGCCGAGCACATGGTGATATTGAGGTCGACGATGTCCTTGAGAAGGGGCTTCGGAAGGGCGTCGATCATCATGCTGAAGGCCTTGGAGTAGAGGGTATCACCCGCCAGTATTGCCACCCGATTGCCGTGGCCCGCGTTGACGGTCGCCTGTCCGCGGCGCTCGAGATCCTCGTCGATGACATCATCATGGACGAGGCTCGCGTTGTGGATGAGCTCCACGCCGGCCGCCGCCCGAACGAGGCGGCTGCGGGTCTCGGCGTCGAAGTCGCCAGCGGCGTCGGCAGACATGAGCAGGAGGGCCGGTCTGAGATACTTGCCCGGGGCCGTGAAAAAACGCTCGAGTATCGCGCGGATCGAGTCGAACGAGAGGCCCGCCGCGAGCGACCGAAGCTCGCGCTCCATATCCCTAAGTTCGGACTGGACTGGCTTGAAGACATCCTGGAGTTTCATGGGCCACCGTGATGAGAAAACTGAAGACCTGTATTGGTAACACGTGCTCGACGGACCGTCAAGCAAAGCCTTCGAGACGGCGACCGGACAGGCGGCCGTCCCGAAGACCCGTCGACTGCCGGACTTCTTCGAAGCCAGGCGGTCGACGGCAAACACATCGTCGAAATCAGCCGATCGCCGCCTTGATGAAATCCATCACCGGGCCGGGCAGGACGCCGAGAAGGACGGTCGCGACCGCGCTCGCGAGAAGGACGACCTTGAGGAGGGGCGAAATAGTCACCGAAGAATCGTCACCTTCGGGGGCATCGGCCACGAGGGCCTTTATCACGCTGACGTAGTAGTACAGGGACACGACACTCATCGCCATGGCGAGGGCGACGAGCCAGAGACTGCCCTGCTTCGCGACCTCCACGAGGAGGAAGAACTTCCCGATGAAGCCGGCAGCCGGCGGGATTCCCGCGAGGGAAAGAAGACTCACGATAAAGACGGCCCCGAGGAAGGGCGAGCGCTTCCACATGCCCTTGAAGGAAGAGATCTCGTCCGAGCCGGAGATGTCCGACCAGGCCGTCACCGCCGTGAAGGCGCCGACATTCGCGACAAGATAGAGGAGGAGATAATAGACCACGGCAGCGGTCCCGGCCTTCGTCGCCACGAAGACGCCGAGAAGCATATAGCCCGCGTGGGCGATGCTCGAATAGGCGAGAAGCCGCTTGATGTTCGTCTGGGGAATAGCGGAGAGATTGCCGACCACCATCGACATCGAGGCGAGGAGGACGACGAGGACGGATACTCCGGGTCCCATCGGCGCGAGGACGAGGGGGAATATCCTGGCGAGGGCCGCAAAGCCCGCTGCCTTCGAGGCAACGGCGAGGAAGGCCGTGACCGGCGCCGGGGCACCCTCATATATGTCGGGCGACCACATATGGAAGGGCACGGCCGCGATCTTGAAGGAGAGACCGGCGAGGACGAAGATTCCGCCGAATACCGCGAAGCCTTTGATGCCCGAGCCTGTAAGGACGGCCGCCACATCCTGGTAGGAAAAGGAGCCGGCCGCGCCGTAAAGGAAGGAAAGGCCGAAAAGGAGTATGGCGGAGGACATGGCCGAGAGGAGGACATACTTGACGCCGGCCTCGGTCGAGCGCTCGGCCTTCTTCTCGAAGGCCGTCAGGACCACGAGGGGCAGGGACATCAACTCGAGGGCGATATAGAGGGTGAGGAAGTCGGTGGCTCCCGCCATTCCCATCATGCCGACGAGGGAGAAGGCCATGAGGATGAAGAACTCTCCGCGCATGTCCTCGAAGCGCTTGGAGAAGCGGAAGGCCATCAGCGTGACCAGGAAGGCTCCGAGGATGAAAATCTGCTTGAAGAGGAGGGCGGTGCCGTCGTTGACGTACTGGCCCTTGAAGAAGGGACCGGGTCCGCCGGGGGCCGCAAAGGACATGACGAGGAGGGCGCCGAAGCCGATGGCGGCCAGGACGGCAGTTCCGCCCTTCTTTTTCGCCGGGAGGAGGAGACTGGCGGCGAGGAGGAGGATGCCGAGGACGGCCGCGCCGATTTCGAGGTTGAGTGTGGAGAAGTCCATCAGAAGATCCCTCCCGTGCCGACGGCAGCCAGGCGCTGCACGATCGGCGCGATGCCGCCGCTCACCATGTTCATGAAGCCGCCGGGCATGATGCCGAGGACGAGGAGTATGCCGCCGAGGAGCACGACGGGCACGATCTCGACGCCCTTCATGTCGGAGAGGCCTTCCCACCTCGGATTGGCGGGCCCGAAGAACACGCGCTGGTAGACCCAGAGGACGTAGATTGCGGTCACGACGACCGAGAAGATGGAGATCACCGTGAGAATCGGGAAGCGCTGCATGCCGCCCAAGAAGACGGTGAACTCGGGCACGAAGTTGAAGAGGCCCGGAAGGCCGAGGGAGGCGAGACCGACGACGAGGAATGCCGCCGAGGTTCGCGGCATGTATTTGGCCAGCCCGCCGAAGTCGGCGATCATCCTCGTGTGGGCCTTGTCGTAGACCTGGCCGACGAGGGCGAAGAAGAGGGCGGCCATTATGCCGTGCGCGAACATCTGCGCGGCGGCGCCGCTCACCGACACCGCGTTCATCGAGGCGATGCCGAGGAGGACGAAGCCCATGTGGCTTATCGAGGAGTTGGCCACCACGAACTTCATGTCCTTCTGCACGAGGGCCACGAAGGCGATGTAGATCACGTTGATGGTCGCGAGCACCGCGATGAGGGGGGCCCAATAGGCGGCTCCCTCGGGGAAGTAGCCGAGGCCGACGCGGATGATGGCGTAGCCGCCGAGCTTCATGATGACGCCCGCGAGGAGCATCGAGATGGTCGTCGGCGCGGCGGAGTGTCCGTCGGGAGTCCAGCGATGGAGGGGGAATATCGGCACGAGGACGCCGAAGCCCACGAGGAGGGCGAGGAAGGCCCACTTCTGGAACTCGGGATCGAAGTTGACTTTCTGGAGTTCCGCGAGGGAGAAGGTGCCGTAGCCCAGACCGAGTTGCGGATTCTGCACGTAGGCGTAGATGGCGAAGAGGCCGACGAAGGCGAGGGCCGAGCCCGCGAGGAGGTACAGGGTGTACTTCATCGCCGCGTATTCCTTGCGCGTGGAACCCCAGACGCTGATCAGCACGTACTTCGGAATGACAGCCACCTCGATGAACATGAAGAGCACGAGGAGGTCGGTCGACATGAAGACCCCGAAGACACCGCCCACGAGGAGGAGGGTGTAGACGAAGAATTCCTTCGGCCTGTTCTCGAGCTTCCAGGACACGAATACGCCGGCGAAGAAGATGATCGAGGTCAGGAGGACGAGGGGCAGCGATAGCCCGTCGACGCCCAGGTCGAGGCTGATGCCGTAGGACTTAAGCCAGCCCACGCTCTCGACGAACTGGAGACCCTTCGTTCCATTGTCGTAGAGGAACATCGCGAAGGTCGCGAGGGTGAGCGAGACGGTGGCGGCGGCGAGGGCGAGGCCCCGAATGAGGTTCCGTGCCGTGGCGGGCACGAAGAGCATGATGAGCGCGGCCGCGAAGGGCGCGATGATTATGCCCGGCAGGAGGTGGAGTCCGTTCATTTGGCGAAGCCTCCGATCAGGTTGGTCGAAAGCATGATCACGACGATGGCGACCGCGCCGAAGATGAACAGGGCGTAGGACTGGAGCTTTCCGGTCTGGATGAGCCTCAGTTTGCCGCCGCCGGCCTTCGTGGCCGCGCCGAGACCGTCGAAGGTCCCGTCGATCACCTTGTGGTCGATCCAATCGAGGATCGTGCCGAGGAGGAACATCACCCACTTGAACACGAAGCCATAAAATTCGTCGATGTAGAACTTGTGTTCGAGGAGGCTGTGGAGGGGCTTGAGCTTCTCGGCGAGCCACTCGTGCTTGACGAGCTTCGCGCCATAGATGACCCAGGCCAGCGTGATGCCGAGAAGGGCGACGATCGTGGCGGGAATGGCCACCGCGAGATCGATATGGGCCGCCTCCGGTTCGCCGAAGTAGATGAAGGAACCGAAGGAGCCGCCGAACCACTGGGTCCACCAGGGCGAGCCGACGAGGCCACCCACGACCGAGAGGACGGCGAGGATGATCAGGGGCACCGTCATCGTGGCGGGACTTTCATGGGCCTGATGCCCATGGCCGTCGTCGCCATGGCCCGTCCCATGATCCTGATGGGCCATGGTGGCGGCACCGAGCTCTCGCTCGGCGGCATTCTCGGACGCGGCCTTGCCGAAGAAGGCCGTGAAGATGAGACGGAACATATAGAAGGCGGTGAGGAAGGCCGTGACGACGCCGATCCAGTAGAGGGCGACTTGGCCGTCCTTGAGGGCGGAGAGGAGGATCTCGTCCTTGCTCCAGAAACCCGCGAGGGGGAAGAGACCGCCGAGCGAGAGGGCGCCGATCACGAAGGTCCAGGTGGTGATGGGCATCTTCTTGGAAAGACCGCCCATCTTGAAGATGTCCTGCTGACCCAGCGCGTGGATGACGGAGCCCGAGCCGAGGAAGAGGAGGGCCTTGAAGAAGGCGTGGGTCGTAAGATGGAACATGCCCGCGCTCATCGAGCCCGAGCCCAAGGCGAGGAACATGTAGCCGAGCTGCGACAGGGTCGAGTAGGCCAGGATCCGCTTGATGTCCTTCTGCACGAGGGCTATCAGGGCCGCGAAGATCGCGGTAAAACCGCCGATCCAGGCTATGAGCTCCATCACGTTCGGCACGGCGTGGAAGAGGACGAAGGCACGCGCCACGAGGTAGACGCCCGCCGCGACCATCGTCGCCGCGTGGATGAGGGCGGAGACCGGCGTCGGGCCCTCCATCGCGTCCGGAAGCCAGACATGGAAGGGGAACTGGGCCGACTTGCCCATCGGGCCGGTGAAGACGAGGACGGCGATGAGGGCGAGGAAGCCGAGGTGGGAATACTGGGGAATCATCCTCGCGAGAGCTCCGTAGTCGAAGGTCCCGAAGACCATGAAAAGGAGGATGATGCCGATCATGAAGCCGAAGTCGCCCCAGCGATTGGTGACGAAGGCCTTCTTGCTGGCCTCGGCCGGCGCGTCCTTAAGCCTCCAGAAACCGATGAGGAGATAGGAGGAGAGGCCGACGAGTTCCCAGAAGACGAAGGTCATGAAGTAGTTGTCCGAGACCACGAGGCCGAGCATCGAGAAGGTGAAGAGTGAGAGATAGGCGAAATAGCGCGAGAATCCCTCGTCGCCCTTCATGTAGCCCACCGAGTAGACCATCACGAGGAAGGCCACGAGGGAGACGATGCTCGCCATCAGGGCCGAGAGCGGGTCCACGAGGACGCCGGCGACGAGGTCGAGGCCCCTAAAGCCGCCGATCTGCGGGATATGGAGCCACTGGATGGCGTCGTGAACCGGCGTGGGGTTGCCGATCATCGACCAGAGGAGCCATAGCGAGATCGCGAGGGAGGTTCCCGACGCGGCGATCGCGAGGCCTGCCGACAGGGCCTTCCAGCGATTGAGGAAGGCCACGATGACGACGTAGGCCGCGACGGGCGCGATCGTCAGTAGTATGGCGAGTGTGATCATGTGCGTTCCTGCCTTGCCTTTCCGCTCACCATTTGAGGAGGTCGATCTCGTCGACGCTCGTGTTCGCCTTGCGGCGGTAGAGCGCGAGGATGATCGCCAGGCCCACCGAAACCTCCGCTGCGGCCACGACGATCACGAAGATCGCGAAGGCCTGCCCGCCGAGGAACTCGGGATGGAGGAAACGGTTGAAGGCGACGAGGTTGATATTCACGGAGTTGAGCATGAGCTCAACGCCCATGAACACGGCTATTGCGTTGCGCTTGGCTACCGCGCCGAGGAGCCCGATGCAGAAAAGGAGCCCGGCGAGAACGAGATAATGCGCGAGGCCGATCATTTTTCGCCTCCATTGGAACCTTCGAGGGTCGTGGTTCCACGCAACCTCGTCTTCCTCGCGAGCTGGCCCTGGCCGATCACGATCGCGCCTACGAGGGCCGAGAGGAGGAGGATGCCGGCGAACTCGAAGGCGAGCACGTAGTCGGAGAGGAAGATGTCCGCGATGGTCTGGATGGTGGAATCGCCGGTAGGGGCGGGAGCGTTCTGGAAGGCGGTGCCGATCGCCGTCAGGAGGATGCTGACGAAGAGGAGGATGGCCACGATGGTCGCCGGAAATGCGTAGCGATTGAAGCGGTTCGAATCCTCGATGCGGTCGCGCTTGGTGAGCATGATACCGAAGACGAAGAGGATGGAGATCGCCCCGACGTACACGAGGATCTGCACGGCGCCGACGTAGTCGGCACCCATGAGGATGTAGAGGAAGGCGATCATCAGGAAGGTGCCAGCCATGAAGAGGGCCGCGTGCACGAGGTTCTTCGTGAGGACCATCGCCAGGGCGCCGACGACGACGGCAGCGGCGAAAACGTAGAAGAAGATGACACCGAGCATGTCAGTTGCCTCCTTGGGCGGGGGCCGACGGGGAAGCGGGGGCCGCGGGGTCGGGGGCGCTCTCGGCGGCGGGCCATTCCTTCGTCCACACGCGGTAGATGTCTTCCTTGCGCCAGCAACCCAGGGCGAAGTCCCTCTTGAAGTCGATGGACTTCGGCGTGGTGGGGCAGGCCTCGACGCAGAGGCCGCAGAAGAGGCAATGTCCGAGGTTCATCCGATAGCGGTCGAGCCGCTTCTTGCCCGACTCGTCCTTGTGCCACTCCACCTTGATGACCCCGTTGGGGCAGGCCATCGAGCAGAGCTCGCAGGAGGTGCAGCTGTCCTTGTTGTATTGAAAGGAACCCTTGCTGCGCTCCGGCAGCTTGGGCTGCACCTCGGGATATTTTTCCGTGATCTTGGGCATCCAGAAGCGCTTCATCGAAACGCCCAGGCCCTTCAGCAATCCTAGTCCGTACATTTCATTACCACCTGATGGCGCCGGTGGCGGCCTGCCAGATCTTGATGCCGACCCCCGTGAGGAGGAGGTTGGCCAGGGAGATCGGAATGAGGATCTTCCAGTTGAATTTCATCATCTTGTCGACGCGGATGCGGAGGAAGGTCCAGCGGATCCAAAGCATGAAGAGGATGAAGACGTAGGTCTTTCCGATGAACCAGACCCATGGGGGAAGGAAGGGGCCGTTCGCGCCGCCGAAGAAGAGGACCACACCGAGGGCCGACATCGAGAAGAGGTTCGCGTACTCGCCCATGAAGAAGAGGGTGAAGCGGATGCCCGAATACTCGGTGTGGTAGCCGGCAACGAACTCCTGCTCGGCCTCGGTCATGTCGAAGGGCGACTTCGTGAGCTCGGCGAGGGCCGATATGACGAAGATCACGAAGGCCACGGGCTGGACGAAGACGTTCCACACATGCGACTGGGCGCTCGCGATCGTGCCGAGGTCGAGGGAACCGGTGATCATCACTATACCGATGATCGAGAGGGCCATCGGTATTTCGTAGCTGATGATCTGGGCCACCGTGCGCATGCCGCCGAGGAGGGAGTACTTGTTGTTGGAGCCCCAGCCGGCCATGAGCACGGAGAGGGTGTTCACCGACGAAATCGCGAGGAAGAAGAGGATTCCGACGTTGAGCGTTACCGGCGTGATCCCCGGTCCGTATGGCAGGAGGCCGTACATCGTGACCGACACGGTGACGATGAGGAGGGGGGCGATGAGGTAGACGAGCTTGTCCGCCGCCGCCGGCATGATCCATTCCTTGCCCAGGAGCTTGATCGTGTCGTTGATCGTCTGGAGGAGACCGAAGGGGCCGACCCGGTTGGGGCCGACGCGCTCCTGGAAGAAGCCCGCCGCGCGACGCTCGATCCAGATCAGCATGATAACGTTGATGATGAGGAGGATGATGGCGCCCACGAAGTAGACGAAGGCCCAGAGGATATCCCACCAGGGCAGGGCATCCGCCAGCGAGGTCGCCGGCAGCCCCAGGAAGCCCTGGACCCAATTGAAGATAGTTGTAAGAAACCCGACCATGTTCTCCGCCCTCCTATCGGTCGATGTCGCCGAGGACGAAGTCCAACGACGCGATGAAGGAGATGAAATCCTGGAGCGTGAGGCCGGGGGCCTTCGCCGGGATTATCCCGATGTTGCAGAATGAGGGCGAGCGCATATGGACCCTGTAGGGCTTGGTGCTGCCGTCGGACACGACCTGGTAACCCATGATGCCGCGGGCAGCCTCCGTGGCCGCGTAGGCCTCGCCGGGGGCGGGCCTCCAAACCTTGGCCACCTTGGCGCGCACCTCGCCGTCCGGCAGGGTCTTCAGGGCCTGTCTGACGATTTTCACGCTTTCCCTGATCTCGAGGACGCGGAGCTGGTAGCGGTCGAAGCTGTCGCCGCCCTTTATTACGGGCACCGCGAAGCTGAAGCGGTCGTAGACCGAGTAGGGAGAGTCACGGCGCATATCGAAGTCGACGCCCGAGGCGCGGAGACTGGCCCCGGTGATGCCGTACTCGATAGCCTCGGCGGCGCTGACCGGCGCGATGCCCTTCGTGCGTCCGAGGAAGATCTCGTTGCCGCTCACCATCCGTTCGAAGTCGTCGAGCCGCTTGAGCATGCCGTCGAGGGCGGCTTCGGTTTTGGCCGCCCAGCCCTCGGGGATGTCCGCGTTGACACCGCCGTTCACGAAGTAGTTGACGAGGAGGCGGGAGCCCGAAACCGCCTCGAGGAGATCGAGTATCTCCTCGCGGGCGTTGAAGACGTAGGTCCAGGGAGTGATGGCGCTGAAGTCGAGGACCATCGAACCGAGCATGACCAGGTGGCTGGCGATACGCTGGAGCTCGCCGACGATGACGCGAAGGTATTCCGCGCGCTCGGGGACCACGGTGTTGCCGAGCTTCTCGAGGGCCAAACACCAGGCCCAGGGCTGCATCGCCCCCGACACGTAGTCGAAGCGCGTCGTATAGGGCGTGAACTGGGCGTAGGTGATGCCTTCGGCGATCTTCTCGATGCCGCGATGCAGGTAGCCTATCTTGTTCTCGGCGGAGACGACGATCTCGCCGTCCATGATGAGACGGGCGCGATAGACGCCATGGGTGGAGGGGTGTTGTGGCCCGAGGTTGAGAATGAACTCCTGGGTCTCCAGGCCGTCGGCTTCGGTGATGAAATCGCCCATCAGAGACCTCCCTCGGCTGCCTTCCTATCCCAGGCGGGAGAGAGGAAGCGCTCGCGTTTCGGCATCACGAAATCCTTGCGGAGGGGATGTCCGACGAAATCGTCTCTGAGGAGGATTCGGCCGAGCTTCTCGCGACCGATGAATTCGACGCCCATCAGATCCCAAACCTCGCGCTCGAGGACGTCGGCCGATTTCCATACCCCGATGACGCTCGGCACCGAGGGCGCCTCGTGATCGAGGATGACGCGGACCGTGAGGAAGTCCTTGGCCTTCTCCTTCATGTCCAAGAGGCGATAGCTGAGTTCGAAGCAGGGCTCGGGGGCGGCGACTTCGGCCACGGACGTGGCCGCGACGCCGGGGGCCGCGGCAGTCGGGGCGGCCTTGGCCGGCCTATCCACGGCGGAGATGTCGAAAAGGATGAAGTCTCCGAGCTTTTTCAAGGCCTCGAGGGCCGCCACGATTCGATCGGCCCGCACGAGGAGGATGCCGTCCTTTATCTCCGCCCCGGGGACGGCGGCGGCAAGGATCGCGATATCACGCATTGAAGGGCACCTCCTTGAGCTTGCGGTCGCGGAGCATTGCGCGGACCTTGAGGATGCCGTCGATGAGGGCCTCGGGGCGGGGAGGACAGCCGGGCACATAGACGTCCACGGGTACGATGGTGTCGACCCCCTGGACCACCGAGTAGGAATCGGCGAAGGGGCCGCCACAAACTGCGCAGCCGCCCATGGCCAGCACGTACTTGGGCTCCGGCATCTGGTCGTAGATGGTCTTGAGGAGGGGGGCCATCTTGTCGGTGACTGTCCCCGCCACGATCATCAAGTCGGCCTGCCTCGGTGAGGGCCTGAAGACCTCGAAGCCGAAGCGGGACAGATCGTAGCGCGCGCTGCCCGCGGTCATCATCTCGATGGCGCAGCAGGCGAGGCCGAAGGTCACCGGCCAGAGCGAATTGCCGCGGCAGAAGTCGAGGATCGACTCGATGCCGTCATGCACCTTCCCCTTGATGAGGGTCGTCGGTTCCGCGGAACCGTGGGCGGGGGCGCCCGGTCCCTTGTCGCTCAGTTCCATTCGAAGGCTCCCTTCTTCCACGCGAACCAGATGCCCAGGGCGAGGACCCCGATGAAGATGGCCATTTCCACGAAGGGCAAAAGGCCGGCGTTCTTGAACGCGGCAGCCCAGGGGTAGAGGAATACGACTTCCACATCGAAGACGACGAAGATCAGCGCGTAGAGATAGTAACTGATCTTGAACTGTACCCAGGTCGGGCCCTCGGTCTCGAGACCGCACTCGTAGGTGCGGGACTTCGCGACGTTCGGATTCCTTGGACGGAGGATCCAGTTCACGAACACGATGATGAGCGAGAGGACGAAGCCCCCCGCCAGGAACAGAAAGAGAGTTCCGAATTGCTTAGCCATCACCCTCTCCTTTTATGGTGACCGCCCGAAGGGGCGGACGATTGCCACGCCGACAGCTCTCGTCTCAGTGGTTTAAGAGGACCGGACGTAGTGGCACGGGAGCCTTGGGATTGCGGAAAAACCGATGAAGTCGGCGGGATTCTAGTACGAAAACCGGCATATGGCAATATGAGGATATAGATAATTATTTATATGATGAAATGAACCAGCTAATGGCCACACGATGGCATGCTTTTTATTTCTTTCGCTTTATAGGGAAGAAAAGACTGCGACCCGTCGCCAGGCGACGGGTCGCAGCATGGAAGCTAGATACTGAAGTCCTACTTGATAAGAAGGAACTCGACGCGCCTGTTCTTCCAGCGATTGACGAGATCGCTATCGGGAACGATCGGGTTCAAGGCTCCATAACCCTTGGTATCCAGGCGATTGGCGGCCACACCCCTTGCCACGAGGGCCGCGGCTATGGCCTTGGCTCTTTCCTCGGAGAGGGGGATCAAGATCACCCGCTGCTCGGCGGCACCCATCTCGGGATAGGCCCAATTGATCATGACGGCATGGCCGGCAAGCATGATCTTGTAGTCGGGGAACTTGTTGAAAGCCTTCGCGAGGAGGTCGAGGGTCTCGATGTTCCGCTTAGCCCTGTCTGCGGGCACGTTCTTGTAGTCGGCGGTGTAGGGCTTGAACACTATGCCCCAGACATTGATGCGGTAACCCTCGGCGGTTTTCTGGACGAAGATGTCCGTGCCGATGGTCGCGAGGGCCTCGCCGATATTGCCGAAGACGTCCCGTACCTTCACGTCGATCGTGTAGTCCGTGGCCGACATGGCCAGGTCGCCGCTGGGCGATTTCCCGTCCCAGCTGACATTGGCGGCGGGCCAGTTCCCCTTGAGGGAAGAGAAAGAATTGCCGTCGGGATCCTTGATCACCACGCTCCAGTCCGAGAGCTTGGCGACGGGAGAACTGGCGTCGACGGAGATGGCGACCTTGGGAATCGATCCGTCGGCGGCCTGGGACAGAGTCGCCGTCGACAGGGAAACCTTGACCGCCGGCTTGGTCAGGGCGAGGACGAAGGGATCGGAGATCTTGGTGGCTGCCGTGAACTGGCTGCCGAAGTCGACCGTGAGACGGCCGTTATAGCGCCCCTCGGGAGCCAGCGCCTTCGCGTCCGTCGTGCCGTCCCAGGAAAGCTCGGAGGGTAGCTTCGTGCCGCCCGTGAAGGTCTTGACCGCAGTCCCGCTCGCATCGAGCATCTCGACCTTCCAGCTCTTGACCGCGTCGGGCTTGTCGACCGACAGGGCGAAGTCCATCGTGAGCCTGGTGCCATCGCCCTTGGGGGCGAATCCGTCCCAGGCGGGGGCGATAGTCAGGGGAATGCCGGAACTGGCGGGATCGGTGATGAAGTAGCCGCGCAGAGTGCCCACATTGCCGTATTCATCCTCGACCTTGGCTATCGCCTGATAGTGGGTGCCGGGCTGGAGGACCATGGTCCCGCCGCTCGTGCCGTCCCACTTGACGACGTTGTTGTTCGGGTAATTGGCGGAGAAGGACTTGAGGGTGCTGCCGTCAGGCCCGACGACATCCATCGAGTACTTGGCGATGAAGGCATAGGCGGAAACCGCCTTGATCGTGAAGGCCAGGGGCTGGGCCGCGCTGATCTCGGAGATGGCCGGGTCCTGGGGTACGACATCGATACTGCCGGAAGGCGCGTCGAGGGCGAGCGAGAAGGCCTGGCCCGATACGTCCTGCTCCTTGAAAAGCTTGCCGTAGGTCAGGCTGAGCTTGGGCGTATAGACTCCCTGAGGAGCAGCCTCGCCGGAATTGTTCTTGCCATCCCAGGTGACCGAGGCGGGAAGGCTCTTGGTATCGCCGGTCCAGCTCTTGACGAGGCCGAGAGAGTCGCTCATCACGTCGATTTCCCAGGTAACGACATCGGCGGGGTCGGGAATGTTAGGAATGAGATTGATCGTGGGTTGTTTGGTCTGGGCCTGGGGGGAGAATCCATGGCTGCTCGCCGCGATGGACGCGGTAGGCGCTCCAGACTGATCGGCCACGGCGAAGCTGCCCTTTACGAGGCCCTTGCCGCCGAATTCGTCGACCACCGTAAGGGTCGCCGGATAATCGGAGCCCTTCTTGATGAAGGCGCCAGAATCGCCCTTGCCGTCCCAGGTCGCGGTACCGGAGCCAGCGAGGCCCTTGATGGTCGCGAAATGCGCGCCCGAAGGATCGAGGACCTCGATCGACCAGCCGGCGATCTTCGCCAAGCCCTGATCGATCTTGACCGTGATCTCGAGGGCTACGAGATTGCCATCGGGTGACTGGGGAATCTTGCCCGGATTAGGGCTCCACGTGGCGCTCGGCGGGTTGCGGACGAGGACGAAGGTATCGCTCTTGGCCGTTCCGGCGTTGAAGTGTCCGCCGTAATCGATGGCCAGGCTCGCGGTGTAGCTGCCCTCGGGAGCGGGGCTTCCATCGGAGGACTTGCCATCCCAGGAAAGCGTGGCGGGAAGGCTACCGCCTTCGCCATTCATGGTGAATACGGAGCCGCTCTTGCCATCGATGGAAAGCTTCCATGTTTTGATCGCGTCAGCGGAACCGAACTTAAGCGCAAAGTCGATCTTGGCGAATTGGGGGTCGGCGCCCGGCTCGAGACCCGCCGCCTGCGCCTTGATTGAACTTGGTTCAGCATCGGCCGGAGCGGCCGGTGGCTTCGTCGCGCAGCCAAGCATGAAAACTGCGGTCAGAAGCGCGAGACTGGAAAATCCGAGAGCTCGTCGCATGTAGAGACCCTCCCTTACAGTATGAAATCAGCGTACGCAATCGACAACGTCGAGTCAAATATTATATGGGTAAGGATCCATACCTACACGGTATCGATCCGTCTGTTTTAGGAATCAATCTTCTCTTCCGGAAGGCCGAATTTCGCCCTGACGATGTTTCTGAAGGCGCAAGCCTCCTCTCCCTTCGGGCCCGGCCGGTGGATCAAGCCGAAACCGATCGATTCATCAAGTAAGAGATACGAGAGCGGGTACTGATCGGTTGCGAGATAGCCGAGAGAAAAAACGGCCCATCCCACCCCCGAGCTGACGAGATTGAGGAGGGTATCGGCGTCATTGCACTCGAATGCCGAGCGGGGTTCCTTGCCGTAGGTGGCCAGTATTTCCCCCACCTTGTTCGCGAGACCGGGGGAGTAGGCCGGATTTAGGGCGATAAAGGGCAGGTCCTCGAGGCTGTTCAGGCATTCCTGCACATTGTCTCCGGCATAGCGGCCCCGAGGGTAGCAGAGGGCCAGTTTCTCCTCGCCGAGGTCCTCGTATACGAGGCCCTCCGTATCGACCCAGGCGCGAACGAAGCCGAAATCGAGGCGGCCGGCCCGGAGGGCCTCGGCCTGGGCCTCGGTCGGCAGGGCGTCGATCTCCACCTTGGCGTCCGGAAATCGCTTCTGAAGCTCGCCGAGAAAATCGGGGACGAGGCGGCCTATCAGATAATTGACCGCGCCGATCCTGAGCGGGCCGACGTCGCGCTGGCCTATCTGTCGGGTCCGAACGATGGCGGACTCCAGGGAGGCGAGGAGTTGCTTGACATCGGCGAGAAAGGATTCTCCCGCCTGGGTCAGGAGAATCCTCTTGCCTTCGCGGAGAAAAAGAGGCGTGCCGATCTCCTGCTCGAGCTCCTGGATCTGTCTGCTGAGCGGCGGCTGCGTGATATGAAGGCCTTCGGCCGCCTTTACGAAGCTGAGCTGCTCCGCGACGGCGGAAAAATAGCGTAAGTGCCGAAGTTCCATGCTTCGACAATCGTAGCCACAATCGGCCTTGCGCACAACCGCAGGGGCATTGGAATGTTCTGGTCGTCAGGAATGACTGCCGCGCGATCGATCTCGACCTCCCGCGGGACCCTCGCTTCCCGTCGACGATCGGGCCCGCGCTGGCTAGTCTTCGAGATCTCCCTCGCGTCCTCTCATATCGCGTTCGCGGAGTTTTTTGAGGAGATTCTCCAGGGCTTCCTTCGCGAGACCCTGGCCGCCGAGACCGAAGGCGAGAGCCGTGGCGAGGGCGACGGCCGCGAAGGCGATAATAAAGAAGGAACCTACAATGCTCTTGCCGAGACCGAGCTGATCGAAGGCGAGGAGGAGCACGATGGCGGTGCCGACATACCAGACGACCCGGCCGGCGAGGCGTGCCGTGGGCCAAGCCGCGTTGCGCGCAACCGTCTCAACTAGGTTGGCGAGAAAGGACATGAGGATGATGCCGACGATGATCACGAGGATGGCGGCGATGGCCCCGGGCAGGGCGGCGACGATGTTGTCCGAGAACTTGTTGACAAAGGTAATGTCGAGGGCGCGGGACGCGGCGAGGAGGGTCACGAGAATGGCGACCCAGCCGAAGATCGCGCTCACGAGCTTGGCCGGACGATGGGGCACCGCTCCCTTGCGCAGAAATTCGCCGATTCCAATGCGATCCGCCAACTTGTCGAAACGAAGGAGGGCGAGGATTACTTCGACGAGCTTCCTGAGAAGCCAGGCGCCCAGGAAGCCCACCACGAGAACGAAGAGCCCCCGCAGGGCGGGAGGCGAAGTCTGCCAGAATGAACCGAGAAAGCCGAAAATCGCATCCATGTGAGTGCCTCCCATGCGGACAGGATCCGGGAATCGGCGCGCGCCGCCCTCGCCGGTCCCCTAAAAGCGGAATGAACGGGCGCGCTCCACGGCCAAGGGCATCCGCGCCTCGGCGGTCACGACCATGCCGTCGCCATCCACCACCTTCATGGCCCCGTCCACGAGGCCGGTCCTCCAGCGCGCGGCCTCCGGGAATTCCTCTCGCCGCTCCGAAAGCCAGGGCATCGCGAGGAAGCCTCCGGCGAGTATACGATACATGCCTTCCGGACCGAAAGGCTCGGGGATCGCCGCACAGATCGACGCGATTGTCGATCTCGCCTCGGCGATGAGCTCCGAAGTCCTACGCAGGACCCCAGGGTTCCTCGTCATGTCGTCGATAAGGCCATCGGCGCGTAGACGCCTCCACTCCGCCAGGTTAGCCGCGCGTTAAGCGCGGCTAACCTGACCTTGGCCGTCACCTCGTCGCGGCCTCGGCAGCCGGCGCCGCAACGAGCTGGATATGGATGCGAAAATCGCCATCCTCGAGCTCGCGCGCTACCTGGAGGAGGGCGCGGGCCTTGGCGAGTTCGTTCACCCCCCAAGTATAGGCTGGCGCGTTCAGCGTAAGGGGCAGGATGAGGTCGCGAATCCCCCTTTCCTTCGCAGCCCTGGCAGCGAGCCAGCCGGACACCACATAGCTGCTGTCGTCGCAGCCCATCATGGCAAAGCCTTCTGGCACCTTGGCTTCGAGGGGCTTGCCGCTCGAGGCGATGAAGTCGAGGGCGGCGTAGGTGCGACCGAGGTTCTCGAGGACGCCGAGGGGGCCGAGACCATCGAGGCGGCTGGACCACCAGAAGCTCAGGGCATGCCAGGCGATGTCCATATTTTCCTCGAGCATCTTCGCCATGCCGGCGATGTCTCCCGTGCCGGGCGAAGCCCTGACGAGCATGGGCCTCGAGAGCTCCCGGAGCCGGCCGAAGAACGCGGGCGAATCGAGAAGCCCCCCTCCCCCGTCGGAACTTCCGCCCCGGACATCGCCGAAGGCGCTTCGGCTTTGCCAAGAATTTTCGATAGAGAGAACATCGAGATGGCCGCCTTTGGCCAGGCGGGTGCCCCAATCCTCGTATTGAGCGAGGGCCTCGCCGCGCCCAGGCAAGCAGGGGCCAAAATCCGCACGATACAGGGGCGGAAGACCGCGACGCTTGCTATGGGCCAACCTCGCCAGGACTCCATCGCCACGCAGGCCGAAACGCGGGTAGCCGGAACGATCGACAGGGGCAAGTCCCTGCCAGGACCCCTTCGCGACGAATTCGCGTCCGAAGGCAAGGCGATCCTCGTCATAGCGAAGGTCGGCAGACATGGCCTTCGGCAATCTGAGGCCCTCTAGACCTAGAATTTCGATGCTCCGCGCCGGGCTTCCATCGCCTCGAAATAGGCCGGAAACGAAGGGGAAAAGCTCGCGCACGCGATCGCAGCTTTCGGAAAGACCGGCGAAGTACAGAGCCCTGAGCCCCCCCGCGGCCTTTGGGCTCGCGGAGCCGGGGCCGGCGGCTCCGCCAAGGTGGCCGACGGCCTTGAGCGCATCGACGAGGCCCACGAAGAGTCTGAGATCCTCATCCGGATCGAGGCGCCAGCTGAAGACCAGGGCGGAGAGGCCTTCATCCTTGACCCACTCGGCCAGCTGTCGAGCGCTGTCGGGCTCGGCCAGTCTGGCGACGGCGACTCGGATTTCCCCAGGGCCGACGATGACTCGAATGCCGCAGGAGCGCAGGAGATCCTCGATAAAGCCCATGCCGAAAGCATGCGTATCGAACTCTGATCGGAGGATTCCAAGCCTATCACCCTTGGCCAAGGCCATGGGTCGCCTTCCCTCGCCGCGATCATCCATAAGAGCAGCTTAGTCAGGGCGAAGGGGGGCGTCGAATACATTGTCGGTATCGATCCATACCTGGAAAGCATGGCATCGGATATCGAGCAATATGTAGAGATCATCTTATATCGTTATTTATTGATTGACATTTCCGTCACCTTTCAACATTATAGCAATTGCTAAAAGGGCGGCCGGTTGAATATATTTTCCTATATATAGAAATGTGTTTCCTCTTGGCTTCCCTTTGCTCCATATAACCAGGGCGATCCGTCGCGGACCGAGGCTTCGACTCGCCCTTAAGGCGAGATCCGCAGTCATTGCTGGACAGATCCCTATCCCCAGCTAGGCCCAGGGCCGGCTGAAGCAGGCAGGTGCGAAGGATGAAAACCAGAGGCGGTTACAGCATCCGGCTCCAAGGGAAGCCTTCGAAGGAACTGCTCGCGCTCAATGAGCCGACAGTCCTTCATCTTCCCCTGAAGACGAGACGCTTCTCCTTCACGGCAACGCACGTGAAGGAAGGCGATCATGTGGCGCAAGGCGCCATCCTGGCCTCCGATCCGGGAAGCCAGAACCTCCCCCTCATCGCCCCCCGAGGCGGTATCGTGAACCTGTCGAAGGTCCCCGGCCATATCACCCTCGAGAGGCTCGAGGCCGGGGAGCCTAGCTCCGATCCCGCGCTGCCGGCGATTTATGACATCCCCGCGGGAATCGATGAAAAGGAAAGGATCGTCAGGACCCTCCTCAGAAAGGGAGCCTGGCAGTTCTTCACCGATGCCTTCACGGGCATGCTCCCCGATCCCCTGAAGGCGCCCCAGGCCATCATCATCTCGACGGTCAACCTGGAGCCCTTCTCGGTGCGCGGAGATGTACTGCTCGAGGCTCGCTTCGAGGAATTCGTCGCCGCGATCGAGAAGCTCCAGCCTGTCCTCGAATACCAGCCGGTCTGGATGATCTTCCCGGTCTATCGCTCAGAGCTCGGACGGAAGATCAGGGAGTTCGCCCGCGGCAAGGCCTGGATCAGGATCGCCGAGATCGAGCGCAAATACCCTAACGACAACGACCGGCTCCTCGCCAAACGCCTGGGCCTCAAGGCCGCCGAGGGTCCCGTCTGGTGCGTGCGCACCGAGGGAGTCATGGCGACCCACTGTGCCTTGGTAAAGGGAACCTCCTCCTGCGGCCATATCATCGCGGTGGGAGGCCCCTCGGTCGCCAAGCCCTCGCATATGTACGCCATGCCCGGCTATCCGATCGACTCGATCATGGAACAGGTCGGACTCAAGGAGGAATCGCGCGTCATACTGGGCGGAGCCCTCACCGGCACCGAGGTCGACGGCCAGATCAAGGGCCTCGACTCCGAGTCGCTCGGCATAACGGCCCTCCCCGTCGGCTACAAGCGCGAGCCGCTCTCCTTCGTAATGCCCGGCTTCCGTAAACGCTCCTATTCGAACACCTTCGCGAGCCTCCTCCGGCCCAAGTTCGACGAGCGCATTCCCACCATCCTCTATGGCGAGGTCAGACCCTGCATCAATTGCGGTTTCTGCGTGGATGTCTGTCCCGCCGGCATCATCCCCTCGGCCATCCACAAGGCCAACTATGCCGACGATTTCGACAGCATAGAGAAGCTCATGCCGATGCTCTGCGTCGAATGCGGCCTCTGTTCCTATGTCTGCACCTCCAAGATCGACCTGTTCAAGGAGATCCTGGATGTGAAGGAGAATCTCAGGAAGGAAGCCGAGCTTCTCGCGGAAGGAGCCCACGAATGAACTGGCTATTGCGCATCCTGGAGAAAAACCGGGTGCATTTCGAGACGGGGAAGCCGCTCGCGGCCTGGAAGCCCCTCTACGAAGCGGTCGAGAACTTCATGTTCGCCTCCGCCCGCCCCACCTCGACGGCCCCCCATCTTCGTGACCCGATCGACCTCAAGCGCTATATGATGGTCGTCGTCATCGGACTCCTCCCCGCGACCCTCGCCGGCTGGTACTTCAACGGCCTCAGGGTTATAGCCCTCATCCTCCTCTCCTATGCCGTCGGCGCCGTCATAGAGGTCGCCTTCTCCATCGTCCGCAAGGAGGAGATCAACGAGGGCTTCCTCGTCACGGGCCTCATTTTCCCGCTGACCCTGCCGCCCAACATTCCCTTCTGGATCGCCGCCGTCGGCGTCGCCTTCGGTGTCCTCTTCGGCAAGGAACTCTTCGGCGGCACTGGCCGCAACCTCTTCAACCCGGCCCTCGCCGGGCGCGCCTTCATCGCCATCGGCTACGCCAAGCCCATGGCCTCGGGTTTCATCACGCCGCCCGGGGACTTCCCCGGCAACCTCTTCAAATGGATCGACGGCAGCACGACCGACGCCATAGCCAGCGCCACCCCCATGATGAACGCCAAGGGGGGGAACTTCGAGTCCATCCACAACCTCCTCTTCGGACTCCATCCGGGATCGATCGGCGAGACGATGTCGATCTTCATCATCGCGGGCGGCCTCTTCCTCCTCTTCACCAAGGTGGCGAACTGGAGGACGGTCGCCGGCATTCTCGGCACCGTATTCGTCTTCGAGTCGATCGTCCACGCGATCTCCCCTGCCAGCACGGCGCCCGGCTACTGGCACCTCCTCGCCGGCGGCCTCCTCTACGGCGCCTTCTTCATGGCCACCGATCCCGTATCAAGCCCCATCACCAAGGGCGGCAAGTGGATCTACGGCATACTCATCGGCGCGGTGACCGTGCTCATCCGAAACTACTCGGGCTATGTGGAGGGAGTGATGTTCGGCATCCTCTTCGGCAACCTCGTTGCCCCCTTCCTCGACGACATCACCCTTACCCTCAAGATGAGGAGGCTCGGCCGTGAAGCGTAAGAACGCCTACACCATCTTCTACGCGATCCTCCTCGGGCTCGCCTGCGCGGCGATACCAACGGGTTGGTCCATCGTCACCAGGCCCTTTTACGACGCGAACAAGAAGCTCGACGAGGACAAGAACGTCCTCGAGGTTCTCGGCGTGAGCTATGACGCGAAGCTCCCCGCGAAGGATGTCGTCGGCTTCTTCGACCAGAACATCGAAAAGCAGATCATCGGGGAAGGCTCCGACCAACTCACCGTCTACTACGCCAAGGCCAAGGCCCAGGCCATCGCCGTCAACTTCCAGGGCCGCGGTCTCTGGGGTCCTATCCGCGGCTACCTCTCCCTCGAGCCGGACCTCAAGACCATCAACGGCTTCACGGTCTACTACCACGAGGAAACCCCGGGTCTCGGCGGTGAGATCGAAAAGCCCTGGTTCAAGGATCAGTTCAAAGGCAAGCAGATCGCGGACGCCGACGGCAAACCCGGATTCTATGTCCGGCGCGCGGGGAGCAGCATCAGCGCGCCCAACGAGATCGACGGCATCTCCGGAGCCACCCTCACGGGCAACAAGCTCACGGTCATCCTGAACGACCTCATCGCCAAGATCGAGAAAATCCACAAGGAGGACCTCCATGTCGGCCAGTGACGGCGCCGCGGCCATCGCCGCCGCGAAAAAGCCCCTCCTCGGAGCGAAGGAAAAGCAGACCTTCTGGGACGGCTTCCTCAACAACAACCCGATCTTCGCCCAGGTCCTGGGCATCTGCTCGGCCCTCGCGGTCACGAGCAAGCTCGAGAACTCCATCATCATGGGCCTCGGCTACTTCGTCATCCTCTCCCTCTCGACCTGGGTCGTCTCGATCCTCCGCGGGACGGTCCCCCACCGGATTCGCATCATCGTGCAGGTCCTCGTGGTCTGCATCTTCGTCATCGTCCTCGACCTCGGCCTCAAGGCCTTTTACTGGCAGGGGTCCAAGCAGCTCGGTCCCTACGTGGCCCTGATGATCACGAACACGCTGACGCTCGGCCGCACCGAAGGCTTCTCCATCCAGAACAAGCCCATGCTCGCCCTCGTCGACGGCATCGGCAACGGCGCCGGTTATGCCATCGTCCTCATCTTCCTCGGAGCGCTGCGCGAGCTCCTCGGTTCGGGTACCCTCCTCGGCTACACGATCCTCCCCGCCTCGATCTACATGCCCAACCAGATCTTCATCCTCGCTCCCGGGGCCTTCTTCGCCCTCGGAGCCCTCATCGCCTTCACCAACTACCTGATGTCTCTCGGCAAGAAGGGAGCCAAGAAATGAACGAAACCGGAGCCTTGGTAATCTTCTTCGCGGCCCTGTTCACGAACAACATCCTCCTATCGAACTTCCTGGGCATGTGCCATTGGCTGGCCTGTACAAGGAACATGCTCTCCGCTGTGGGCCTCGGCATCGCCATCACCCTCGTCACCGGCATCACGACTATCCTCAATTACGTGATGTACCACTTCGTCATCACGCCCCTTCATCTCGAGTATCTCTACTTCCTTTTCTTCATCGCGATGATCGCCGCCTTCGTCCAGCTCGCCGAGATGATCGTGGAACGCGTCAGCCTAAAGCTCTATCACGCCCTCGGCGTCTTCCTCCCCCTGATGGTCGTCAATTGCACCATCATGGGCGCCTCCCTCTTCATGGTCGCCCGCAACTACAGCTTCTCGCAGACCGTGGGCTGGGGCTTCGGCGCGGGCGCCGGCTGGATGCTCTCCGCCGTCCTCCTCGCCTCCCTCCGCAAGAAGCTCAACTACAGCCACGCGCCGGTCGTCTTCCGCGGCGCGGCCCTCGTCATGATCACCGCCGGCTTCATGGCCCTCACCTTCATGGGCTTCTCCGGCATGGTCGCCATCGAATAGGCCGGGGTGACGACATGAACGAATCGCTTGCGCTTCTCGTCAATTCATCGGGCGTCTTCGTGGCGATGATGGTGGCCGTGACGGTCCTCCTCCTCCTGGCGGAGCGCTACCTTCTCAACTACGGCGTCTGCAAGGTAGACATCAACAAGGGCGAACGCATCCTCGAGGTCGAGGGCGGAAACACCCTCCTTCACGGCCTCCTCGAGAACGAGATCTTCATCCCCTCTGCCTGCGGCGGCCACGGCACCTGCGGTTTCTGCAAGGCGACTGTCACCGAGGGCGGCGGCGACGTGCTGCCGACCGAGGTCACCTTCCTGTCGCGCGCCGAACAGCGGGCCGGCGTACGCCTTTCCTGCCAGGTGAAGATCCGCAACGATCTCAAGATCCAGATACCCGAGGACCTCTTCAACGTGAAGATGTTCGCCGGCAGGGTCATCTCGACGCGAAGCGTCACCCATGACATCAAGGAGATCCGTTTCTCCTGCGACGAGCCCAACGAGATCAACCAGCGCCCGGGCCAGTACGTCCAGATCCAGATCCCGACCCCCGATGGTCCCGTCTTCCGCGCCTATTCGATCTCCTCGCCAGCCTCGGCGAAGAACTACGTCGAGCTCAACGTGAGGCTCATCCCGAACGGCGTGGGTTCCACCTATATCCACAACATGAAGGAAGGCGATCCGGTCAACTTCACCGGCCCCTACGGCGAGTTCCACCTCAACGAAGATCCCGACACCGAGATAATCTGCGTGGGTGGCGGCGCCGGCATGGCCCCGATGAAGGACATAATTTACTCGATCTACGAGAAGTGGCCCGATCGCTCGGTGTGGCTCTTCTTCGGCTGCCGCGGCACCCGCGACGTCTTCTACCTCGACGAGTATCGCGAGCTGGCCAAGCAGCACCCCAACTTCAAGATCAAGTACGCTCTCTCCGATCCCCTCAAGGACGGGGAAAAATGGGATGGCGAGACGGGCTTCATCCACCTCTCCGTCGATAAGCACATCCAGGGCGATACGCCCCGCCAGGCCTTCCTCTGCGGCCCGCCCCCGATGATCGACGCGGTCATGAAGATCCTGAACGACAAGGGTCTTCCCGAGAAGGAAGTCTTCTACGACAAGTTCTAGCCAGGTTCCGACCTGAGCCCGG
>DATKTD010000323.1:0-5620 GCA_035531315.1 Rectinemataceae bacterium
CTTCGAAGGGCCCTTGTCCGTCCCATCGAGGATCTTCCGGCTCCGCGCGAGCTTTACGAAGACCGGCAGGCTGACGGCCGAGTGCTCCTTCCTGAGGTCGCCGAAGCGGAGGGCGGGTCCGCGATGCCCGATCGAGCAAGGCCGTCCTTCGGGATGGCCCAAAACCCTTTGGTTCGTCGGATCCTTCGATCCCCGGTCAGTTTGCCAACACCGTCACCTGGACGTTCTTGCTCTCGATGAAGGCGTGGGGAAAGCGCGCCTGGAAGGAATGGGTGCCCGCCGAGAGCGGCCAACGCGCCTCGTAGGGATAGGCTTCCCTCGCGAATTCCTTCCCATCGACGAGCCACAGGACCTCGGGGACGGCGGGGCTCACCGTGGCCCGCAGCGCGAGGGTTTGGAAGCGGAGGGGCGTCTCGGGATCGATGAGGACCCGCGTTCCATCTATCGGGGCGGTGAGGGAGACGGAAGCCTGCGCGAGAGCCGCGGCGCTTCCCGGGGGCTGGCCGTAGCCTCGGCTGGCCGCGAAGCTGGCGTACTCGGGCGGGAGGACGGTGATGCCGCGAGCCACCCTCTCTTCCGCAGGGGTGGCCATGTCGGCGAGGTTTCCCGTCCGGGCATCGACGATGACGCGGCGATGGACCAGGCATTCCTCGCGAGGGGCGGCCCCCGGCGGGAAGCGCTCGACAATGGCCGAGGGACAATAATCTCCGGCGAGTTCGCCCGATACGGGGCAGATGCGCGCCGTCTCCCAGCCGCGTGGGGGCGGGAAGGTTTCCTCGCCGACGCCCTGCACGGCCTCGGGTTGGAGGGTCTTGAAAAGCTCCAAGAGGAAGGTAGCCACGGTGGAACCCGCCAGGTGGTTGGTGCCGAGGGCGTCTGCATTGCCAGTCCAGATGCCCGCCACGTAGCGCCGTGAGTATCCCAGGGCCCATGCGTCGCGGAAGCCGTTGGAGGTGCCTGTCTTCACCGCCACGGGGAAGGGGAAATGGGTGAGGGCGGTGCCGGCGAAGGAAGGCAGCCTCGCGTCGGTATCGGAAAGGTAAATGGAAATCATCCGGGCCGCCGATTCCGAGACCAGGCTCGTCCGCGGTGGCGGGTCTTCGTCGGCGAGCCAGAGGAGGGGCAGGCTCTGGCCGTCGTTGGCGAGGCAGCCGTAGGCGGAGACGAGACGGTCGAGGCTGGTGTAGAGACCGCCGACGGCGAGGCCGTAGCCGTAGAAGGATGCCGGGTACTCGAAATCGTGGAGGCCGAGGCGGCCGAGCCAGCGCCAGGCCTCGTCGAGGCCGAGTCCCTCGAGCACCCGTATAGCCGGCACATTGCGCGAGTTACCCAAGGCGACTCGGTAGGGAAGGGGGCCGAGGTAGGAGTCGTCGAAATCGACGAGGCCGTACTCGCCCCGTGCGTCCTTGAGGCGGAGGGGCATGTCGGAGAGGATGGAGCCCGGCCCGAAGGCCCCGCTCTGAAGTCCCAGGGCATAGAGGAAGGGTTTGAGGGTCGAGCCCGAGGAACGCGGCACCCGGGCGAAGTCTATGGCTCCGTGGTGTTCGGCATCGAAATAATCGACGGAACCGAGGTAGGCGAGGACCTCCCCCGTCTTCACGTCCGCGACGATGACGGCAAGGTTGTCGGCCCCCAGGGAGCGCCAGTGGGGTATGTATCTTTGCGCCAGGACCGATACCTTGTTCTGGATCTCCGGGTCGAGGCTGGTCCTGATGGGTTTGGCGATGCGGGCGAGCGGCCGAGCGCGGTAATCCTCGAGGACGCGGAAGATGTAGTGGTAGGCGTCCTCCCGCCTCGATTCTCG
Source organism: Rectinemataceae bacterium (assembly GCA_035531315.1). Classification (GTDB taxonomy): domain Bacteria; phylum Spirochaetota; class Spirochaetia; order Treponematales; family Rectinemataceae; genus CAIJMU01. The sequence goes on from DATKTD010000323.1 coordinate 1,805, forward strand.
AAAGAAGGGTCTGACCCCGGTGAGTTCGTAGCGCGAGGCCTCGAGCTCGTCCTGATCGATGATCCCCTGGGTCGCGAGCTGGCCGAGTATGGCCTTGGCCCTGTCCTTGGCCTTGTAGAAGGAGAGGTACCCGAAGAGGTCACGGCCCCGGGGATCCTGGGGCACGGCGAGGAGGAGGGCGGTCTCGGTCCAGCTCAGGTCCTGCGGAGGCTTGTCGAAAACCCGCCGCGAGGCGTAGGCGAGGCCATACATCGAGCCTCCCTCGGGAACCATCTCGAGGTAGGCCTTGAGTATGCCCTTTCTCCCGTATACGGCCGTCGCGAGGAGGGCCGAGGCGGCCTCTTCGGCCTTTGCGAAGAGATTGCGGGGCCGCGGATGGCCGAGGCGGACGACCTGCATGGCCAGCGTCGAGGCTCCCTCGAGACGGCCCTGCGCGTTATGCGCCATCGCCCTCGCGATGCCCCAGGGGTCGACGCCGGGGTGGGAGTAGAAGCGCCTGTCCTCGATGGCGATGAGGGTTTTCGTGACCTTGTCGGGGAGGGGATCGGGCATCGACCAGTAGCCGAGGGCTCCGTAGACGGCCTGGCCGTCCGAGAGGAATCCCCCCTGGGAATCCTCGAAGAGGGGGGTGGGGCTGTGCGCGGGGATGGGTACCTGGGAGATGATGACGATGGAGCGCCAGACGATGAGCCCGAAGAGGGGGAGGAGGGCGAGGCGAAGGAAGGCGGCGCGACGATTGTGCATCGTCGCGCCGCTCTTCCCGGCGGGAAGCTTCACTTCGCAGCCGCCTCGATCGCGACGGGAGCCCCGTCGCTCGTGCCCTGGAGGCCGAGCTGGTAGAGGACCTGGGCCGTCGCGGGCGGAAGGCTGAAGCTGCCTGCGAAATTGGCCCGTTCGCGGAAATAGAAGTCGAAGCTCCCCGCCGGAAGGTCGGTAAAATAGAAGGTCACCTGGTCGTCCTCGAAGTCCGACCAGGCGGCCTCGAGGCTGTCGCTTCCCGCGGGCTTGGCTTCCTCGGGAGAGGTGGCCAGATTTGGATTGAGGGGCTCGAAGCCGGCGGCGAGGGGCACGCGCACCGCGACGAAGCTTCGGGCCTCGGGATTGACCACCGTCACGTGATCCTCGACGACGGTCTCGGCCGCGAGAGGAATGGCGGTTCCTGCGCGGACGGGCCAGCGGGCGACGAGGCCCTTGCCCGCGCCATAGTCGAGGAGCTCGCGACTGACCACGAAGCCGCTGCTGGAGCCGCGAAGTTCAGAGCCGAGGGCCGCAGGGACATAGCTCGTCTCGAGGAGGAGGGTCGGGGGCCGCTTCGCGTCGAAGGAGCGCATCCTTACTTTGAGGCTCGCCTCCGAGGGAATCGACAGCTTTGCGATGAAACGCCCCTTGCCGTCGAGGGTCTTCCATGAGGAGCCGTCCCAGAACTCGGCGGCCCAGGCCGAACCCCGCATGGCGGAGAAGGCCTCGACGAGGGAAAGGAGAACGGAGGTATTGGTATAGGTGTCGCCCCAGCCGGCGTAGCCTGAGCCCGAAATCAAATAATTGAGAATAGCCTGGGTTTCGGGCTTGCCCGGCCTGTCGCGGGCATACACCGCGTAGATGGCCGCGACGCTGCGCCAGTCGCTGTAGAGGAAGGGATTGCCGAACCAGCTCCGCTTCCCCTGGAGCCCTGAGAGGACGAGGCCGCCGCCCAGTTTCTGGAAGACGAGCTGCTCGCCGATGCGGTCGCGGAGCTTCCTGAGTTGACCGGCGTTGACGCCTTTCTTGCCGTCGAGGGTGAGCCATATCCGGGCCTGGGAGTAGAGGTCTGCGTCCTGGGAGAGGGCGAGGAGGGTCTGGCCGTAGGCGGGGTCGTAGGCTCCCACTGCGTCGAGGGCGACGAGGGCCATGCCCCGCTCGAGGAGGGAATAGCCTGCCGCGAAATGGTCGTAATCGGAGCGGAGGGCATCCTTCAGGGCCTTTGTCGGCAGGTCGAGGAGCTTGGCCGGTATCGTATAACCCGCCTTCTTGGCCAGCGCGAGGAACTCCACCACGTAGGAGGTAAGGGCCACGGAGCCCGAAGAGCCCGGATAGAAGGAATAGAGGCCGTTCCCGTCGATGACCGTGTCGAGCCAGGAGAAGATGGTCCGCATCGATGCCTCGGGAACCTTGTAGTCGTCGGGGAGGCCCGTCGCGCCCATGGCCGCCCCGAGGGCGAGCACCGCGTGAACCTTGGCGATGCGCTGTTCGGTGCAGCCGTAGGGATAGGAGGCTTGGAAGCGGAGGGCCTTGAGCACGGCGAGGAGCTCCGGCTGCGACACCACGTAGAGGGTCTGCACCGTGGAACCCGCCCTGGCCCCGCCCGCGGGCATGGGGAAGGAGTATTCCTTTCGTCCCTCGGGAACCCAAGATATCTCGAGGCGCTGGGTGATCGTGTCGCGCCTGATCGGAAGGTCGAGGCTGAAGGCGTCCCTCGCCCCGTCTGAGAGGCGGGCGAGGCCGAGGCTCACCGTCGTCGAGGAATCGGCCTTCGAGGCGAGCTCGGGCGGGGCCGTCATCGAATAAAGGAGCTTCGTCGGGAGGCGCTGGTCGAGCTGGACCCGGGAGAGGTCGCCTGTCTTTCCGCCCTCGAGAACGAGGCCCCCCTCGAGCTTGAGCTCTGCCTGGGCGGGGCCGCCCGGTCCCTCGGCGACGCGGCCGATGCCGCCGGCGACCACCTTGTCTCCGGGGCGGATGAAGCGCGGCAGGGATTCCTGCACCATCACGGGAAGGCGCATCGCGACCAGGGAGCGGGCCGTGCCGAAGGTATCGTAGCCCGAGGTTGCGATAGCGCGGACGGCGAATTCGGTGAGGTTGTCCGGGAGGGGAATGTTCACCTCGGCCACGCCGTTGACGACCTCGATTGCCGGCTCGTAGTAGGGAACGGTCTTGAAGTTCTTGCGCACCGAGGTCTTGTCGAGGAGGGCGCCGAAGCCGAATTCCTCGGCCATGTCGCCTCCGGAGAGCTCGTCGAAGGGAAGGTTCCCCACAGCGAGGTTGCGCGTGTCGGAGATGCGCACCGAGGCCTTCACGTCGGTGATGAAGGAGGAGAGGGGCGAGGCGAAGCGCTCCTTGCCGAGGGCGAGGACGGCGCGGTCGACGAGCCAGAGGGCGACCTCGCCGTCGACGGGCCGGCCCTGACTGTCCTTCACGTAGATCTTCATCGGAAGATTCGAGCCCGGCACGGCCGTCGGCGCGTGTTCGAGGCTGACGGCCAGGCGGTTCGTCGCCGGGTCCACGGCGACCCAGGTGGTGTTGGCCACCGAGAGGGGCCTGAGCCTGTCCTGGCCCCCGGTGAAGGAAGGATCGCCGGGGAGCCTTCCCCGCATCAGCACGAGGTGGACGGGAAAGCGCGGCACGAGCTCGGCAGTCACCGGAATCTCGAGGAGTCCTTGGCCGTCCTTGACATCGACCCATTTATAAAGATTTCCCGAAGGCCTTTCGACGACGGCGAGGGCCTCGGCCTGCTGGAAGGGACTCTTGAGGAGAACCCTGGCCGTGTCGCCCGGCTTGTACATGTCGGCGTCGAGGCTGGTCTCGAAGACGGCGGCCGTCGTGCGCTTCCACGCGAGGGGCGTCGGGCCGGCCACGTAGAGGTCGCGCTTGACCGACTGGAGCCTGCCCAGGGCGTCGCGGCCCTGGATCTCCACGATGTAAACCCCGGCCTCGCCGACTGGAAGGTCGAGGTCGAGGGGCGTGGCGGCGGAAACGAGGGCCTTCTCGAGGACGGGAACGTCGACGACGTCGGAGACGTACTTGGTCTGACCCGTCGAGATGTCGCTCTCGGAGAGGTAGGAA
>DATKTD010000324.1:0-19145 GCA_035531315.1 Rectinemataceae bacterium
CCTTAGGCAGTCGGAGGACGAGGGCGATTCTGAATCCCGCGGCAGGCTGGCTCGATTTATGAGCGTGGCTACCGACCTTGAGGCCGCATGGTCATGGCTCGTTCCGGCCATCCAGGCTCTCCCCGAGGACTTTGTCGCGAAATGCCTTGGCGATCCGCGTTTTGTCGACTACGCGGTCTTTCTCCGCAAGATCCTCCGCTTCAAAGCCCATGTCCTTTCCGAGGCCGAGGAGCGCCTCCTCGCCCTCCAGGCCGAGGCCAACCAGACGGCCGAAGAGGCCTTCAACGTGCTCACGGATGTCGATATGGATTTCGGTTCCGTTCCGACCCCCGAGGGTCCCCGGCCCCTCACCCAATCGACCTTCGCCTCCCTCCTCAGGAACCGCGACCGCTCCGTCAGACAGGGAGCGTACGAGGCCTTCTATCGCGGCTTCGATGCCCACAAAAACACGATAGCGGCCCTCTACGCGGGCTCTGTCAAGCTCGATGTCTATCGGGCCAAGGTGAGGAATTTTTCCGGCTCAAGGGCCGCTTCTCTCTTTCCCGACGACGTGCCGGAGACCGTCTACGACAACCTCGTCTCCACCGTCAACGCCAACCTCGACGCCCTTCATGACTATTATCGCCTGCGAAAGAAGGCCCTCGGTCTCCCCGAGCTCCGGCACTGGGACGTCTATGTCCCCCTGGCCACCGAGGCCACGGCGGAGAGGAGCTACGAGGAGGCCGTCGACCTTGTCTCCGTCGCCCTAGCCCCCCTCGGGCCAGAGTACGTCGGGACCCTCAGGGCCGGACTCCTCGGCGGCTGGGTAGACCGCTACGAGAACAAGGGCAAGTGCTCTGGGGCCTTTTCCTCAGGTTCCTTCTCCGCCGAGCCCTTCATCCTCATGAACTACAAGACGGACGTCCTCCACGACGTCTTCACCCTGGCCCACGAGGGCGGGCATTCGATGCATTCCTGGCATTCCTCCCGCTCCAACCCCTTCTTGAGCTACGACTACACCATATTCGAGGCCGAGGTCGCCTCGACCTTCAACGAGGAACTCCTGTTCCGCCATCTGTACGCGACGGCGCCGGACAGCGCCACGAAAATCTCGCTCATGAGCAATCGTGTCGATAGTGTCGTGGGAACCCTGTTCAGGCAGACCATGTTCGCCGAGTTCGAGCTCGTCGCGCACCGGATGCAGGAGTCGGGGGAGGCCCTCACCGTCGATTCCCTGCGTGCCGCCTATCGCCAGCTCCTCGTCAAATACTTCGGCCCGGCCCTCGTATTCGAAACCGCGAGCGACCTCGAGGGTCTGCGCATCCCGCATTTCTACCGTGCCTTCTACGTGTATAAGTACGCCACCGGGATCTCGGCCAGCATGGCCCTGGCCCGACGCGTCATGGAAGGCGGCAAGGCGGAGCGCGACGACTACTTCGCCTTCCTCCGTTCCGGGGGTTCCCGCTATCCTATCGAGGCCCTCCGGGTCGCGGGAGTCGACATGGCGAGCCCGGCTCCCATCGAGTCGGCCTGCGCGCAGTTCCGCTCCGACGTCGCGGAGTTGGACAGGCTCATCGAGGCGCAAGGCCGGAAGAACCAAGCATGAGCCACCCCAGGAGGGGCATACCCATCGATACGGTGCCCCCCTCGCCGGAGCTTTGCGCCATCGTCGCCCTTCCCGAGGAGGCCCAGGCCATCCTCGAGGAGCGCGCCTTCGCGTGGAAGCGGATCAACGATCGCGTCTGGGATTCCGAGGCCTTCGACTTGCGCCTGGCCTTGAGCGGCATCGGGAAGGTCCTCGCCTCCTGGTGCTTCGCGCGTTACGCGGCCGACGCCGGGCGGGTCCTTTCCATCGGCACCTCCGGCGGCCTCGGCGGCGAAGAGGTGGGTTCGCTCTGGATCGTCGATGAATTCGTGGAGCACGATCTCGATCTTAGCGGCCTCGGCTTCGAGTCCGGCATCACGCCATGGGAGTCGATGGAGGGGCCCGTCATCCATGGCGCGAGCCGGGAATTCGTGGAGGTCGCGCGCAGGGCCTGCGCCGCCGCGCGGATCGAGGCGGACACCTGCCGGTCGGCATCCGGGGACAGCTTCATCGCCGATTCTCGGGCCGCGCGGGCACTTGCGGCGAGAACCGGCGCCCGTCTCGTCGACATGGAATCGGCGGCCATCGCCAAGCTCGCCCATCTTCGCGCCTGCATTCCCATCGGGAGAGAACAGAAGTCCTGTCCGGAATTCCTCGGCTTCCGCTATGTTTCGGACAACGCGGACCACGCGGCCGAGGATTCCTGGAAGGAGGAGATACGCAAGGCCTCGGTCGATTTCGCCGACTTCCTCCTCGAGATGGCCAAGGCGGAGGCGCTCCCGACCTGAGCCTCCAAGCCGCCGCCGCGGCGCTGCCGGGCGGCGGGCCAGGGGTTCGGCGCTCGCTAGAGAAAGCCCGCGAGCGAAAGGGCGACGGAAACGGCGGCTATGGCCGCCGTTTCCGTCTTGAGGATGCGATCGCCGAGGCTCGCGAAGCCGAAGCCCCGGTCTTTGAAGAGCCTCAGCTCCCTGTCGGTCCAGCCCCGCTCGCTGCCGATCGCGAGGGTCAAGGGCAATGGGGCTGCCAGGCTGCCGAGCCGTGGACAGTCTTCGCCCGGATGGAGGCACAAGCTCGTCCCCTCGGCCCAGGCGACTTCGGCCACGGAGGGGAGGGGAGGGTCGTCTTTCGTCCCCAGGGAGGCATCCAGGGCGGCCCTCAGCGACCACTCCCGGCTCGCGCGCGGGATACGGGGATTGGCCGCCTGCTCTGCGCCTTCCAGCAGGGCCCCGCGATACTCCGCCTTTTTCCAGAGATCGCTTTCTAGGTAGGACTTTTCACCGAGTTCCGTTCCGCAGAGGACGATGTCGGCGACACCGAGGCTCGCGAGGTCTTTGAGAAGACGCCCCCCTTGTATCGGTCTCGGAAAGCCGAGGATGAGGCGGATGGGCCTGAGGGTCGGGGCTTCTCGTTCGGCGCGGTAGGAGAGGAGCATCCCCCCCTCATCGAGCCTTTCGATACGGGCCGTCCCGATACTGCCGGGTGCGGGACCGAAGGGATCGTCGACGCGAATGCCCGCCGCTATCTCGTCTCCGGCCTTTTTCCCGAGAACCTTGGCGACATGGCGAACCCTCCTGTCCTCCGGGGGGAGGATCGAGGAGAGTTCGGAGGGCTCGAGAATGAGGAGGTTCAAGGAATCGCCGTCAGGACACCTTCATGGGGTCGTAGTCGGGCTCGATATCGATATCGTAGTTCACCATCGGAACCTCGAAGCCGTGGGTGCGAAGAAAATCCAGACGGAAGCCCTCGACATCGGCCAGCTTCGCGAGGTTTTCCTGCGTGACGTGGGCCATTCTGGCCTCGATCTCGGCCTGGACGCCCTGGAGCATCTCCAGGTCGTCGAGCCTGATCCTGCCTTCGGCATCGACGGGCACGCCTCCTGGCTTTCCCGCGTAGAGGCGGTCGCGGTAGAGGCGATCGATCTGGGCCGTGCAGTCCTCGTGGGTTCCCCTTTCCTTCATGACCTTGAAGAGGGTCGAGATATAGAGGGGGATGATGGGGATGATGGCGCTCGAACGGGTGACGAGGGCCTTGTTGATCGAGACATAGGCCTGGAGATTCCGGTCCTCGAAACGCCGGGCCAGGGTCGGGGCCGTGGCTTCCAGGTGGGCCTTGGCCTTGCCGATGGTTCCATCGCGATAGATGGGCCATGAAAGGGCAGGCCCTACGTAGGAATAGGCCACCGTTTTGGCGCCCTTGGCCAGGACCCCGCCCTCGGCAAGGGCCTCGATCCAAAGTTCCCAGTCCTCGCCGCCCATGACCTTGACCGTCGAGGCTATCTCTGCATCGCTTGCCGGTTCGAGGGAGGCCTCGCCGAGATGACCGGTGAAGGCGTTCACCGTTCGGCCGGAATAGGCCTCACCGATGGGTTTGACGGTCGATTGGTACATGGCGCCGGTTTCCGGATCGGTCCTAACCGGGGAGGCCAGGGAGTAGATGACGAGATCGAAGACGAGGCCCATTTCCTTCGCCGCTTCGACCACGGCCGCCTTGATGGTCTTGGAATAGGCGTCGCCGTCTAGGGTCCTGGCCGCGAGGCCGGCCTTGGCGGCGGCCGCTTCGAAGGCGCGGTTGTTGTACCAGCCGGGGGTGCCCGTCTTGGTTTGGCTCGGCGCCTTCTCGAAGGAGACGCCCAGGGTCGGAATACCGAAGCCGAAGGAGGCTCCGATCCTGCTCGCCAGCCCATAGCCCGTGGAACAGCCGACGACGAGGACGGCCGTGGGCTTTTCGGGGAGGGTCGAGTAGCGGGGGCGGCGAGCGACGATGTAGTCGATATGCCTCCTCGTTTCGATCTCGCATCCCTTGGGATGGGCGTTCGTGCAGATGTTGTTCCGGACCATGGGCTTCAGAATCATGTTTGATCTCCCCCGGCGATGCTGAGCCATTCGGCCTCTACGGCCGGCTCACCGTCGACATAGCCGACGCCTCGCTGATGGACAATATTCGGTGTCGCCTTGATATTGTCAATCTCGACATGAAAGCGTTCGCCGGGGCGAACGGGTCTTCGGAAGCGGGCTTCCTTGATTTTCGCGAGGAAGAAGGTGCCCGCGGGCTCGATGCCGAGGCGCTTGACCCCGCATCCGCCGATCTGGGCCATGGTCTCCACGAGAAGCACGCCGGGCACGACGGGAAAGTGGGGGAAGTGGCCCTTGAAAAACCACGAATCCTCGGGCATGGTCCTCGCGCCCTTGATATGGCCGTCGGATACCTCGATCTCGTCGACGAAGAGGAAGGGGTCGCGGTGCGGAATGTAGCCGAGTATCTCTTCCTTCGTCGCGAGACCGCTCGGAATGTCCTTGTCGCTCATCTGGCCTTCCTCACGATAAGCACGCCATTGTGGCCGCCGAAGCCGAGGGAGGAGGAGGCCGCGGCCTCGACGGGCATCGCCACTCCCACATTGGGCACGTAGTCGAGGTCGCAACCCGCCTCGAGGTCCGGATGCTCGAGATTGATCGTCGGTGGGACGAAGCCCTCTTCGACCGCCTTGACGCAGACCAGTGCCTCGATGGCTCCGGCCGCGCCGAGCATATGGCCGGTCATGCTCTTGGTCGAGGAGATCTTGAGCTTCTTGGCGTGCTCCCCGAAGCTGATCTTGAGCATCTTGGTCTCGGTCGGATCGTTGATGGGAGTGGAGGTCCCGTGGGCGTTGAAGTAGACGATGTCCTCGGGCCTCATTTCGGCGTCCTCGATGGCCGCCTTGACCGCGGTGGCCCCGCCCTCCCCCGAGGGATCGGGTGAGGTGATGTGGTAGGCGTCGCAACTTCCGCCGTAGCCGGCGAGTTCGGCGTGGATACGGGCGCCCCTGGCCACGGCCTTGTCCCAGTCCTCGAGGATGAGGATGGCCGCGCCCTCGCCGAGGACGAAGCCGTCGCGCTTGGCGTCGAAGGGCCGCGAGGCCTTCTCCGGCGTATCGTTGTAGCCCGTCGAGAGGGCCTGGAGCCTGCAGAAGCCGCCCATGGCGAATTCCGTTACCGTCGCCTCCGTGCCGCCGGCGACGACGACATCGGCACGGCCGAGTCTGATCATGTCGAGGGCCTGGCCGATCGCGTCGGTGGAGGAGGCGCAGGCGGTTACCTGGGTAAAGGCGGGACCGTGGAGACCGAGGCGTATCGCCACGTTGGCCGCGGCCTCGTTGCCGATCATCAGGGGTACCGTCAAGGGTAGCATTCGCCCGGGGCCGGCCTCGAAGAGCTTCCGATGCGATTCGGTCATGATCTCGATGCCACCGATGCCATTGCCGAGGACCGTCGCGATGCGGTCGGCGTTATACGGGCCCTGGTAGCGACGGGCCTCCTCGCCCTCGGCCGCGGGGGGCTCGGCGAGGCCGGCGTCCCTCCAGGCCTGGACCGCCGCGGCCACGGCGTACTGGGTGAAGACCGCCATCTTGCGCGCTTCCTTGCGGTCCATATAGGGGCTGCTGTCGAAGCCCTTGACCTCGGCGGCTATCCGCGCCTCGAGTCTGGATGCGTCGAATTTGGTGACGGGGCCGATGCCCGATACGCCGTTCTTGATGCCCTGCCAGAAGCTGGCGACATCGTTGCCCAGGGGGCTGATGACTCCCAGCCCCGTAATCGCGACCCTGCGTTTCATCCTATTTCCTCCGTTCCGATCCCTACCATCTCAGAACCGTGGCCCCGAAGGTGAGGCCAGCCCCGAAACCAAGGAGCATCACGAGGTCACCGCGCTTGAGCATGCCCTTTGCGTCCATTTCCGCGAGGGCCAGGGGAATGCTCGCAGCCGAGGTATTGGCGTACTCCTCCATGTTCATGAAGAAACGCTCCTCGGGAATGCCCAGGCGCTTGGCCGCCGCCTGCACGATCCGCGCGTTCGCCTGGTGGGGAACGATCCACGCGAAGTCGTCGAGGCGATACATCGCCTGGTGCATGATGCGTTCTATAAGGACGGTGATCGATTTCACCGCGAAATTATACACGTTTTTACCGTTCATGACGACGCTCGGCGTCATCGCCGGCGCCCTTTCGAAGGCCATCGTACGCTCCGGCTGCTTGAGGTAGAGGTCGAGGGCCCCGCCGCCGTCGGCACCGAGTATGGACTTGAGGATTCCGCGCCCGCCCTCCTCGATGTTCGAGAGGACGGCGGCACCGGCTCCATCGCCGAAGAGGACGCAGGTCGAGCGGTCGGTCCAGTCGGTAACGCGCGAGAGGGTTTCGGCGCCGATCACGAGGGCATGGGCTCCCTTGCGCGAGGCAAGCATGCTCGAGGCGATGTCGAGGCCGTAGATGAAGGCCGTGCAGCCCGCGGTGATGTCGAAGGCGGCGCAACCGTGGGCGCCGATCTTGTCCTGGACGATGCAGGCCGTCGAGGGAAAGCCGAGGAAGTCCGGAGTGGCGGTGGCTACGAGGATGAAGTCGAGGTCCTTGGGGCCGATTCCGGCCTTGGCCAGGGCCTTTTTCGCCGCGTCGGCAGCTATATCGCTCGTGAGCATGCCATCGGTGGCGATGTGTCTGGCGCCTATGCCGGTATGCGAACGGATCCATTCATCCGTGGTATCGACCATTTTTCCGAGTTCTTCGTTGGTGATTCTCCGCTCGGGGATATGGACGCCTAGGGACCTGATGAGGACGGACATTGATGCCTCCTGCTGACATTAATTTCCAATATGTCAACGTGAGGAGGATACCTTTTCCCCCATGATTCGGTCAATATGACACGGTATGTTAGAAGTGTCATAAGTCGGTCGCCTAGGCGGAGATACCACCGAGGATGGCGATGAACTCCGCCTCGTCCACGGTTTCCTTTTCGAGGAGGGTCTCGGTAACGGCGTCGATCGCCCCCCGATGCGAGGAAAGGAGGGAGAGGACCTGGGCATAGCGACTCGCGATGATCCTGGCTATTTCCTCGTCGACGTAGCGCTGGGTTTCCTCGCTGTATTCGCGGCCCAGAAGTGGCTCGGCCGAGGGTCCCATCATGGACTGCCCCCGCCGCGTGAGGGCCATATTCCGGAAGCGTTCCGACATGCCGTAGTCGGAAATCATCCGCCTCGCGACATCGGTGGCCCTGGTCAGATCGTTCGCCGCCCCCGTGGACACCCTACCGAAGCGGAGTTGCTCCGAGGCCCTGCCTCCGAGGAGGACGTCGATCTGCCCGAGCAGCTCATCCTCGGTGACGATGTAGCGGTCCTCGACGGGAAGCTGGAGGGTATAGCCGAGGGCGCCGAAGCCCCTCGGCACGATGGATATCTTCTTGACCGGGTCGGCTCCCTTCGTGAAGGCGGCGGCGACGGCATGGCCCGATTCATGGCAGGCGATGATTTCCCTCTCGGCGGGATTCATGACCCGGCTCTTCTTTTCGAGGCCGGCCACGATTTTTTCGATGGCCGAGTCGAAGTCGGCATGCTGGACCTTTTTCCTGCCGCGTCGCACGGCATGGAGGGCCGCCTCGTTGACTATGTTGGCGAGATCGGCCCCCACGAAACCCGGGGTGCCGCGGGCGACCTTGGCGAGGTCGACGGCCGTATCGAGCTTGACCTGCTTGGCGTGGATCTTGAGGATGGCCTCGCGGCCGACGAGGTCGGGGCGGTCGACCAGGACCTGGCGGTCGAAACGTCCCGCGCGGAGCAGGGCGGGATCGAGGACGTCGGGCCGGTTGGTCGCGGCGAGGATGATGAGGCCGGAGGTGGCGTCGAAGCCGTCCATTTCCACGAGGAGCTGGTTGAGGGTCTGCTCGCGCTCGTCGTTGCCGCCCATCGGGCCGACGATGCGCGATTTCCCGATGGCGTCGAGCTCGTCAATGAAGATTATGCAGGGAGCCTTCCCCCGAGCCTGTTTGAAGAGGTCGCGCACCCGCGCGGCGCCCACGCCCACGAACATCTCGACGAAATCGGCGCCGCTCATCCTGAAAAAGGAGACGCCGGCCTCGCCTGCCACCGCCCGCGCCAGGAGGGTCTTGCCCGTTCCCGGGGGGCCCACAAGGAGGACTCCCTTGGGTATCTTTCCGCCGATGTCGGTGTATTTCTTCGGATTTTTGAGGAAGTCGACGACCTCGACGAGTTCCTCCTTGGCCTCGTCCACTCCGGCGACGTCGGTGAAGCGAGTCGGGATGTCACCCTCGGCGACGATCGTCGCCTTGTTCTGCCCGAAGGCGAGGACATTGGAATTTCCGCCGCCCAGGCGCTTGGACAGGATACGCCATAGGAAGACCATGAAGGCGATGGGGAGGATCCATGAGAAGACGAAGGAGAGGATTCCGCTCGTCTCGCGCGATGTCGACTGGTAGGTGATGGACTTTTCCTCGAGGAGAGGAATGAGCCCGGGATCGTTGACGGGAGCCGTCTTGACGGTGGCGGCGGTCTTCTGGTTGCCCATGAGGGGGAGCTCGGGCCGCTTCGGCGCTGAAGCGTCCGCCCCCTGGGCCAGCCATCCGACATCCCAGTTCTGCCCGATTTCGACCTTGTTTATCTCCCCCGTCCTGATCTTTTCCTTGAACACGGAGTAGGGGATCACGGTCGAGTCGCTGCCTATGAGGAGCCAATTGAAGAGGGCTACTCCGACGAGGAGGGCCAGCGCGTAGCCGAGGGAAAAGCGGAGCTGCGAGCCCCCGGGACCCAGGGGAAGAAGGGGATTCGGCTCCCCCTTTTGCAGAGGGGGCTTGTTGACTCCCGTCTTGCGGGTCCGGTTCCAGGGATCTTTCCTCTTGGCCATTCAACATTCCTCTTGTTCCGGACGTAGATGCGAAGGGGCGTCGCGCATCGGCCCCGTTTTCTTCAAGATACTGCCGGGCGCAGACGAAAGCCATCCCGGAAAAAGACGCATCCGAGCTTCCAAGCGGTCACGCTTGACCCCTCGGTCATGTTTTTCGTATATTTTGCAGGCTTCCTATACACCCACAAACCACAACTCATTCAAGGAGAGGCACATGAAACTCAAACCACTCGGTGACCGCGTTCTCGTCAAGGTCCAGATGAGCGAGGCGAAGACCGCCGGCGGGATCATCATCCCCCAGACCGCCCAGGAAAAGACCCAGGAAGGCCTCGTCGTGGCCGTCGGCACCGACGCCGACGTGATCAAGGTCAAGGAAAACGACAAGGTGATGTACGACAAGTACGCCGGGACCCAGGTCAAGATCGACGGCGTCGAGCATCTCATCGTGAAGATGCAGGATATCCTGGCCATCCTCGAGTAGGCTTCCCGTACTCAGGGCCTGAAAAAGCCCGCCTCGGAAGACCGGGGCGGGCTTTTTCTTTCGGGAGGCCGCGATCCCGCGTCGTGGGACGCGAGACCCTTCGTCCTGCCTATTCCTGATCCATGAAGACCCCGAGCACCTCCGTCGCCTCCTTGGCGGCGAGGATGGCCTGTCGCTTCTCCTCGCTGCGGAACAGGAGGCTGACCTCGGCGAGAAATTGGAGGTGGGGACCCGTCTTGTCGGAGGGAGAGAGGGTGAGGATGAAAATCCTGCAAGGCTCGCGATCGAGGGCGTCGAAATCGACACCCTTGTCCGAAACGCCGATGCAGGCGATCAGGGTATCGACGGCGTCGGTTTTGCCGTGGGGGATGGCGATGCCATGCTTCATCCCCGTACTCATGCGGCGCTCTCGTTCGAGAACAGAACGCCGGGCTGCCGCCACATCCTTGAGCTTGCCGCTCTTCGACGCCGCGGCAAGGAGCTCATCGATGATCTCCTCCTTCGTGCCGCCTTTCAGATGAAGGGCTATGGAATTTTCCCGAAGGACGTTCTTGAGGTTCATGGCTTCATATTAGAAAGGCCCCAAGGGCCGCGTCAAGTCGATCCATCGCGGAAGCGCCAGAAAACGAGGGGTTTTTTGAAAGAAGCGCGGTTTAGCGCGCCTGATGCTGAAACGCGCAAATGAGCCCGCCTCAAAACGAAGCGGGCGTATGGGCCAGTTTTAGATGAAGAAGCGTGCTTCCCTCTCCTTGGCATAGCCCTCGCGACGGGCGAGAACGAGGGAGGCGACGCCGGCCCAGATGATGTCGAGAAAGGCCCCCGCGGCGGAGAGGGGAAGGGCTACAGGCACGGCGATGAGATAGCCGTTTTCGAAACCGCGGCCATAGAGGGCGGATAGGACGACGAGGGCGGTGATCGTACCCGTGCCGGGAACCGTTCCGAGCACGAGGGTGACAAGGGGCGCTGCGGCGAGTATCCAAAGCAGGGTTCCGGCCGAGAGGCCCAGGTCGGAATAGGAGGAAAGGACGACGACGAAGGTCGTGGCCGTGACGAGGACCGTCCCCGCCCTGCCGAAGATCGCCGCAAGGGGTAGGGCGATGGCGCTGGCCCTCCGCCTCACCCCGAGGCTCTCGCGGACATGCTTCATGAGGGAGCCGAGGGGGAAGTACGCGTCGCCCGACATGAGACCGGCCAGGGCCGGCCCGATTATTGCGTAGAGATAGCGGTAGGGGTTCTTTCGCCCGAGGAGGAGGAAAAGGGCCAGCGGCACGACCACCAGGGCCATGACCAGCGTTTCGATACCGATGACGAGGAGGAGGGGCCGGTAGAAATCGCCCGAGAGCGAGGACCTGAGCTCGAAGACGGACCAGGCCGAGACGCCGATGATGAGGATGCCGAGGAACTCGGTAAAGATCGAATTGATATGGTAAAAGGCCCTCGACAGGGCGTCGAAGACGAGGATTGCGGGCTTGGTGAGGGCCCTTTCGTGCGAGAACGAGAGGCCGAGGAATACGGCGAGAAGGCAGACCGGCAAAAGATAGTCGCCTTGCACCAGGGTGGCGAAGACGCTGGAGGGGAAGACCGTGTCCAGGTACTGGGCTATGCCGGGTACGGGGATGGCCGCGGCCGTATCCGCCACCAGGGGAATCCTCGCCGGATGGAAGATCGCCGCCCCGATGACGCCGAGAAAGGTGAAGGCGACCACCGAGAGGAGGAGGAAGAGGGTAGCCTTGCCGAGGTCCTTCCAGAAGGCCTTGTCCTCGTGGAGTTCGAAAACCGCGACGGGGAGCGAAAAGAAAATGAGGGGAATGAGGGCGTAGCGCCCGATATGGACCGCTATGCCGAAGATCGTGGAAAGGACCTTTGCCGCCCCCGCGTCGGAAGCGGGGAGGACGAGCGCGACGGCAGCGCCGAGAATCGCGGCCACGAGGTATTTCATCCAAATCTTCATGGGGCGAGAATAGCCAAGGAGCGGAGAGGGCGTCAATTACGGGCGACGCTCGTTTCGCGTGACGCTCGTTTCGCGTGACGCGCCTTCCTCTTGTGCCATTTCGCTCGAGGGAGCTAGACTTCCTATCCTCGATTTCGGCGCCCTCTCCGATTCGCGCCGATCGACGGAGAGGCTCAAGATGGACGCCATTGGCACGGAAACTTTGTATTACATCGATCCGACCCTCGCCGAGACGGAGGCCCGCATCTTGGATCGGAGTCCCGATGGCCTCGAACTCATCATCGATAGGACCATTTTCTATCCGGAAGGCGGAGGCCAACCCTGGGATCTCGGCGATATCGACGGCATCGCCCTCGCGTCCGTCACGGAAACGGCGGGGCGCATCGTCCACCGCCTCTCCTCCCCGTCCGAGGCGTCATCGGGATCGACCGTCCGTCTCCGGCTCGACCGAGGTCGCAGGCGTGACCATACCGAACAGCATTCGGCTCAACATCTTCTTTCCGCCATCCTCTTTAAAAACCACTCGATCGCCACCCTCTCCTTCCATTTGGGGTCCCAGAGATCCACGATCGACGTGGACAGGGCCGAATTCCCCGACGCTCTGTGGGCGACCGTTGAAGACGAGGTGAATGCGGCAATCGGGAGAGGTTTCCGCTACATCCTCCATCTCTGCCCGCCCGAGGATATACTGACCCTGCCGCTCCGGCGCAGCCCTCCCGTGGGCGAAGAAGTCATCCGCGTCTGGGAGATCGAAGGCCTCGATTTCAGCCCCTGCGGCGGCACCCACGTCGCCTCGACCGCCGAACTCCGGCTATTCAGGATCAATGCCGTCGAGCGCTACAAGGGGAAGATTCGACTCCATTTTTCCGCTGGAGGCAGGGCCGTGGACGAATGTCTCCGCCTCCATCGCGAAGCCTCTGCGGCTTCCCGTATCCTTTCCGTGCCTGCCGAAGAACTCGCCTCGGGGGCGGAAAGGCTCTTCGCCAAGGCGAAGGACTCCTTCTCGAGGGCCGAGAGTCTCCTCGGGCTCCTGGCCGCGCGCCTCGTCGAGGCCTCGGTCGAGGGAAGCCCCCTCGCCCTGGACCTTTCGGGGGCCGGGGCTCCCGGCATAGAGGAGGGAATGAAGGCCCTCAAGGCAAGGGGGCGTTTCGGGCTCGTCTCGGTATCCGAAACGGCCACCGTGGCGGTGGTCGGTCGGCCCGGGAAGGCGCTTCCTCCGGAGCTCGCGGAGGCGGCCAAATCCTTGGGCGGACGCGGCGGCGGGGCTCCCGGAAGCCTCAGAATTGCCTTTGCCGAAGCCTCCGCGGCCTCCAAATTCATCGGAATTGCCCTCGAAATTCTCGAAAAAGCCGAAAAATAGACGGAATTGGTGCCTTAAACGCCGGAATATCGCCGGTTTGCATTGACAATTGTTACAATCACAAATAACATGAATGCGAAAGGAGTCATGCATGAGTTCTGGTAATTCAGATATCCTCGAAGCTATCCAGGCGATCTCCTCGGTGGCCGTCAGGGCCAGGAGGGCCGCGGAAGCCCGTCTCCGAGCCCGAGATCTTACCTATGCCCAGTACGGAGCCCTCGTGGCCCTCGCCGAGAAGGATGGGCTTTCCCAGGCCGAGCTCGCCCAGGTTCTCGAGACCGATTCGACGACCGCGATGGTCCTCCGCGGTTCTCTCGAGAAGAAGAGGCTCGTCGACAGGAAGGCCGATCCCGAGGACGCTCGTATCCGACGCATAGTCCTCACCGCCGAAGGGCGGAAGCTCGCCACTCAGGCGAGGCCCGATATCGCGAGTCTTTTCGGCTCCGGCGCCGCGGTGGTTTCGGAAGCGGACGCCAAGAAGCTTCTCGGAATTTTGGCGAAGCTCAAGGATTTCACCCAGTCCCTAATCCCCAGTCAGGATTCCGCCTCCGGCGAGAAGCGGAAGCCTGGCAGGCCCCGCAAGGCAGAGGCCCCTTCCAAGGCGGCCAAGAGCGGCAAGACCGCCAAGACCGCGCCGAAGGCGGTCCAGAAGGCGGCCAAGAAGGTCGTCGCCAAGCCTGCCACGGCGAAGAAGGCCGCTCCCAAGGCCAAGGCGGCAAAGCCCGCAGCTAAGAGCGCGGTCAAGGCGCGGAAGTCCCCCCAGCCCTGAATTGACGCAGGAGCCGACACTGTGGGCTCCCGACTATAAGGGCCGGCCCGGAATAAGTTCCGGGCCGGTTTTTTTGCGTCTCGGCTCCTCCGGTGTCTTGGTCGAAGGACCGGCCGGGGGCGCTCAGAAATCGACGGGCCGGCGATTGTCCGCGAGGCGTCGGGAGAGGTAGTCCCGGTCGAGCCCGAGATCCTCGACGATACGGCGCAGCTGTTCGATAGAGAGGAGATTCTCCTCCGCATAAAGATAGACGAGGGCCCGTTCCGCGATGCAAGGGACGCGGAGGGCGTCGAGGTCAACCGGATCGGCGCCGCTTTCGGCCCGCGAGCGAAGGGATGCGGCAAGGCGCGAGGAGTCGATGTCGCCGGCGAGGGCGTTAAGCTCCGCAAGAAGGGGCTCGATGTCGTCTCGCGCCGCCCTTTCGCCCAGGGGCTTCAGCGTAAGGTAGGTGTATTCCTTGCCGGGAAGCCGATGGTGCCGGTCGCAGCGGGTACAGTAGTTGGGCTCCTTGCCGTCGTCCTTCGTCCGATCGCCACCGATGATGATGAGGGGATCGAAGTAGAGGGCGGGGCACTCGATGCCGTCGACGAGATAGTAACGATAGGTATAAAGGGAATCGGCGAGGCATTCGTCGTGTTCGCAATAGGCCGAGAGGGGGAACACGTCGGTGGCCGTCTCGAGAAGGAGCCTGGCCGTCTGGTTGAATATCTCGCGCCTGAAATTGAGGACCAAGGTCGGGCAGACGAAGACGATGCCCCTGGTCTCGGATTCGTTCTTCATGAGATAGGCGATGCGCTCGTCGAAGAAGGATGCCTCGTCGACGATCCAGGTGCCGACCTCGGGGTTCTCCGCGAGGAGGGTCTCGAGCGAAAAGGAGTCGCGTGCCTGGCCTATGCTCGTGCCGCAGCGCTCGTAGCCGCCGCGGTAGGCGAGGGCATCGCTCGGATAATCCGGAAAGCGGCTCGAATCGAGGGCCTGTCTGACCACGAAGACCCGTCTCCGGTCGGCTCCCTTCGTCAGCGTCTCGCGCGCCGCGGCCCCCGTCTTTTTCCTGGCCACGAGGCTGTCTCTCCAAAGCCTGGCCGAGTACTCGGTCTTCCCCGAACCCATGGGCCCGACCACGAGAACCCTTCGTCCCGGCTTGGCGAAGTCGAAGTGGCTGAAGGGGTGGTGGACATCGAGGAGGGGGAATCCGAGGTTGCGAAGAAGGTGGGCGTTGTCGTCGAGTTCGTCGCGCATGAGAGAATCCTTTCGGGTTCTTAGAATTCGCGGGGCTCGAAAATGCGCCGCAGGGAAACGAGGAGGGCGCCGATCGAGACGCCGGAGAGGCCCACGACGAAGAAGCTCCTGGCGGCGACGCCGAGCCAGGACCCGAGCCATCCGCCCAGGGCGGCGACGAAACTCGCCTCGGGGGCCTTGGGTAGGCGATTCACAAGTTCCAGGGCAAGGGGCGCGCCGGGAATCGAAAGAGCAATTCCCGCGGCCAGTACGATGGCCGATGGGATTATGAGAAAACGACCGGCCCGGGAGAGGGATCGGCCGATGCCTCCGCCGCCGAGAAAGCCGAGGCCGAGGAGGAGGACGGCGCCGGCGGCGAGGGCCGAGGAGGACATGCGGTCGAGGCCCCCCCTTCCAACCGTGAGGCCGCCCCTGGACGATGCTCGCGGCTCGGTCTGGACGTCCGGCGTCACCATGTCGGGAATGGACGCAATGAGATTCTCCGTGGCCTGGGCCGCGCTCGAGGAAGCCTTTCCCGCCGACCCTTCGGGGAGGACCCGGAGATCGGTGGAGGAGGTCGGAAGGCCCCGGGGCAGGGAACGGAGGTAGTCGGCGGCGAAGGCGCGGGAGTTCTTCGAAAGGCTCGACTTGAGGGGGCGAAGATCGAGGGCCGTGGCCGATCTTCCGGCCCTGAGGGCCCCGATTATGTCATCGACCGCCAGCCCGCCGAGGCTCTTGAGCTCGGCCTCGGGGATGTGCTTCTGCAAGGCTCCGTAGAGGGCCGGGCCCGAAAAGATATAGCCGCCGATTTCCATGCGTTCCGGCACGCCTTTCAGGGCTTCGGGCGATCGCAGGGCGGTCCAGAGCCGCTGGTCCTCGATGGCCCTGCGGTAAAATGAGGGATCGAGGGCCCAAGGCTTCACCGAAAGGGCGAGGAGGCCGGAGAAGGCGACGGGCAAGCCGAGGAAGAGGTAAAGGAGGCCAGCGAGCAAGCGCCTCATGAACCCCGGTCCTGATGTGAAGGCGCCAGGACGACGCCGGGCCTGATGCGGGCCGGACCGATGGAAAGATATTTGAAGGGGTGGATGTCGAGGGCGTTTTCGCTCCAACCGGAGATCGCGTCGGTATCGATCACATTGAGGGCGATGCTGAAATGAAGGGGAAGGCAGGCCGCCCCCTGGAGGAGCCTCGTTTCGGCCTTGGCAAGGGCCGAGAATCGCTTGGCGCCCTCGAGAGAGTTGGAATCCGCCAGGAGCCGGTCGAAATCGGGATCGCGATAGTGGGCATCGTTGAGGTTGGAGTCGCTTTCCCACATTTGGAGGAAGGCCAGGGGGTCGGCGAAGTCGCCGATCCAGGTCGTGAGGGAGAGGGTATAGGCCGTTCCGTCGGCCTTCCTTCTGACGGCGTCGAAATACCGGGCCGCGGGTATGGTCGTCACCTCGACCTTGAGGCCGATCTTTTCCCAGGCGCTCTTCATCAGAGCCGAGACCCTGACCGCGTCGTCGGCGCCGGAGGGTATGGCGATGGAGATGGTCGGCAGGCCGGCCCCGTCTGGATGGCCGCTCTTCGCGAGCAATTCGCGGGCCTTCGCCTCGTCGGTGGCCGAGATGCCCTTGGCCTCGTTGTAGCCCGAGATCGGGAGCACAAGAGTCTCGGCGGGATTGAGGTAGCTGTCCGTCGACCTGATATCCTTCCAAGGAAGGAGGAGGGCGAGTGCCTCGCGCAGGTCAGGCGAATCGAAGGGCTTCGTGGCGCAATCGAAGTACCAATACTGGGTGCCGAACATGGCGCCGGCGTGGATGGCGTTGCGAGAAAGGAGCTGGTCGAGGTTCATGGGGCCGGCAAGCCAGTCTATGCCGCCGTTGTCGAAAAGGCGGGTCGCCTTGTCGTCGTCGTCGGTGAGGAGGACGCGAATGCCGGGAAGCGAGACGTTGGCGGCGTCCCAATACATCGGATTCTTCGCGAGCACGATTTCGTCCTTGGAGCGGGAGGCTATGGTGAAGGCTCCGTCGACGGGGATGCTGGTCGCCGTGGACCAATCGCGAAGCCCGAGCATCGAGGGATGGATGGGCGAGAAGGCGTGGTGACAAAGGAGCCGGGTAAAATAGACGGCCGGCGAGGCCAGCTTTACGACGAGGACCCGATCGGATTCGACCGATATACCGACGCTCGCCGGATCGGCGTTCTTGCCCAGGCGGTAGGCCTTGGCCCCCGCGATGATGTCGAAAAACGAGGCGTAGTCGGCCTTTTCCGCGGGAGCGAGGGCCCGGAGCCAGGCCTCGCGGAAATCGCGGGCGAGGAGGGGGCTGCCGTCCGACCAGCGCGCGTCGTCGCGGATGGTGAAGCTGTAGGTGAGCCCGTCCTTCGAGGTCGTCCAGGACGAACAGGCGGCCTTCACCGGCTCGAGGCTCGAGGGATCGTAGGTGAAAAGGCCCTCGTAGATCGCGGTGAAGAGCTGGGCCTCGGAGGCGTATATGGAATGGTGGGGATCGAAGTTGATGTCGACGGCGTTGAAGGCGACGACGAATTCGCGCTGGGCGGAGGGATCTATGGGCTCCGGAGGCTGGGCGGCCGCCGAAAAGGCCGCGAGGCTCCAGAGGAGAGCGATGGCTGGGATGATTCTGCGCATATGACTTCCTTCAGTCGGAACGTACGCCGAGGCGGCGGAGCTGCTCCTCTTCCTCGACCTGGGCATGGAACTCGTGCTTCTTTTGGTTGGCCTTTATGATGCAGTTCTTAATTGTGGTGATCTCCGACTTTATGCCTCGGAATTTGGCCTTTTCCTCGGTGGGAAAGATCGACTTGAAATGGTCGTCGAGGGCGTTGAGCCGCCTGATGAGGCGCTGGAGTTCCTCGATGTTGCGCTCGAGGAATTTGAAGACGTGGTCGTCCTCGGCCGTCTCGAGGCGCTTCATCGTCGGTCCGTTGCGCTGGAGGAGGGAGGAAAGAAGCCGCGCCTTTCGGGTCCCTTCCTCGATGAAGGCCCCGAAATCGATCGACTCGGATTTTTTTTCTCCGGTGAGGGCGTCGACGACCGCCACCTCGTAGACGAGCTTTCCCTCGCCCCTGCCGAAAAGCTTGCGGATGGCCTTGCGCAGTTGCTGCATGAAGCCGCGTTCCGCCGACTCGATCACCGACGAATTAGAGGACAGCTTGAGGACGCTGTCCTCGAGCTGGGTGCCGGCGCCAGCCAGAATGCGGATGCCCTCGATGACGACGCTCTTGTAGGAGCGCGTCTGGACCTTCGCTGCCTTTTTTTCCTCGCTGACGGCGAATTTGCGGAGGATCTCCTCCCTGCGGGATTGTCCGTCGGGCGCGCAGTCTTCGTCGAGTATCTCGGAAACGAGTTCCGGGAAGAAGGGTCTGTCGCCGGCGACCTCGGCGAACTTGGCCTTGACCTTCCTCATCGCTTCCTCGCGGTGCTGCATGCCGAAAGCGGCTTCGATGGCCAGTCCGGGCATGACGAGGCTCCGCACCTCGAGCTTATACGCCTCGCGCTGGAATTCCGATAGGGCCTTGAGGGCCGAGAGGATGTCTCGGGTCGATCGCTCGAGCTGGCCCACCGATTCCGAGAGTATGCCTCCCGACATGGGGTCGTTGCCCCTCCTGACGAGGCCCACGAGTTCCGCCAGCCCCCTGGTGCTCGGCGCCGTGCTCGTCTCCTGGAAGGAGGTGAAATTGAAATATTTCACGAAGGCGAGGAGGCGCTTGATCCTGCCGATCGAGAGGAAGTCGGTGTCGAATTGATAATAATTGATAAGGAATTCGACATAGGCCTCGAACTGGGAGATGCGGAGGCTCATCTGCTCGGCCCGCTCCGATTCGAGGAAGGGGGCGTCCGGGGGATTTTGGACGTCCGAGATCTTCATCTCGTACTTGTAGGGATCCTCGTGGATGACGCCCTTTTTGAGAAGGACATTGGAGATCCCGTGGAAGGCGGCCTGGAATAGCTTCCAGCTTTCCTTGAGCTTCGCGAGCTCGTTTCGCTCGAGACTCGCGCGCTTGGCCTCGAGCGCACTCTCTAGCCGATGGACGAAGGTCTGCTCCTCTGCCATGGCGGGCATTATCGGTGAGAAGGGGGCTTTGGGCAAGGCCGCGGCGGGAGAAGACGGAAGCCGCTTCGTCTTTTCTTTCCGGCGATTGA
>DATKTD010000325.1:0-2762 GCA_035531315.1 Rectinemataceae bacterium
GCCTGAAGGCGATGCAGCCGTCCCCTCCATTACCCGAACTCACGATGATTGTTGCCTCGTCGGCGAACTTGACCATGACCTACCTTCAAATGGAAACCGCCGCTTTCCCATCCGGAAAGATGGGCCGCGGCGGCTCCTGTCCCGGCTCTGCGCCGGCCAATGCCCCCTCGCGGGTGGCCGAGATAGCGATGAGGTCGACCCGGAATCCCGGGTCAATCCTCACTCGGTGACGGGAAAGGGCTCGACGCCCGCGTACTTCTTGCCCTTGAATTCCTTGAAAAAGACCGTGCCGTCGACGAGGGCGAAGAGGGTGTCGTCC
Organism: Rectinemataceae bacterium; assembly: GCA_035531315.1. Lineage (GTDB taxonomy): Bacteria > Spirochaetota > Spirochaetia > Treponematales > Rectinemataceae > CAIJMU01. Next base: position 320 of record DATKTD010000325.1, read on the forward strand.
TTGCCGATGCCGACATTGGCACCGGGATGGATCTTCGTGCCGCGCTGGCGAACGATGATGGAACCGGCGATCACGCCCTGGTTGCCGAAGGCCTTGACCCCGAGATGCTGGGGATTGGAATCGCGACCGTTAACGCCCTTGTGTGCCATATCACTTCCTCCGTACAGTTTCCGTTCGAATGCCGACCGCGTCGGGGAATTCCCGCTCGAGGCTTCGAAGACCTTCGAGAAGGTAGGCGCTCATGCCGATCGCCTTTTCCCTTTCCTCGCCGGGCATCGATTCAACGCGGAAATCGAGGCTGCCCGGCTCGGGGGCCGAACCCCCGACCCTGGCTCCGGGGAGCAGGGCGAGGGAACCATAGGCTGTCCGCGCCAGCACGGTAAATGCGGCGCAGACGATATCGAAGCCTTGATTACCCCTGCGGGCATGACCGCTGGCCTCGAATTCGAGGAGCATCCCATCGGAGTCGATCACGGCGCGAGCCTTGATCACCGACGAACGCCCCTACACCCTGATCCGTAGCGCCTCAGCCGACAATGTCCTCGACCTTGACGACGGTGTAGCGCTGACGATGCCCCTGGGTGAGGCGGTAATCCTTCTTGGCCTTGTGCTTGAAGATGATGACCTTGTCGCCCTTGACCTCGTCCTGGACAGTAACCTTGACGGCGGCTCCGGAGACATAGGGGGCCCCAACCTTGACAGCCTCTCCACCGAGGAGAAGAACCTTGTCGAAGGAGACGGACGAGCCCTTCTCGGCATCGAAACGATCGACCGAGAAGGTAGAACCCTTCTCCGCCCTGTACTGCTTACCATTGATCTCGACTACTGCGTACATCACTCTACCTCGACACGTGGCTATACTTGGACGGAAATCTATACAACGCAATGCGTCTCCCTGTCAATCCGCGCTCACATCGCCTCGAGGAAGGGAATGCAGGCCAGGCCCATACCCGCCTTGAAGGTTTCCCTGACGGCCTTGACGAGTTCGAGACGGCTGGCGGCGAGATCGGCGTCGGGATTCGAGAGGACAGGGTTGTCCCTGTACCAGGTGGAAAAGCCCTGGGCGAGGTCATGGAGGTAATTGGCGACGATGGAGGAGTCGAGCTTGGCGGCCGCCGCGTCGATTGCGGCCGGAAAGGCGGCGACGAGGCGGACGAGGGCCCAATCGGCGTCGGATTCGAGCTTGGAGGCTCGGAAGTTGCCTTCCAGATGCTTGCCCTCCCCCTTCGCGGCCTTGCGTATGATCGAGGAGGCCCGGGCGCCCATGTACTGTATGTAGGGTCCCGTGTCCCCATTGAAAGAAAGGGAGGCTTCGGGATCGTAGAGCATGTCCTTGGTCGGCGCCGTCTGGAGGAGATAGTAATGAAGGGCGCCGAGGGAAATCTTCTCGCTCACCGAGGCGAGATCCCCCACAGAATCCTCGCGGCCCTTGGCCTCGATTTCCGCGGCAGCGAGCGTGGCGAGCTCGTCGATGAGGTCGTCGGCGTCGACGACGGTTCCCTCGCGGGTCTTCATCCGTCCCGAGGGAAGGTTGACGAGGCCGTAGGAGAGATGGTGGAGGTCCTTGGCCCACTCGAAGCCGAGACGGCGAAGAATCTCGAAAAGGACCTTGAAATGGTACTGCTGCTCGCTCGCGACGACGTAGATGAGCTGGTCGTAGGGCCAGGATTCGTGGCGGTCGATGGCCGTACCGATATCCTGGGTGACGTAGATGCTCGTCCCGTCTTTGCGGAGGAGGACCTTGGTGTCGAGGCCCACGTCCTCGAGATTGACCTGGACCGAGCCGTCCTCGGCCTTGTAGAAGATGCCCCTTTCGACCCCTTCGAGGACGTAGCGGCGGCCCAGTTCGTAGGTGTCGCTCTCGAAATCGTTGAGGTCGAAGCTGATGCCTGTGCGCGCGTAGGTCTTCCTGATGCCGCCGACGGCCCAGTCGTTCATCTTCTTCCACAGCTCCCTGGTCGCGGGATCGCCGGCCTCCCATTTGAGGAGGAGTTCCTGGGCCTCGGTCTCGATGTCCTTGCTCTCGGCCTTGAGTTCGTTGAAAAGCACATAGTACTTGCCGACGAAGTGGTCGCTCTTGAGGCCCTCGTCCTCGGGAGTCCGTCCCCCGCCCTTCTTCATATAGGCGAGCATCGACTTGCAGATATGGATTCCCCGGTCGTTGATGTGGTTTATCTTGCGCACCTCGGCTCCGGCTGCCGACAGGATGTGCGAAACGGATTCGCCCAGGACGTTGTTGCGGAGGTGGCCGAGGTGGAGGGGCTTGTTGGTGTTGGGACTGGAAAATTCCACCATGACCTTGCGTCCCGCCAGGGAGGCGGTCCGGCCCCATGTGGGGGCGAGGGCGACCTCGATGGTATCGGCGATCTCCGGACTTCGGGCGAGGCTGACGTTGAGGTAGGGGCCTAGGGCCTTCGCCGAACCGAGGGAGGCGGCTTCCGGC
>DATKTD010000326.1:0-9295 GCA_035531315.1 Rectinemataceae bacterium
GCTCGCCGAATCGCTTTTCTTCGGCTCGCGCCGCGGCTCCTACACCGGCGCGGACAGCGATCGACCCGGCTGGTTCCAGGCTGCCGGCGATGGTACGCTCTTCCTTGATGAGTTAGGCGAAATACCCCTAGCCGTGCAGGCCAAACTCCTCAGGGCCGTGGAAACGGGAGAGGTCCAGCGCCTCGGGTCGACCGAAACCGAGCGCGTCTCGCTGCGCCTCGTCTCGGCCACGAACCGGAACCTCGAGGCCGAGGCGGCCGAGGGGCGATTCAGGGAGGACCTCTTCTGGCGCCTTGCCCAGGCCACCATTCGCGTCCCACCCCTTGCCGAGAGGAGGGCCGACATACCGATCCTCGCGCGATGGCTTCTCGCCAAGGCGGGAGCCGGAGGCTTTGGACCTTCGGCATTGGGTGCGTCGATCGCGGCTTCGGGAGAGGGGGCTTGCGACGACGGACCCGCGATCCGTTTCGACGAGGGGGCCCTGGGCTGGCTCGAGGCCCGGGACTGGCCGGGCAACGTACGCGAGCTCTGGGACCTCGTCGAAAGGGCCCGCTGGCTCCTGGGCGACGCGCAGAAGGGCCCCTGGATCGGCGCCGCCGATCTCGCGAGCCTGGCCACGACCGGCGCGCGGCAAGAGACAAGACACGCGGCGGCCCCCCTCAGCTCGAAGACCGAGCCGTCCGAGCCCCTCGTTCATCTCAGGAAGGCGAAGCTCGATTTCGAGAAAAACTACATCCTGCGCGCCTTGACCGAGAACAAGGGCTCCGTCACGAAGACCGCGACGGCCCTCGGCCTCCTTCCCAACAATCTTTCGAGGAGGATCGGCGAACTGGGGATGACTGGCGAGAAGTTTGAGGGTAATTGACTATAGCGCCGAAAGGGAGTCGCCTTCCGCTCAGCGTCATCCGAACGCTTCGCTCCAGGCCGCGGGAATCGCTCTCGCGTCTTCCTGACGCTCGACCCGGTGCTTTCCTCGATGTCTCGGAAAGCCTCGTGCACGCGCTTCCCGTTCGACTCCCATTCGTCGTATTAGGAAAAAGGCTCGCCGTAGCGAGCCTTTTCAAGAGCGCCGAAAGGGAGTCGAACCCTCGTCTCCAGCTTGGAAGGCTGGGGTAATAGCCGTTATACGACCGGCGCGCGCGCCCATAAAATAGCGGGGAGGGAAGCCGATTGTCAATATGGCGGGTCTTCATCGAGACCGAGCATGGTGGACTGCTCGCGCAGCGACTCGATCTCGGCGCTCCAGTAGCCCTTGCTGCCCCAATCGGGGAATTCCCTCGCGAACCATGCGTCATGGCGCTGTCTGGCCCTCCAGGCCAGGAAATGGAGCATGCGGAGAAATCGCAGGCCCTCGATGAAGGCCATGCTTCCCCTCGGTAGAACCGCGAAATCGCCATAGCCTTCCATGAGAAGGGACAGCTCGCGTGGGCAGTTCGGCGCCCTGTCGGGAAGGAGGAGCCAGAGATCCTGGACCGGCGGTCCGTTCATGCAATCGTCGAAATCGATGACGAGGAGGCCTTCTCCCGGTCTCTCGAGAATGTTGCCGCGATGGAGGTCGCCGTGGATGCGTTGAAGCTCCATCGTCTCGAGGCGGGGCAGAATGGCTTCCAGGGCCGAAGCGACGCCTTCCTCGAAGTCGGCGCGCGTCTCGGGGTGCACGAGGGAGCGCAGCTCTTCGACCCATCCTCGGACGAGGGCGGCGTCGAAACGCTGGCGCCGCCTCGCCTGGCCGGCGGCACCGACTCGATGGAGTCTTCCGGCGATGGCACCGAGGCGTCGCCAGTCGGCATCGGTTTCCGCGTCGAAATTCCTGCCCCCCTTTTTCGGAAAGAGGGCGAAATTGTACTCGACGCTCCCCTCGTCCCCCTCGAGCTCGAGGGTCGCGAGGGTCGAACCGTCGGAGCCGGGGAGGGGCGTCACGACGGGGATGTCGGCGGCCACGCAATCGGCCATGTAGTCATGCTCCTCGAGGATGGCCTCGTAGGACCATCGCCCGGGGCGATAGAACTTGGCGACGAGGGCCTCTCCATCCTCGGTCCTGAACCCGTAGACCCGGTTCACATAGCTCGGATAGGTCGACATGGTCCCGTCAAGGCGGAGGCCGGCGAATTCCTCCACCGCCTCGAGGGCCAAGGCGGGGGAAAGCTCGTCGAAGCCGGCCTCGGCCCGCCCCGCCCTCACCCGAGATCCTTCGCGGCGAGATCTTCCCATCGCTGGGTCTTCGCGGCGATGAGGGACTCGAGCTCGGCATGACGTCTGGTGTCGGCCGCCCTATCCCTGCCCCCGACGGAGGTGGAGGAAAAATGTCCTTCCAATTGTGTTTTTTCAACCTCGAGGGCCGAGATCGCGTCGAGGAGGCCGTCGAGTTCCCTGCGTTCCGCCCAGGATAGCCGGGCTTCGCGTTTCTTTGCTCCGGGCGGGGGACTACCCGCGGGGCCCTCCACCACCGATGCGGAGACGGCGTCCGGCTTGTTCCCCGTGCCGCTCTCGCCGTTCCCGAGGCTGGCTATCCAGTCGCTCCAGGCCCCAGGGAAGGTCTTCGCCCCGCCCTTGCCATCGAGGACGATGAGGCTGTCCACCGTCCTGTCGAGAAAGGCCCGGTCGTGGGACACGACGAGGAGGGAGCCGGCGAAGTCGTCGAGCCAATCCTCGAGGAGCTCTATCGTCGCGATGTCGAGATCGTTGGTCGGTTCGTCGAGAAGGAGGACGTTGGGCGAATCGGCAAGGAGCCGCACGAGCTGGAGCCTCCGCCTTTCGCCTCCGGAGAGTCTGGCGGCCTTCATGGTCTGGAAGGCCCGGGGAAAGCCGAATCGCTCGAGGAAGTCCTCGGCCGATAGGCTCGTGCCATCGCCCATCTTGATGCGCTCGGCCTTGTCGCGCACGATGTCGATCAGCGAGGACTCGGAGTCGAGCGATTCGCCTCGCTGGTCGAAGAGGCCTATCCTGAGGGTCTCTCCGCGCGAAACCAGGCCCGAGTCGGGCTCGAGGATGCCGGCGGCGAGGCCGAGCAGGGTCGATTTGCCCGAGCCGTTGGCTCCGATGGCCCCGATTCTCGCGCCAGGGAGGAAGTCCCAGTCGAGAGGCGCGATGACCTCCCGGCCATTCCAAGCCTTCGTCGCGCCCCTGAACTCGATGCCCTTCTTGCCGATGCGGACGGCCACCGACGAAAAGCGCGAGCCCTCGGCCTGGCGTTCGAGGCCGGCGCCCTGCATGCCTCGAATGACGTCCTTGCGGCGCTCGCTCTTGCCCGCCCGGGCCCTGGCTCCGCGCGCGAGCCAGGCGAGGTCGATCTTGAGCTTGGCCAGGCGTCGGCTTTCGGCCTTCTCCATGGCGGCCTCGCGCTCGGCCCTGCGCTCCAACCAGTCGGTGAAATTGCCGGGATGGGCGAAGACCCTCCGTCGATCGATCTCGAGGATGCCCGTCGCGACCGCGTCGATGAACCAGCGATCGTGGGTGACGAAGAGGATGGCGCCCTCTCGGCCGAGGAGCTTGCCCTCGAGCCAGGATATCGTCTCGACATCGAGATGGTTCGTCGGCTCGTCGAGGACGAGCAGCTCCGAACGTGGGGCGAGGGCGCGGGCGATGGAGGCCTTCTTGGCCATGCCCCCCGAAAAGCCGCTCATGTCGACGTCGGGGTCCTCGAGGCCCAGCTCGGCACAGAGGGCGAGGTAGCGGTTCTCGAGGCTGACGGGACCGAAGGCTTCGAGTTCGGCCTCGACCGGGGCGAGTTCCCCGTGGCTCGCGGAGCGGGCGAGGAGATCGCGATGTCTCCTGGCGAGGGCAATCTCCGGTGCCTCGCCGAGAAAGAGAAAGTCGCCCAGGCTGGTGCCCGGCGGCGTGGGGGGCGCTTGTTCGAGGACGGAGATGGCCAGGCCCCGCTTTCGGGCCACCCTCCCCTTGTCGGCGACGAGGCTGCCCGAGACAAGCCGGAGAAGGCTGGTCTTCCCCGTGCCGTTGCGACCGACGACGGCGATGCGTTCGCCCTCGTCGATACCGACCGTCAGGTCCTCGAAGAGAAAGCCATCCTTGAGGGCGAGGCCGAGCCGGTCGAGTATGACGAGATTCATGCTGTCCTTACTGGCCGACGCGGATGTCCTGCCAGATCGCGTTGTACTTGTCGAGGCCTGCGCCAAGATCGTCCTTGGTCTCGCACTTCGCGAGATCCTCCACTTTGTACCACATATCGCCCTTCTTGAGCGCCCGGGCCGGCACGTTGACCGAGCTCGGAAAGCCGAAGGCGTCGACGAAGGCCGCGTAGTTCTCGGGGCGATGGATGAAGTCGATGAAATCGTGCGCGAGATCTATGTTCTTCGAGCCCTTGAGGATGACCATCGAATCGATGTACATGGGTCCGCCCTCGGCCGGGATGAAGAAGTCGACGTCGGAGCGCTTCGCCGGATCGTATTCGGCGAAGATGTTCTCGGCGTAGCCCTGCGCGACCCACAGGTCGCCGGAGGCGAAATTCTTCGCGAAGGCCTCGGCGTCGAATTTGAGGAGGTTTGGTTTCCATTCGTCGTTGATGAGTTTCTTCGCGGCGGCGAGCTGCCCCTCGTCGAGGCTGTTCACCGAATAGCCGAGATGGGCCAGCGCGTCGCCCATGACCTCGCGCATGTCGTCGAGCATCGTCATTTTGCCCTTGAGGTCCTTGCGTCCGAAGATTGCCCAGGATCTGTCGTAGTTCTTGACCTTGGTCTTGTTGACGGCTATTCCCGCCGCCCCCATGTAGTAGGGCACCGAATACTTGTTGCCCGGATCGAAGCCGCATTTCGCCAGCACGGCGGGATCGAGGTTCTTGAAATTGGGGATCTTGGAATGGTCGATCGGGGCGAGCATGCCTTCCTTGATCATGATCGAGACATAGTCTCCCGAGGGAAAGGCGATGTCGTAATTCGACCCGCCCGCCTTGAGCTTGGCGAACATCTCCTCGTTGGAGGCGAAGGTGTCGTAGACGACCTCCGCGCCGTATTCCTTCTCGAAGGCCTTGATAACCGAGTCGGGCGTGTAATAGGTCCAGTTGAAGATGTAGAGCTTCTTCGGCGCCGCCTGCGTCTTCGAGCAGGAAGCCAGTGCCGGAACCAGGATCGCCAGCGCCGCGACAAGCGCCACGATCCCAATAGACCGGCGAAACGTCGATACCTTTCTCATGCGGAACCTCCTCCTATGTACTGCGAGGGCCGAAGGGCCCTCGCCGCGAGCCAGGTCATTGGACGCTCGACGGCGCTCATGCTCGCGCCGCGAAGGCCTTGAGGAATTTTCGCGACGGGTACACGAGGAGCACCGTGCCCGCGATCATCACCACGGAGAGGGCGTTGATGACGGGCGACAGCCCGAAGCGTATGGCCGAGTAGATGTAGAGGGGAAGCGTGGTCGAGCCCGGCCCGGCCACGAAAAAGGTGATGACGAAATCCTCGAGCGAGAGGGTGACCGCGGTGAGCCAGCCCGAAAGTATGCCCGGCAGGATCATGGGCAGAATAACCCGAAGGAGGGTCTGCATTTCGTTGGCACCGAGATCGCGGGCCGCCTCTATGACCGCGGGATCGAATTCCTCAAGCCTGGCCGACACGAGAAGATATACGAAGGGCAGGTTGAAGGTGGTATGGGCTATGAAGATCGTGACGAGGCCCAGCTTGAACCCCATGTCGGCGAAGAATATGAGGAGGGACACTCCCATGACGATCTCCGGAAGGATCATGGGCATGAAGCTCATCGCCGAAACATAGCCCCGGCCCCTGAACCTGTACCGACTCGTGCCGACGGCGGCGAGGGTACCGATGATCGTCGCGGCGGAGGCCGAGCCGAGGGCGATGATGAGGCTCTTGCCGAAGGCCTTCCAAAGTTCGGGCGATTCGAGAAAAAGCCTTTCGTACCATATGGTGGAGAATCCGGTAAAGGAGCCACCCCTCGACGCGTTGAAGGAATACAGGAGGAGGACCGCAAGGGGAAGGAAGAGGAAGAATACGATGATCCAGAATACGGTATCGGAGAACGACCAGCGCCTTCGCGTGCTCACGGCGATGCCTTCTCGAACGCGGAGATTCCGACCGGCTGGGTGGCGGGAAGCCCCTGATCCTCGTTGCCGTCCGCCACCGACCGGCTCGCCGTCCGTCCGGAAGTCCAGGCGAAGGCGAGGCTCCCCATGGCGGCCAGGAGGCTCACCGCCATGGAAATCGAGGAAGCGAGGGGCCAATTCCTGGTCTTCGTCACCTGATCGGCGATGATGTTGCCGAGCATGTATGAATCCTTGCCTCCCACGAGGAGGGGTACGGCATAGGCGCCGAATATGGGAATGAAGGTGAACAGCAGCGCCGTCACGATGCCGCCGCGGATATTCGGGAGGAGTATGCGCACGATGGCCCCGAGTCTCGACGCCCCCAGGTCGCGAGCGGCCTCGAGAAGGGTGAAGTCGAACTTGTCGATCGTGGAGAAGAGCGGAAGTATCGCGTAGGGCAGATACATGTATACAAGCACGAGAGTGACCGTGGTCTGGGTATAGAGGAACTGCAGCGGCGAGTCCACGAGGCCCAGGAAACGGAGGGCGTCGTTAAGGAAACCCTCGGTGCCCAGTATGGAGATCCACGCGTAGACGCGAATGAGGAAGTTTGTCCAGAATGGCACAATTATCAGAAAAAGACGAAGAGTCTGATTCTTGCTCCGCGCTATCGAATAGCCCGCGGGCAGGGCTATGAGTATGGTGATGGCCGTCGCCGCCACCGAAACCAAGAGCGTCTTGAAAGCCACGGAAAGAAGGATTGGGCTTCCGAGGCTGTGCCAGGCCGCGAGCGAAAAGACCGGAACGACGCCACCGTACAGACCCTTCCGAAGGAAGGAGTAGACTACGATGATACCCAGGGGCGCCGCGAAAAAGAGGCTCAGCCAGAGTCCTTGCGGAAGGGCGTACCATGGCCCGAAGTTGCGCTGCTTCATCGCCGCGTTTCAGCGCCCGGCGACGCCGTCGCCGATGACCGCGCCGTCGCGACGCGAACTCTCTACGGCGACGCCGTCGCCGATGACCGCGCCGTCGCGACGCGAACTCTCGCCGGCGACCCCGTCGCCGATGACCGCGCCGTCGCGACGCGAACTCTCTACTATGACCGCGTCGCGGGCGCTCCAGGTTACGTAGACTTCGTCCTTCCACTTGATGTCGGGAACGCCTTCCGACCACTGGGCGTGCTGGCGAAAGACGACGAGGATGGCCCCTCCGGCACTGCGCACGAAGTACTTGGACTGGAAGCCGGAATAGATGGGTTCCTCGACACGTCCGGTCAGGGTGTTCGCGTCGACCCTCGGCGCCTCCGGCCGGATCCGCGAAATGTGGAGCTTCTCGGGGCGGACGGCCACGCTGACCCGGGCGCCTATAGGCGCCTCGCCGTTGGCCTCGACCTTGAGAATCCCGAGGCCCTCCACCTCGACCAGGGCCAGCTCCGCCTCGCGCCCGACCACGGCGCCAAGGAAGAGGTTGGTGTCGCCGATGAAGCGAGCCACGAAGTCGGTTCGCGGATTCTCGTAGATTTCCTGGGGCGAGCCCACCTGAAGAACCCTGCCTCCATCCATGACGGCTATGCGATCGGAAACGGATAGGGCCTCGGCCTGGTCGTGGGTCACATAAATGAAGGTAATTCCAACCTTGTCGTGTATCGCGTCGAGCTCGACGAGCATGCGTTGCCGGAGCTTGGCGTCGAGGGCCGAGAGTGGTTCGTCGAGGAGGAGGACCGAGGGCTCGTTGATGAGGGCCCGCGCGATCGCCACGCGCTGCTTCTGACCGCCCGACAGCATCGAGGGCTTTTTGTCCGCGTGCTTCTCGAGCTGGACGAGGGCAAGGTGACCCATGACGAGGTCTTTGACTAGCCTGTTGGGGGTCCTCCGCAGACGCAGCGAAAAGGCGACGTTCTCGAAGACGCTGAGATGGGGAAAGAGGGCATAGCTCTGGAAGACCGTGTTGCAGCCCCTCTTGTCGGGAGGAAGACCCGTGACGTCCTTGCCGTCGAGTAGTACGAGGCCGGTGTCGGGGTCCTCGAAGCCGGCGATGACACGGAGGAGGGTCGTCTTGCCGCAGCCGGAGGGGCCGAGGAGGCTGAAGAATTCGCCCTTTCTGATTTCGAGGGAAAGATCCTTCAGCGCCGGAAAATCGCCGAAGGACTTGGCTATACCCGAGACGCTGACATCGGACCCTATCATCCCGGCATCGCTCCTTGTCCGGCCGGCACGACCGGCGCATCGCTTGCTAGGATATAGGGACAAGGGCTCCCTTTAGTCAATACTGCCAGGGGTTCCGTGAGGGGCGGCCCCCGGCGGCGCGAAGATCCGAGAAGGAGGTGCCGGATGTCTTCCCGCTAGCGTCCGATGGTCGAACGCACCTTCGCGAGGACCTTGGCCTCTATTCCCTCGGCCTCGGCGATGAGTTTCTTCGCCTCTTTTTCGAGGCGGGTCGTGAAAATCGCGTCCTTGACGCCGCCAAGATTGATGAGGACGTTGAGGCCGGCGCCGATGGCTCCCGAACGGGCCATCAGGGCGCCGACGCCGGCGTCGGAGACGGAATTCAGGTTGCCCTTTTCGGCTGCCTCGACGCAGAGCCGCGCCGCCTCGACGCAAAGCCGTGCGGAAGCGAGGGGGACCTCCGAGGCCCTCTTGTTGGCGGCCTCGATCGCGGCGTCGCGGGAGGCCTTCTCGGCCTCCGTGGCCTTGGGCATCCTGCCCGCCTCTATGATGCCGTTGAATGCCGCCGTATCCTCGTCGACCGCGTCGATGAGGCCCTCCTTGATGGTCTGGGCTTTCGCGGCTAGTTTCGAAAGATCCTTCCAATTCGCCTCGTAGCCCTTTTTCCCCACCGTAAGGTTGCCCACCATAGAGGCGAGGGCGGCGCCGAGGCTGCCCGCGAGGGCGGCGACCGAACCGCCTCCGGGAGCCGGGGAGTCGTTGGACACCTCGTCGACGAAGTCGATCGTCTTCATCGAGACGAGGGGCCGTGGCGGCCTGCAGGCCCATTCGATCACCTTTTTTTCCGGCTCGAAGGCGGCGACGGAGTCGAGGCCCATGGAGCGGAGCGCCGTCTCGACGAGCTCGCGGGAGCTGGCTCCCCCGCTCTTGCCCGTCTTCTCGAGGAAGTATCTTCCCGCGTCGAGGAGGGGCTCGAGGGGGACGAGGCCGACGATCTCGGAGCCGGTGACGAGCATGCCGAGCTTCTCCGCCTCGGTTTTCACGGTCTCGAAGACGACATGAAGGGGCGTGTTGTGGTAATTCAGCAGGTTTATCGAGACCTGGGCGAGGCGATAGCTGTCGATGTACCAGCCGATGGCGC
>DATKTD010000327.1:0-2142 GCA_035531315.1 Rectinemataceae bacterium
GTCGAGGTCGGACCCGGAAGACGGCGGTGGAGGCGCGCGCCTCGGCGCGGTGACGGTCGCCGCCGAATCCCTGGCCGAGGCCTCGATCGAGCTCGACGCGGAGACCGAGGGCATCAACACCTTCGCGGAAAGCGCCCTCCATGCCTCGCTGAAATCCTGGCTCGCGCGGCCCGGCGATCGCCTCGAGGTGAGCCTCGACGGCAAGATCGTGGACCTGCTCCGCGCCGACGGCGAATGCGTCGAAGTTCAGACGAAGCGGCTCGACCGCATCGTGCCCAAGGTGCTTTCCCTCGCGCGCCAGAGACACGTGCGCGTCGTCCATCCCGTGCTCGCGGCCTATTCGATCGTCCGCCTCGATCCAGCCACGGGCGAGGTCGAGTCGGAGCGCAAGGGCCCGAGGCGGGGCGACCTCTGGTCTGTCTTCGACGAACTCGTGATGTCGAGCGGCCTCATCGCAGCCAGGAACGTCACTGTCGAGGTGCTGCTGGTGAAGGCCCGGGAGATCAGGACCCGCGACGGCAAGTGGACCTGGCGCAAGAAGGGCGACCGCGTGCTCTCGAGGGAGCTCGTGGAGGTCCTCGAATCGCGCTCCCTCCGCGGACGCTCGGGCTGGCTGGGGCTCCTGCCGCGAGACCTCGTCTGGCCCTGCGATTCGGCCTCCCTCGGCGAAGCCCTCGGCATCGGCGGCGAGCGCGCGAGGAAGGTGCTGTATTGCTACGCGAAGGCGGGCCTCCTCGTCGAGGCGGGAAAACAGGGTCGGCGAAAGGCCTACGAGCTGGCCAAGGCTCCTTCCGGCCCGACTATCCGCCGCCGAAAGACGCCTTCCGGAGAAAGCCTCCCGGAGAAAGCCTCCCGGCGGGCGGTCCCTGACGGCGGAATTCGACCGTTGGATGGGGAGCTCAATCGCTGAAGTTCGACTTCAACCCCTGACGGTCTTCCGGTACTCGACGCGTCCGCTCCCATCCTTCTTTCCCGGAACGAAGCCCACGCGTTGGAGATAGCGCTCATGCTCCGGAACGGAGCTCCATTCGACGAAGGAGAGCTCCTGTCCCTTCGCGATATTCTCGGCCGCCTTGCGGAAGTAGTATTCGGCGCTGCGGAAATCCCGATGGCTCGGGACGGCGTAGTCGAGGCCGATCTCGACGTCGCCTCCGGGCAGGGGGCGCCACACGACGAGGGACACGGGCACCATGTCGCGGATGATGAACTCCGCCTTCCAGCCCCCGGCCCTGTCGAGGGCGAAACCCGGGGCGTAGCGGGCGATGTCCTTGCCGTAAAAGGCGAGGAACTGGTCGAGATAGCTCCAATTAGACGGATCGCCCCGGATGACGCCGAAGGTGTCGCGGGTGGCCCGCATCCGCGCGAGATACCAGAGGTCTATCGCCACGATGAAGGCGTTCAGGGCGAAGACGGGAAGGGCGTGGATCGCTGCTCCGTATACGGCGAAGGCCAGGGCTCCGACGGCGTTGATGACACGGAGCCATTTGATGTTGCGCATCATAAGGGAAACGGCCACGATGACGGAGGCCGCCGTGCCGAAGGCTTCGACTGGGTTCATATCCACACTATAATTCCCGGAGGCATCCTCCAGAAGGGGGGCCTGGAGCCGTGGGAGGCAGAGATGGCATACAAATATTTCATCGACGCGCATTGTCACGTTCTCGAATTGTCACATCCCAACTTCCTCGATTTCGTCGAGGGGCTGCGGCACCGGGGCCTCGAAGCCCTTTATCAGGGTTTGAGCGCGCCTAACTTCATGCTCACGAGCTTCTTTTCGAAGGGCGGCGAAAGGCTCAGGAACCTACTCGCCGTGATGGAACGCCAGGCCGGCGAAATCTTCGAGCTGATGGAGGACGACCTTCTCGGCAAATTCTCGCAAGACGACGAAGCCGAGGCTCTCTATTCGGGAGGAAGCCTGAAGATAGGCGGCCTCGAATTCGATCGCGTCCTCGTCGTGCCCCTCGTGATGGACTTCGCCGAGCCGCCGCGCGCCGATCCTGGGCTCTGGTACGATAGGCAGCCGCCGAAGGACATCCTCCGACAGGTCCGCGATCTTCTCGAGGGCATCGCCCACTACCGGCGCACGCGACCCGAGGGGCTCCTCGCGATCAGGCCCTTCATCGGCATCAACACCGCGCGCCA
>DATKTD010000328.1:0-19664 GCA_035531315.1 Rectinemataceae bacterium
TGGTGAAGTAGGTCGAGGCGAAGGCCGCGAAGGATATGACGAAGGTCAGGTAGAAGGCAGCCCTCCAGCCGAAGGCTCCTATCACGAGGCCGCCTGCCGAAGGTCCGGCGATGCTTCCAATTGCCATCATCGTCGCGAGCATGCCCAGATTGCGCCCTCGTTCCGAGGCCGGATAGCTTTCCGTGGCGATGGCCATGCCGTTGGCCATCACCATGGCCCCTCCCAGGGCCTGGAGGGCCCGGAAGAGGATGAGGACGGGCAGGCTTGGGGCGAAGCCGCAGAGGAGGGTGAAGATCGAAATCGTGAAAAATCCGGCGTTGTAGATCCGCCCCCTGCCCCATACGTCGGCGAGGGAACCGAAGAGGGGCAGGAGGGCCGACATCGTGAGGAGATAGATGGAGGCCGTCCATTGTACCGACTGCATGCTGGCGTGAAAGTCCCGGGCGATGACCGGCAAACCGACATTGACCATGCCGGAGTCGAACATCGAGAAAAAAGGCCCGAACATGAGGGCGTAGAGAATGGCGTGGGATGGCCTGCGCGACGCGACGGTTTCGGACATGGCGCTCTCCTATTTTATGATCGCGTTGAAGAGAAAGCCGGTGAGCATGATGCCGACGGCCACCACGCTGAAGTAGGTGGCGAGAAGCCTCGGCTTCAATACCTTGCGCAGGATGATGGCCTCGGGGAGGGAGAGCGCCGTGACTGCCATCATGAAAGAAAGCGCCGTGCCCATGGCCATGCCCTTTTCCATGAGGACATGCACGATCGGGATGACGCCTGCCGCGTTCGAATAGAGGGGCACGCCGATGAGGACGGCCAGGGGCACGGCATACCAGACGCCGGGGCCGGCGTACTTCGCAAGGAGATCGGCGGGGGCGTAGCCATGCATGAAACCGCCCAGGGCTATTCCGACGAGGACATAGGGCCAGACCTTGCCGACTATTTCGCCCACGTAGCCCCAGGCGTAGTTCAGGCGATCCTTCAGGGACAACTTTTCTATGACGGACTCGGAACCCTTGATCTGATAGACATACTCTTCGACCCATTTTTCCAGCTTGAGTCGCCCTATCACCGCCCCGCTCACGATGGCCACGACAAGGCCGCTGCCGATGTAAAGGAGGGCGATCTTCCAACCGAAGAGGCCCCACAGCATGATGAGGGCCACCTCGTTGACCATGGGGGAGGAGACGAGGAAGGAGAAGGTGACGCCGAGGGGAATGCCCGCCTCGATGAAGCCGATAAAGAGGGGAACGGCAGAACAAGAGCAAAAGGGCGTCACGATGCCCAGGAGGGAGGCCAGGATGTTGCCCATGAACTCCGGCAGCTTTTCCAGGTAGCGCTTCGTCTTCTCGGGCGGAAAAAAGCTCCGCAGAAAGGCTATTCCGAAGATAATGACGACGAGGAGGAAAAAAATCTTGACCGTGTCATAGATGAAAAAATCGAGGGCCGATCCGAGGCGCGATTTCGACGAAAGGCCGATCACGCCATAAACCAGCCAATCTACCGCTTTTTGCCACATCCTAATTCCTTTCCATCGCCGCGCGAGTCTTCATTGTGCATCCGTCATCTCCTGGGCCGGCAGACCCGAGCCTCGTGTAGATTCGAGGAGCTTGTCTGTCAGCGCCGAAAATCGGTATCCTCGAGGAGTTCCTCTTGATACCAGCATGTTTATGTTTCATATTTTGGCAACATTGCAGGAATAAGTCAAGCAAAACTTGACAAATGTTTCACAACATTGCAACAATATCCCCAGGCGTTCACAGACAGGGTGCGAGGTCGGCATTGTCAAATCGCGAGCCAGGAAGCATTTGTCCGAACTTGAGGGGGAGATGACCCCATCGGCGAGCAGCTGGGACCTGGGCAGCCCCTGCGGAGCGAGCGTCAGCCGAAGGCCCGACTCCGGGATCCCCAATCGCTTCCCGCTCTCTTGGCGGGCTTAACTGAAGGGCTCGGCTAGACTTGCTGCGATGCCGCATTGTTGCAAATTTTTGCATTATTGCATAGACTACGCAAAGGAGATCTACCAATGGAAGTCACCCTTATTCTCAATGGCGGAATTAAGTCCTGCTGCTCGGTCACCCCGGCCGAGACGATCGAAAAGGCTGTCCGCGAATGGATCGGTCAAAACAACAGGTTGCTCGTCGTCGATGTCACCCGCGATGCCTGGGAGCCCGATTCCGTGACAAGCCTGGCTTATCAGCACTTTCAGGACGAAATCTTTCCCCTCACCTACCTCGATGGTAGGCTGGCTAGACTTGGGGAGCTCCCCGGAAGGGACCATCTCCTTGCGATGCTGGACGGCTCGATGCCATATGGCATCGGCGAAGAAGACATACTCCACGCGGCGCTGCGGCGCGAGGAAGAGCTTGTCGAGGCCGAGGGGGAGTGAATAAAGGAGGAGTCGCTCGTGCCCGGCAAAAGGCTCCTCGGACAGGGCGGAATCCCGGCACCAATCCCATCCTCGCTCAGACAGGGGGCGAGATTCCGCCAATTATCCGGCCTGCCTGGCCGGAGCAAGGTTTTGGACCTCGACTTCAGTTCGTCCTGGTCAGGAAATTGGCGATTTGTTCTTTGGTGAGGACGCGGCCCGCGCTCTTGACCACGCCATCGATGGCGAGACCGGGCGTCGACATGACGCCCATCCGCATGATCGATTCTACATCCTTGATATTTTCGATCTCGGCGCCTTCGACATGGTATTCGGCGATGGCCTGGCGCGCGTGTTCCTCGAGCAACTTGCAGCGGGAACATCCCGTGCCGAGAATTTGTACCTTCATCATCGACTCCTTGCCTGCTGGCTCTTGTATGTTGCATATATTGGCAATATAACAACAACAAGTCAAGAGAATCTTGACAAATGTTTCATAACATTGCAACTTGACCTCATGGCATATTCAAAGACAAAGCGCTATGAGCTCCGCGTCGAAGTCTTCAAGGCCCTCGCCCACCCGATGAGACTCCTCCTCCTCGACAAGATCAAGGAAAGGCCGCGCTGCGTCTGCGAGCTGGCCGAGGAAGTCGGCATCGACAAGTCCGTAGCCTCGAAGCATCTATCCCAGCTGAAACGGGCTGGTCTCATCGACGACGCCAAGCGGGGCACCCTCGTGGAATACAGTCTTGTAGCCCCCTGCGTCCTCGACCTCGCCTCCTGCGCCGAAGGCGCCATAGTCTCGGCGAGGAAGAAGACCATGGAAGGCGCGGAGACCGAGGTTGCCTCGGCCGACTAACGCGAAAGACTCAGCCTCGTCGCGTCGACGAGGCCGAGGAGATATTGGGAGCCGAGGGCCCGGTCATGAAGACCGTAGCCCGGCCTCCCCTCCTCGCCCCAGATCATCCGCCCGTGATCGGGACGGAAGGGGCCAGTGTAGCCCTCCTCGAGGAGGGTTCGGACTATTCCGGGAAGGTCGAGGCTGCCGGCGGAGGCCCAGTGCGCGCTTTCCTGAAAGGAGCGCGGTCCCGTAACCTTGACGTTGCGGAGATGGACGAAGGCCGTGCGCCGGCAGAATTCGCGGGCCATCGCGACCAGATCGTTGCCTGGCAATACGCCGAAGGAGCCCGAACACAGACAGATGGAATTAGCCGGCGAATCCGCTATCGAGAGGAGGCGGCGGAGCGCCGCCGCATCGGTTACGATGCGTGGAATGCCGAAAATCGGCCAGGGCGGGTCGTCGGGATGGAGGGCGAGGCGCATCCCGAGTTCGTCGACCACGGGGACGACGGCCTTGAGGAAATATGCGAAGTTGGCCCAGAGTTCCTCGCTGCCGATCTCGCGCCATCGATGGAGGAGCCGAAAAAGCTCCGAGCGCGAATAATGGGCGAGCCAGCCCGGTAGCTCGAGATCACCCTCGAGGGGGTCCATCCTGGCGACGACATCCTCGTCATAGGCGAGGGCCTTCGAGCCGTCCGGAAGGAGCTTGCCGAGATCGCTTCTCGTCCAATCGAAGACGGGCATGAAGTTGTAGGTGATCACGACGGGGTCCTCGGCCCCTGAACGCGAACGAGGCCCCAGGGCCGAGGCCACGGCCCTGGCGCTCTCGATCCAGGCATCGATGCGCGCGTCCCGCTCCGGCCCGCCGTACTTGATCTCCTCGTGTACGGGTATCGACTCGACCACCCGCCAATCGAGGCCGGCAGCCTCGATCTTCGACCTGAGCCCCCGGACCCGATACTCAGGCCAGGCCTCTCCCGGCCTAAGGTCGTAGAGGGCCGCCACGATGCCCCGGAGACCGGGAATCTGGCGTATCCGGTCGAGGCCGACGGGATCGGGTTCTGCGTACCAGCGGAAGGTCAGGACCATACAAGGAGTATCGGCGCGAAGGCCCCGGGTTTTGAACGCCTAGTCGTGGCGACCTACTGGTCGCTTGGCGACCTACTGGTCGCCACGTCCCTGCCGCACCCTCTCGATCTCGTCGCGGAGTATTGCCGCCTGCTCGAATTCGAGGTTCTTGGCGTGCTCGAGCATCCGAGCCTCCATCGCCCTGATGAGGGCCTTCTTCTGCTCGGGCACGAGGAGGTTGTGCGACTTCTTGAGGAGGTCGATTTCGGAGCCAGCCTCCTCGATCCTTTCCTCATGGTGGCGTTCGAGGATGTCGTTGATGGCCTTCTTGATCGTGACCGGGGTTATGCCGTGTTCAGCGTTCCAGGCCTCCTGCAGCTCCCGGCGACGCGCGGTTTCGTCCATCGCCACGCGCATGGCATCGGAGATCCGATCGGCGTAGAGGACGACGGAGCCGGCGGCGTTTCGCGCCGCGCGGCCGATGATCTGGATGAGGCTCGTGGCGGAGCGGAGGAAGCCGATCTTGTCCGCGTCGAGGACGGCGATGAAGGAGACCTCGGGGAGGTCGATACCCTCGCGGAGGAGGTTGATGCCCACGAGGATGTCGTACTCACCCTGCCTGAGCTGCTTGAGGATCTCGACGCGCTCGATGGTCTCGACCTCCGAATGGATGTAGCGGACCTTGAGGCCGAGGCCCGAAAGATACTCGGTGAGCTCTTCGGCCATGCGCTTGGTGAGGGTGAGGATGAGGCAGCGCTCGCCCGCCGCGATGCGCCTACGCGCCTCTGCGTAGATGTCCTCCATCTGCCCTTCGCTGGGCCGAACCTCGACGATGGGATCGACGAGGCCGGTGGGTCGGATAAGCTGCTCGACCAGGCGTCCCGATTTGCGGATCTCCTCGGGACCGGGCGTCGCCGAAACGTAGATCGTTTGACCGACCCTTCCCTCGAATTCCTCGTACTTCAAGGGGCGATTGTCCATCGCCGAGGGGAGCCGGAAGCCGAAGTCGACGAGGTTCTGCTTGCGGGCCCTGTCGCCCGCGTACATCGCCCCGATTTGGGGAAGGCTTACGTGGGATTCGTCGACGAAGGTGAGGAATCCGTCGCCGAAGTAGTCGAGGAGGACCGAGGGAGGCTCGCCCCTTCCCCTGCCGGAAAGGGGGGCCGAGTAGTTCTCGATGCCAGGACAGTAGCCCATCTCCGCGAGCATCTCGAGGTCGTATTCGGTGCGGGTCTTGAGGCGCTGGGCCTCGACGATCTTCTTCGCCGCCATGAGGCCCTCGTAGCGTTCGTCGAGCTCGCCCCTGATGCGATCGAGGGCCGCCTGAATCTGTTCCATGGGAAGGACGAACTGCTTGGCCGGCCAGATGACGGCCGTGTCCAGCTCCTCGAGTATGGCCCCCGAAATGGGATCGAAGCGCCTGATCCGCGTCACCGTGTCGTAGTCGAGCTCGACGCGGTAGGCTTCCTGGGCAGAGGCGGGGTAGACCTCGAGGACGTCCCCCCGGAGCCGGAAGCGGCCACGTTCGAGGACGGCGTCGTTGCGCTCGTACTGGAGGGCGACGAGGCCGCGCTTGACCTCGTCGATGTCGATCTCCTCGCCGACCGATACGGTCACGTTCATCTCGCGGTAGGCCTCGGGCGTCGCCAGGCCGTAGATGCAGGAGACCGTCGCGACGATGACGACGTCGCGGCGCTCGAGGAGGCTGCGCGTGGCCGAAAGGCGCATACGCTCGATCTCCTCGTTGATATCGGCGTCCTTCTCGATGTAGAGGTCCTTGGAGGGGACGTATGCCTCCGGCTGATAGTAGTCGTAATACGAGACGAAGTATTCGACCGCGTTGTCCGGAAGGAAGGCCTTGAATTCGCGGAAGAGCTGGGCCGAGAGGGTTTTGTTGTGGGAGATTACGAGGGCAGGACGCTGGGCGGCCTCGATGACCTTGGCCATCGTGAAGGTCTTGCCCGAGCCAGTAACGCCCTTGAGGGTCTGCCAGCGCTTTCCTTCGGTAAGTCCCGCGGCCAGGGCCTCGATGGCCCTGGCCTGGTCCCCGGCCGGTCCGTAGGGGGCGACGACGCGGAAGGCTTTCAATTGCTCTGCTGGGCGGCGCCGCGCTGTTCGACGAGGGGAACCTCGACCGAGATCTTCCTCCCGTTGCGCCACAGCTCCACCGTCACGCGATCGCCGGGTTTGTTGTCCTCGAGGGCCGCGTAGAATTCGGCCAGCGAACCGACCGACGCCCCGTCTATCGCCGTGATGATGTCGCCCCCGACGTAGAAGACCGACCTGCCGTACTGCACGGCCGTCGTGCCCCCGCGGATGCCCGCCCGATCGGCGTTGCCGCCGCGTTTGGCCTGGGAAACGAGGAGGCCCTTTTCGACGGGCACCGGATAGCCGTTCTGCTTCATGTAGTCGACAAGTTGCGGGAAGAGCTGGACCCCGTCGACCTCGATGCTGCCGCGGACGACCCTGCCGTCCTTGATGAGCTGGGGCACGATGCGCTTCGCGGTGGCCACCGGTATGGCGAAACCGACCCCCACCGAGCCGCCCGAGGGCGAGTAGATCATCGTGTTCACGCCGATCATCTCGCCCCTCGTGTTGAGGAGGGGGCCTCCCGAATTGCCGGGATTGATCGAGGCGTCGGTCTGGATCATGTCGCGCAGGATCGTGGCGTTGTCTTCCTGGACCGGCCGCCCGAGGGCGGAGACTATGCCCACGGTGAGGGTGCGCTCGAGGCCGAAGGGATTGCCGATGGCCAGCACGCGCTGGCCGACCTTGAGATTCGAGGAATCGCCGAAGGGGACGGTGCCGAGGGTCACGCCACGAGGCGGCGTGAACTTGATGATGGCGAGGTCGCTTTCGGGGTCGGTGCCCACCACCTTGGCTTCGTAACGCGAGCCGTCGGCGAGATTGACATAGAGCTTGTAAGCTCCCTTGACGACGTGATTGTTCGTGAGGACATAGCCACGACTGTCGATTATGGAACCCGAACCCGAGCCGCCGTCCTGGGGAACCGGCTCCATGAACCAGTTCACGGCGACGATCTCGGTGGTGATGTTGACGACCGCCTCGTTGAGCCTGCCGTATACGTCGATATTTTGCCTTTCTTCGGTGCTGTATTCGGGCGAGAGATCGACGGTGCGGAGCTGGCTCGGATCGAGGGAGGGGGAGCCGATCGTCCGGGCCAGCGCTGGACCGGCGCCGCCGGAATTTCCCAGCGCTATCGCGGGAGGGCTCTGCCGGGAGGAAAATCTGGCCCCAAGCCCGAAGCCGAGCCCGAGCGCGGCGACAGCGAGCGAAGCGACGACGAGGACTATCTGGGAACGGCTGTACAGCTTCATCGAATCGACCTCCGGAATTCCAAGTGCCTTTCCAATATACAGAGCAAATCACCCGAGAGTCATCATGTCGAGGGAGAAGACAGGGCGGACCGCGATCGTGACTTTCGGTCCCGGCGATGCTATGTTTGTCCCATGCCGGCCCAGGTATCCCACATCATCGCCGCGGAGGAGGCCCTCCGCCTCGCGGTTCCGGGCCTCGCCGAGGTCTGGGGAATCGGGGCCGAATGGGAAGCGAAGAAGGGTGGCGCCGACGATCGGGCCGCCGCCTGGTTCCGCTTCGGAGCCCAAGGGCCCGACATCTTCTACCATAACCAACGCACAAAGCCCTCCGGCATCCATTACGGCGCCCTGGCACACCGACGCAATTACGGCTTGGCGGTCGAGGCCATGACCGCCGCCCTGATCGAGACAAAGACCGAAATCGATTCGAGGGAGGCAGCATGGCTCCTCGGTTTCGCGACCCACGCCGCGGTCGATAGGGCCATCCATCCCTTCATCGTCCATTTTGCGGGCTGGCAGTCCCCCCTCATCCCCGAAAGCGCGCGCTTCCGCTCCTGTCACCCCTTCCTCGAGCGCCTCCTCGACATACACATTCTCGGAGCCCTTCGAGGACTCCCGATCGGGACCTGCGACCTCGAAGCCCTCCTCCCCCTTGGTGGCCGCGAAGGACGCGAAGGGTCGGACGGCCATCCCTTCGAGGCCGCCCTCTTCCGCCTCCTCGCGAAGGGCCTGCGCGCGGCATTTCCCGGCGCGGCCGGCGCAGACTTCCTCATCGAAAGGCGGATCCAGAACGCGATGGTCGACGCGAAATATTTCCTGCGGGTGACCAATCCCGCCCTGACTTCTGCAGGGAATCAGAGCCTCCTGCCCTGGTTCGACGATCTCTCGGGCTGGCGATCGATGGCCCTCATCTATCCCGAGAGCCTGCCCGCCGACCTCGACGTCGCCAACGAGGCCAGGAAGAGCTGGGAGCATCCCGCGGGCGACGGCCGCTCCTCCACCTCCTCGCATCGCGAACTCTTCGACGAGGCGGTCGCCGCCGCGGCATCGGCCCTCGCCCTCGTCGCCGTGGCGATCCGCGCGGGTGGCATGGAGGCGGGTTTCGCGACCGCCATCGGCAACGGCGGGCTTTCGGTGACCGACGGGGACGGAATACCCGTACCTCCCCGCGTCTCGAGACCCCTCCCCCTCAAGGAACTCATGGAAGAGGAATTCTCGCGACGCATCCTCGCCGAACAAGGACTTGCCGCCGGCCGGGTCTGAAGGTATCGTGGGGCCTCGGAGTCCTACATGAAAATCGAAGAACGATTCGCCAAGGCCGATTTCGCCGTGCGCCGCAAGGCCCCCCTCCTCAATACGGTACTCATCGTGGTGGCGGCCGTCCTCCTGGCCGAACTCGTGAACAGCCTCATGACCGCAGGCGATTTCGTCACGACGGTCCTCGTGTCGGCGATCCTGACCTCATCGCTCGTCTCCCTCGTCTTCCTCCGCAGGGGGAATTTCCAGGCCTCCTGGATGATCTTCGCCATCGTGGCCTTCGCCGCGATCTTCGCGATGAATTTCACGAGCCTGACGAGCAATGGCGTGCTGCCCTTTCGGAATCTTTTCCTCTTCGCGGCAGTGGTCTCGATAGTGAGCCTATTTTCCGAGCGAAGGGTCATTCCCCTGGCCATGGCGGCCGTGGCCCTCCTCCTCCAGCTCCCCATCACCTTTCTCATCCTGGTGCCCGACGGTGTTCCGCTCGGCACCGCGATCTCGAACAGCATTTCCTCTTCCGTCGTCTTCGCCGTGCTCTCCTTCTTCATGATCAATTCCATGACCGTCGCCCGCAGCGTCATGAGGGACCTGAACCTCGAGAGGGTGCAGACCTCGGACCGACTCCACGACCTCCAGGTGGCCCTCGAGCAATCGAGCGTCAACCTCGAAAGGATCGGGGAGCTGGCCGGAAGGGTGGACGAGATCAGGGGCCTCATGCGGCACGCCTCGGAGGCGGTCGCCGCAATAGAGGCCCGCGGCGCCGACCTCGACTCGGCCTCCGATCGGAGTTCGGAGGCCGTTGCGCGCATCGCGGCGCGCATCGAGGACCTCAACGAGAACATCGTCGAGGAGTCGGCCGCCCAGGTGGAATCCTCGGCCTCCATCAACGAGATGGTCGCCTCGATAGCCTCGGTCGCGGATTCGGCGACGAGGCGGGCCACGACGATGGAACGTCTGTCCGCGACAGCCGACGGAGGCATGAAGCGCCTCGACGCCCTGCTTGC
This sequence comes from Rectinemataceae bacterium, assembly GCA_035531315.1. Classification (GTDB taxonomy): domain Bacteria; phylum Spirochaetota; class Spirochaetia; order Treponematales; family Rectinemataceae; genus CAIJMU01. The sequence continues at coordinate 9,879 of DATKTD010000328.1, forward strand.
CAGCATCGCGAAGGTCGAAAGCAGCATCGGCGCCATCCGCGGCATGGTCGATGTCATCAACGACATAGCCGGATCGACCAACCTCCTGTCGATGAACGCGGCGATCGAGGCCGCCCACGCCGGCGCCTCGGGCCGGGGCTTCGCCGTCGTCGCGATGGAGATTCGCAAGCTCGCCGAAACGACGGCCAGGAACGCCGACGAGATAGGCAAGCAGCTCAAGGACGTGGTCGGGGGCATGACGAAGGCGACCGAGGAAAGTTCGAGAACCAAGGAATCCTTCATCGAGATCAACGCGGAGATAGGGGGTGCCCTCGAAGCCTTCGAGGAGATCACGAGGGCCACCTCCGAACTCGCCCTCGGGGGCAAGCAGATCCTCGAAGCTCTCCGGACCCTCGGCGATCTCTCCAGCAGGGTGAGGGACGGGGGGGCCGAGATCGACTCCGCGCGCATGACCCTCGTCGAGGTCCAGGGGAGCACGAGGCAGGCCGTCGACGCAATGCGCGACACCTCGTTCTCGCTCAGGGAAAAGAACAATTCCGTCCTCCTCGCCGTGGATGGGGTGGCGAAGGTGGGCGAGGAAGGCGTGAGGGCGGCAAAGGAACTCCACAGGCGGACCGAGGCCACCCTGTCCTCGAGATGAGGCCTTCATCGCGGGTCGGCCCTCCCGCTGACGCGAGTGGACAAGGGCCCTGTGCTATCTATAAGATCGCCGCATGAAGATGAAGGATCGCCTCGCCAAGGCCTACGGCACGGCGAGCGATGCGAACGGCGGCGAGCGAAGGCCCGATGCGGACGGCAGGGGGGGGGCGCCCGAGCATCCGCGCCCCGAGACGGCACGGTCCCAGCCGAAACGCAAGGTCGCGCCAGGCCATGACCGCCCCTCGCCGACCCCCTCGGGACCAAAGGCGCTCGTGGCCGCCGAATCGAAGGCCGAGGGCCTCCTCAAATCGGGCAGCGAGACGGGAATCTCGCGCGCCGCCAAGTTCCTCCTCCTCCTCGGCACCGACGAGGCCGCCAAGGTCCTCGTCCACCTCCCGCCCGAGGACATAGAGCGGGTGTCGAGGGAGATCCTTTCGATACGCAAGATCGACGCGATAGAGGCCAATGAGGTTCTCGCGGAATTCGGCTGGCTCGTAAAGACGAAGGGTTGGGCCCTCGAGGGCGGTCCCGCGACGGCCGAGAAGATACTCTCCACGGCCTTCGGCCCCGAGCGAGCGCGCGAGCTTCTCCGGAAGGCCTCGCCGGAAAGCATCCGTCCCTTCCGCTTCCTCAACGATTTCGAGCCGGGCGAACTCATGGTGATTCTCAAGGAGGAATCTCCCCAGGTCCTCGCCCTCATCCTGCCCTACATCGAACCCAAGCGCGCCTCGGGCCTCATCGAACTCCTCCAGGAGCCACAGAGGATCGAGGTGGTCAAGCGGGTCGCGCGGCTCGAGAAGGTCAATCCCGAGGTGTTGCGGCGGGTCGAGGAAACGCTCAAGGACAGGATCAGGAAAATCGGCACGGTCTCGAGCGACGAGATCGACGGAGAGGCGGCCCTGGCCGGCATCCTCCGCCATGTCGATCCGAGGCTCGAGGCCCGTGTGCTCGAAGCCCTCGAGGAAGAAAGCCCCGAGATGTCGCACAACGTCAGGGAACGCCTTTTCACCCTGGAGGACGTGGTGCGCGTCCCCTCGCGGGAACTCCAGAAGGCCCTCAGGGATTTCCAGGACCGCGATCTCGCCCTCGTTCTCAAGGGACGGACCGACGCCTTCCGAGAGAAAATCCTCGGCAATGTCTCGAAGAACCGCCGCGAGCTCATACTCGACGAGTACCAGATACTCGGCGCCGTGCGCCGCGAGGACGCCGACGAGGCCGCGCGCGAACTCCTCGGCTACCTCAAGCACGCCTGGGACGCCGGTGAGCTCGTGCTCGAGGGCGAGGACGAGCTCGTCGAGTAGGGGCGTGGGAGCCTTCGCAGGAGCGGGGCGCTAGCGCCCCCGGTCCGCGCCGTCCTCGTCTGCGGCCTCTTAGCCCGGCGCCGCAGGCGGGGCGAAGCGCAGTTTTCCCTCGGCCGCCTCCTCGGCGCGGGCAAGCATGAAAAGCCAGTCGGAGAGCCTATTCAGCCAGACACGGAGCTCGACCGAAACGTCGGCTTCGCGGGCCAGGCTGAGTACCCGACGCTCCGCGCGACGGGCGACGGCCCGCGCGACATCCAGGGAGGCGGAACCGGGCGTCATGCCGGGGAGGACGAAGCCAGTAAGGGGAATCTTCTCCTCGAGGAGGCGCGTCGCCGCCGTCACCGCATCGATGTCCTCGCCCGAGATGGGCACGACGAAGGGCTTGCCCCGCGAGGCGAGCTCGCCCCCGGCGCGGACGAGGTCGCGCTGCAGGGCATCGATGGCGTCGAGGGTCGAGGCGAGGCGCGCCGAGTGACGCGCGAGGCCGAGCTGCGACGAAAGCTCGTCCAAGGTTCCATAGGCCTCGACGCGGGGATCGTCCTTGCGGACCCGCTCGCCCGACCAGAGGCTGGTGAGCCCCCCGTCGCCCGTCTTCGTCACGATGCTCATGGGCCAAGGATAATCGCCCGGACGACTTTCGTGAAGGCGCCGCCCTTGACTCGCCGAGGCGGGGGCCATCATCTTCTCTGGCATGCGCCAACACCATCCCGCCTTCATCACCCTCTCCGAGACGGAGCTGCCCGAATACCGGGCCCGCGGCATTCTCCTCCGTCACGCGAAGACGGGCTGCGAGGTCTACAAGCTCGAGGCCGAGGACGTCGAGAATTCCTTCGCCTTCGTGTTCAGGACCCCACCCCGCGACGCCACGGGCGTGGCCCATATCGTGGAGCATTCGGTGCTCTGCGGTTCCCGGGCCTATCCGGTAAAGGATTCCTTCCTCGTCATGTCGCGACGGAGCCTGGCCACCTTCCTCAACGCCTTCACCTGGCCCGACAAGACGGTCTATCCCGCCGCCAGCGCGGTGCGACAGGATTTCTGGAACCTCCTCTCGGTTTACGGCGACGCCGTCTTCCGCCCCCTCCTCTCCGAAGAGACCTTCATGCAGGAGGCCCATCACTACGAATACGACACGGACGGCCATCTCATCGTCAAGGGCGTCGTCTACAACGAGATGCGGGGCGACTACTCCTCCGCCGACTCCCTCGCCGGCACGGCATCCTCGACGAGCCTCTTCTCCCCCGGCCATCCCTACTCCTTCGATTCGGGCGGTGACCCCGCCAAGATACCCGAGCTCGACTACGAGACCTTCAAGGCCTTCCACGCCGAGCGCTACCATCCTTCCAATTGCAAGATATTCTTCCACGGCGACATTCCCCTCGCCGAGGAGCTCGCCTTCCTCGAGGACAACTTCCTCTCCGGCTTCACGGCAAGACCCGCCGATAGCGCGGTCCCCGTCCAAAGCGCCTTCGCGGAGCCGAAGCGCGTCGATGTCCCCTACCCCCTCGCCGAAGGCGCGGAGGCGAGCACCCAAATCGTGGTCAATTGGCTCGGCGCCGAGATCACCGACGAACTCGAGGCCTTCGGTCTCGAACTCCTCGCCGAGACCCTCCTCGGCCACGACGGTTCGCCCTTGGCCGCGGCGCTCAGGGCCTCGGAGCTCGGCGAGGACCTCTCGCCCCAATGCGGTATCGACACCGTCTTTAGGCAGGTCATCTTCTCCGCCGGTTTGAGGGGGACGAGGGCCGGCCGAGAGGCCGAGGTCGAAAAGCTGATACTCGAGACCATCGGAGACATCGTCGAAAAGGGCATAGCGCCGAGGGCCAAGGAGGCCGCGATCCACGCCTTCGTCTTCGCCAACCGCGAGGTTCGCCGCGACTCCACGAGCTACGGCCTCAAGCTCCTCTTCCGCTCGCTCCGCGGCTGGCTCCACGGTTCCGGCCCCGAGGCCACCCTCTCCTTCGCCAAGGTGCTCGAAAGGGCCCAGGCCGCGATGGAGACCGAGCCCCGCTGGCTCGAAGGGCTCGCGAAAAAGTGGCTCCTCGACAACCCCCACCGCTCGACGGTGACCGTCCGACCCGAGGCGGGCCTCTTCGAGCGGCGCAAGGCCGAGGAGGAAGCCGCCCTTAGCGCGAAGGAAGCGGCCCTCGGCGAGGCGGGCCGCGCCGAACTCAGGGCAGCCCAGGCGAGGCTCGAGGCCATCCAGTCGGCCCCCGATTCGACCGAAGGCCTCGCCCTCCTGCCCATGCTGCGCGTCGAGGATCTTCCGCGAGCGATCGAGCGCATCGAGAGGGAAAAGGTCGAGATAGCGGGCATTTCCCTGACGCGGAAGCCGAACTTCACGAATGACGTCGTCTACCTCGAGCTCGCCTTTCCCCTCGACGACCTACCGCGGGAGGTCCAGGTATGGATGCCCCTCCTCTCACGCTTCATCTCCGGGGCCGGTCTTCCCGGACTGGCTTGGGCCGAGGTCGCCGAGGAGCTTGCCCTCAACGCCGGTGGCTTCGGTTCCTCCCTCGACGCGGGACGTCTGGCGAGCCGCGAAGGCGACAGGGGTCGGGGAGATAGGCCGGGAGACACTCGCTCCTACTTCTTCATCAGGCTCAAGGCCCTCGCGGAGCGTTTTCCGAAGGCCCTCGCCCTCGTGACCCGTCTCCTTACCGAGGCGGACGCCCGAGACGTGGATCGGGTCGGCGACCTCCTCGCGGAGCTGGGGAACGACATACTTTCGGCCATCGTGCCCTCGGGCAACGCCTTCGCCGTCTCGCGGGCCTGTGCGGGTTTCGGCGAGGCTCTATCGATAGAAGACCTGTGGCGCGGAACGAGTCAGGTTGGCTTCGTCAAATCGCTGCGAGCTGAAAAGAAGATAGATACGATCGCCTCCGCCCTGGATGCGCTCCGCTCGGCCATCTTCGTGAGAAAGGGCCTCCGGGCCAGCATCTCCGCCGACCCGGCCCGTCTCGACGGGGCGACGCGCGCCCTCGAGGCCCAGCTCCCCCTCCTCGCCGGCGAGGCCCGGCCCGTCTGGCCCCTCTCGCCAGCCCTCGACCCGCCACAGAGGGACGAGGCCTGGACCATTTCGGCCCAGGTCGGCTACGCGGCCACCGCCTGCCGGGCTTCGCGCTTCGGCGAGGCTTCCTTTCCCGCCGAAACCGTCCTCCTCCACCTCATGAATCGCGGGGCCCTCTGGGATGAGCTACGCGTCCGGAGGGGGGCCTATGGGGCCTCGGCCTGGATCGAGAGCCTCGAGGGTGTGGCCTGTTTCTCGACCTACCGAGATCCCAGCCCCGCGAAGAGCATCGGCTGGTTTCGAGAAGCCATGCTCGCCGCGGCCGGGGGAGAGGGAATGGAGGCGGCGGCCGAATCGGTCATTGGAGCCTCCGGCCGCGACATAAAGCCCCTCCTTCCCGAAGAACGTTCCTCGGTCGATTTCAGGCGCGAGCTCTTCGGCATCACCGACGAGCTCAGGCAGGCTAAACGGGACGGCATGCTCGCCGCCACCCGGGCCGATCTCGAGGCCGCCGCGACCCGGCTCGCCGCGTCGATGGAAGACGCCACCTCCGTATTGATTTCCGGCGAGTCGGATATACAATGGACACGTCGAATGCGGCCCGATACCCGCATCGTCGCGACGCCCCTGTGAAGGCGACGCAAGCGGCGGTCGGCCGGGATGCCCACCGTACCGAGGAGCCACAGGCCATGGAAGAGCGCGGTCTTTCCCTGCTGAGGAAGCTCATGTCGGATGTCGAGGGGGCGCCCTTCCCTGGATCGGTCCAGGAAGAGCTGTATTCGATATGGTACGAACACGCCCAGAGCATAGCCCAGGAGGCCCTCGAATACCTGAATCAGGTAGATCCCGGCTACGGAAGGGATGACTCGGTGCCCGACGTCCTCGACTGAGGGCGCGAGCTCGGCGACCATTCCATTTTTCCGGCGCCCTGTTGCGCACAACGAGGCTGATAGTGGAGAGGGAAACAGGGAACGGGGCCTTCGCCCTCGTCGATCGGGACAATCTCGAGGCATGGCAGGTCATGCTGACGGATCCCCACGCGGCTCTTGCGCTCTCGCGGGATGTGCTCGCGAGGGCGCAGGATCTCGGCTACGCGGCGGGGGAGGCCGAATCCGAGCTCAATCTCGGCTGGTGCGAGCTCTATCTCTCCCATCTCGGCGAGGCGATCCGGCATTTCGAAAAGGCGAAGTCCGGTTTCGAGCGACTCGGAGAGCCGCTTGGCCTCATGAAGGTCCTGAACGCCCTCGGAGCCGTCCATCAGGACCTCGGGCGTTTCGACGTCGCGATGGACTACTACGCGCGAAGTCTCGACGAGGCGAGGAAGCACGGGAATTCCGTCCGTGAGGCCGTGACCCTCAACAACATAGGAGAAATCTGCCTCGAGCGGGGCGACGTCAAGGAAGGCCTCGACTACTTTCTCAAGGCCTACGAGACCGTCACCGAGGTCGACGAGCCGGAACTGGTGACCAATGTCCTCATAAACCTGGGCAAGGGCTTCCATTCCATGGAAAATTGGGCCCTGGCGAGGGATTTCGCCGAGAAGGCACTCGAGGTGACCAAGGACAAGGGCAACAGGATGCTGGAATCCGACGCCGAACTCGTCCTCGGCCGCATCATCAGGGACTCCGAGGCGCCCGCGGAAGCCGAGGTCCATTTCCTCCGCGCCCTCGCCTTGGCCGAGGAACTCGGCAGCGAGAAGGTCCGCGTCTCGGCCCTCCTCGAGCTCGGCGCCCTCGACGCCCTCCGCGGCGACAACGAGGCGGCCCTCGAGAGCTATCGCAACGCCCTCGCGGGGGCGGAGCTCCTCGGGACGAAGAAGGTGCTCAACGAGGCCTACGAACGCCTGTCCGAGGTGCACGCTGCCCTCGGCGACTACCAGATAGCCCTCGACTACTATAAGCGTTGCGCGCGCTTCGAACGCGAGGCCCTCGGCGAGGACACCTCGCGGAAGATCAACAGCATCACCGTGCAGTACGAGGTCGAGCGAAGCCGGCAGGACGCCGAGATATACCGTCTCAAGAACATCGAACTCAAGGAGAAGACGGCCGAGCTCGAGGAGCTCAACGGGCAGCTCCTTTCGATCTCGGACATCGGCCGTCGCCTCACCTCGAGCCTCGATCTCGACACGGTGATAACGACCCTCCACGAGAGCCTCGGCCGGCATATGGACATCTTCGTCTTCGGCATCGCCGTCTACAGCGAGGAAGAGGACATGCTCGATTGGAAGGCCTATTTCGAAATGTCGAAGAGGCTTCACCGCCCCCTCCGCAAGCTCGACCCGCGCAGGAGCATAGCGGCATGGTGCATCAAGAACCGCAGCACCGTCTTCATCAACGACAGCGACGCGGAGATTCAGTACTACGTGGAAGGCCGGCCCATCTCGATCGGCAAGCCCACCGGCTCCCTCATGTTCCTGCCCCTGACGATCGAGGAACGGGTCATCGGCATCTTCACCGTTCAGGCCATAGAGAAGAACGCCTATACCAAGCAGCATAGGATCTTCCTCGAAGCCCTCGCCCCCTATCTCGCCATCGCCATCGAGAACAGCCTCATACACGACAGGCTCGCCGAGATGCATCGTTCCATCGTCGGGGAAAAGGCCGAGCTGGAGCGGAGCGCCACCTACTCGAGCCATCTCGCCAATCACGACAGCCTCACGGGACTCCCCAATCGGAGGCTCCTCTTCGAGCTCCTGCAGAAGTCCTTCGACATGGCCACCAGGCTCGGGACGAAGGTGGGCATCATCTACATCGATCTCGACGACTTCAAGCCGATAAACGACCGCTTCGGCCATCTCGCGGGGGACTCGGTCCTCGTCGAGGTGGCCCGGCGATTCCAAACGGCGATGCGTTCCTCGGACACGGTGGCCCGCGTGGGGGGCGACGAGTTCATCGTCGTCCTCACGAATGTCCACGACAGCTCGGTGATCGCCCTTGCAACCGAAAAGCTCGCCGAGGCGGCGCTGAGGCCGATGGAAATGCGTGAGGGCTCCTGCAGCGTCGGCTTGTCCATGGGCGTGTCGGTCTTTCCCGACGACGGAAGGGGGATAGAGGAGCTCCTGGGAAAGGCCGATGCCGGGATGTACGCTGTCAAGGCGAGCAAAAAGATAAGGTCGCCCATCGAGACGGAGGTCGCCACCATCCTGCCGTCAAAGGATTGAGAGGAGTCGGGAAGACGCGTCGTTGACAGCTGTTCCGCGACCGTGCTACCGTCTCCGTCGTTTCTCCCCCGAAACCGACCGCGACAACGGAGTCGCAAGCCCTCTCCTCGACGGAAGGAAATCATGGCATCCCAGTCAACGAATGCAGGAGCCGGCAAACCGGCTCAGGGTCCGGCCCGGAAGGCCGCTTCAGAAGGACCGCGCAGGGGCATGAAGAACCCCCTGATCTATGCCGGCACAATCGTCTTTCTCGTTCTCGTCATCGTCGCCTTCGTCCTCTTCCCGACGACCGCGAGCGTCGGCGGCTCGGGAGCCCTGACATTCGGCAGTTTCGCGGGAAAGCCCATCAACTACGCCCAGGGTTCCTACATGGTCAACCAGGTCCAAGCCCTGAGCCAGGCCAACCCTTCGACCGACAATTCCGACCTCGCCAACCAGCTGAGGAATTACCAGATCTATCGGGCGGCCTTCGAGAGCACCGTCGTGCATGACGGTATCATCGACGCCGTCGACCGCGCGGGCATCGTCGTTCCCGACGAGATCGTCGACGAGGCCATGATCAAGCTCCCCCAGTTCCAGGAGAACGGCGCCTTCTCGTCGAAGCTGTATCAGAGCAGCTCGAGTTCCCAGCGTCTGGAACTCCGCGCCGAGATCCGCGACCAGTATCTCACACAGAGCTACACGAACGCCGTCTACTCTTTCAGGCCCTCTTCGAAGGAAAACGACTTCATCGCCTCGATGGCGAAGGATACCCGCAGCATCGAGTTCGTCGCATTCCCCCTCTCGGCCTATCCCGATTCCGAGGTCCTCGCCTGGGCCCAGTCGAAGGCCGACGACTTCCGACGCCTCAGGCTTTCCCGCATCACGATGGCCAATCAGGCCGATCTCGTCGAGCTTTCGAAGAAGATCGCGGGAGGCCTCGCCTTCGCCGACGCCGCCAAGAAATCCTCGAACGATTCCTGGGCGAGCCAGGGCGGCGATCTCGGCATCCGATTCTTCCATGAGCTCCAGGGCGACCTCGCGACTAAGGCCGATGCCGACAAGGTGGCTGCGCTCAAGAAGGGTGAAGTCTCCGCCCCTCTCAAGACCTCGAGCGGCGCCTGGGCCATCTTCAAGCTGGAAGACGATATCGTGGCTCCAGCCTTCACGGACCCAACGGTCCTCGCCGACGCGCGGAGTTGGCTGATGCAATCCGAGCGCGGCAGGGTCGAGGACTGGACCATCGCGAAGGCCAAGGCCTTCGCCGCCCTTCCCGCGGCGGCCTTCGACGCCAACGCCAAGAAAGAAGGAGTCACGGCGAAGACCGTCGGACCCTTCTCGCTGGACTACGGCAACGCCACGGTGACCATCTATGGCCAGCGGGCTCCCCTCTTCACGCCGATTCCGACCGCGAACGCGCCCGAACTCTCCGGTGCCTCCACAAGCGACAAGTTCTTCCAGGCCTCCTTCGGCCTGGCACCCGGCGCCGTCTCCGATCCCTTCGTGCTCGGCGAGAACGTCCTCGTGATCAAGGTGAAGGAAGCCGGAGTCTCGACGGATAGCGGTCTGGTCTCGGTCTACTATCCCTACCTCGTCCAGAGCCTCGTCGACAACGACGTGCGGAACCTCTTCCTCAAGAGCCCCGAGTTCAAGGACAATTTCGCGAATGTCTATTTCAAGTACTTCAGCCCCAAGCCCAC
>DATKTD010000329.1:0-9623 GCA_035531315.1 Rectinemataceae bacterium
CACGGAAGATGGCCAGGGCCTTGTCGACCAGCTCGGGGCGGCAGGCGGTTCGGCTCACGGCTTTTTCTCCATCTTCGGGATGTTCTCCGAGATCCACTTGGCCCAACATTTCATACAGTATTCCCCCTGGTATTCGGGGATGGTTATTTTAAGGACATTGATCCCTTCGGGTGTTTCGTCCCCGCATTTAGGGCAAACCGTGACAACAATATTCTGGCCAAGGACGCCAATAGGTTTAGGGTCGCTCATTTGGCCTCCAGCTTCCCCTTGAGTTTGGTGATTACTCCGCGGAGGGCGGCGATCCGCCGGTAAAGGTGCTTCACCCCTGTCGCCTGGAGCTTGAGCTTACCCAAGGCCTCGCTTGTGGCCGACGTGGCCTTCTGGAGCAGGCCTTCCGCCTTCTCGGCCCGCTTCCTGAGCTCCTCGTTCTCCTGGAGGATCAGGGTCTTCGGTGTAAGCTCAACCTTGAGCAACTTGACCGTCTCCTCCGCAAGGGCGACCCGCCTCTCTTGAGCATCGGCGATCCGCTGCTGGCAACCACTCTGGATTTCCTTATCATTCGGATTTTGGCTGTCGGTATTATAGTCCTCTCTCGAGGCGGCACGCAGTCGTTTTTTCATGGCTTCTTCTCCTCGGAAGGTTCCACGGGGAACTTCGGCTTCTCGTAGGGCTTTCCCTCATTGAGTTCCTGAGCGTAAATCTCACGCTTGAGGGCGTTCAGGGCCTCGTCCGCCGCCTCGAGAGCGACGCGGAGGGGATTGGCCCACTTCGAGGCGTAGACACGGAGGGCGTCCAAGGGGAAAATGATCTGCACATGATAGTAGTTGCTGCCCGGCATGGGGGTCAAGTGCATCGTCACGTTCTCGGTCTCGATGACCTTCTTGTCGAAAAGGGGGTTCGTTTCGCTCATCTTACCGCTCCTCGACCCATTGGGCCAGGCCCTTGAGGCTGATGTCCGGCTCCCTGTTCAGCCGGAAAAGGGTCCGGGCGATGCGGACGGCCTCTGCCTTGGACGCGAGGCCTACGGACGAAATGAACGTCCCGCGCCTATTGGTCGAAACGTAGATGGCCCAGCTCCACTTGTAGCCAAGGGGCGGAGGAATTACTTCCTTGTCCTTCCGCCTGACCTCGATCCGATACTGGATGGTGGGCATCAGAATTTCCCCTTCTTCTCTTCTTCGTTCCTGCAGTTCCACCCGGCCAACGCCGCATCGTCCTCGAACTTTATCGGCCCTTGAGCCGTGCACACGACGCACACGACCCTGCGGCCAGTCTTCGGCTTTTCCAGATATCTTATCTCTCCCGACCCTCCGCAAAATGGGCATTTCTTCATCTTGTTCCTCCTGTAAAGATTTTATACTCCCGGCTACCCATCCCGACCTTCGTCCGGGAGACCCAGGCGCCAGCCATGGCCAGCCAGGGCGGGTCAATGTCTCGGGCACCCTTTGCCCAAGCACCCTGAACTCGCCGCCCCTGTCGGAACCCGAGCGATCGACTATCCTCGTTTGGTTTCGAAACCCGCGTCAAGCGCGATCTGGGTCTTCTTCTTCTCGACCACGGACAGGGCCACCGTGGGAATCAGGGCGCGGAAGACGCCTCTCTCGAAGCTACCCATCCCACAGACCTCGACCTGACCTCCAGAGAGGATTCCAAGGACGGTCATTTCCCCGCCGCCAGACTTGAGCCGGACGACGTCGCCGGGCCTCGGGTCCGGGCCGGGCAAGGCCCTCTCTTTGATGATCCGGATCGCCGTGTCGATCGCACCCTCGCTCTTCGACGGCTCCCCGGGCACGTTCGCCATGATGAAATTCGCCAACCGCTTCACCTGGCTCCTCAGCTTCTCCTTGGGTCCAGCCTGTTTCTTTTTCATCTATTCCTCCTGTAAGAATTACTGGCCGGCTACCCAGGGCCTCGACCGGCCACCCGAAGATTCATATCACTCCTGGCTCGGGGAGTCTCAACCCCTTATATCCACGCTGTCCACGCCGAGAAACCTACTTCCCAAGCCGCTCCGCCAGTTTCTTTACAACATCCTGGCCCCTGGGTAAAGACCCCTGGAAACCAGCCTCGAGGGCCGGCTCGCCCCTGTCGCGCCTTGACTTCGCCAGCCCCTTGAACACCCTTATGAAGTGCGCCCTGTCGGCAACCCCGTTCTCGGGGTCGGTCTGACCGAACGCTTCCCACCCGCCAAAGGCTGTCCGGATGGCTTCGTCAAGCACGGGGTCTCCCCCATAAGAACTCCTCTCTATCGCCCGGCACGCCCTTCCCCACGCGCCAAGGGCGGCAGACTCGATCTCGTCGTCCCGCCCAAGGGCCGCATCGCGGATCTCGGCGATGGTGGGGATAGACGAATACTTGCGCGTTTTTATGATCGTATCCACGGCCTTAGCCACGGTGTCGACAGGGATGTCGTTCAGGTGCGCCCAATACATCTCGATCCGCTCCGAGGCGATCCCCTTCTCGCCAAACGCCGTCCCGAGCATCGCCATCAGGATTGCGAATTTCTGTTTTTCCTCAGTCGTTCCCATGGTCTTTCTCCTCCTGTTTCTTAAGCCATTCCCGGGGGCCATCGAACGGTGTCGTCCCCCGGTAATTTCCCTCGATGATCTTCTGGTAGTTCGACGGCGCGAGTATCCAGTCAAAGGTCGCCTTGAAATCTGTCTTCTTCCCAAGCAAGAACGGCGACTCCTCGACCTTGGCCAGGAGCGCCTTAAAGTCAAAGCCCTTGTCTTCGAGGCGGGCGTTGAGCGTCCTCTCCCTCTTGCTCCCCTTCAGGATGTCCTTGATCTCGGTCAGGCCGTGGCGCCGAGCGAACTCGCACCAAAGGTATCTAATATCTTCTTTAAGAGTTAAGAGAATAGGATTAGTATTGAGAAGAGAAGAGCAATCGTCTTTATCGTTGACTTTAATCTGTGCTTTCCTTGGTTTATCGTCAACAGACGTAAATGACTGATAAACCTTCCACTTAAGTATCTTCATGACCTTCCCTTCGGCATCGTCCCTGATCGAAATCCTCTTCCTGTCCAAACACACTTTTATGGTACTCTCGACAACTTTCGTCTCCGTGTTGAGCATCCTGGATAGGCTTTCTATGCTGACAAACTTAAAAGAACCCGCCTCTTTCGATATGGCCGCCAAGCAGACAAAATCCTGAAACGTCGACCTCTGCGCCGCGTCCATCTCGTCCCGAGCCGTCGAATGAAGCCAGTTCACCGGATACCACTTGATCCAGAGGGGCTTCATCTCCCCACCCCCTCTTGCCCGTGGTACTCGTCAAGCCATTTCTCCATAAGCCCATCAGGCAGCCCCGCCGTCCCAAAGAAAACCTGCAAAATCTCCTGAAGAACCATCCCCGGTCTCTGTTGCCTCCACTCTACATACTTTTCAAAACGGAACAGTTGCCAGGGCTCTACCCGAGCCGCAAGGATGTTAGACCTGTTTTTCTTCATGTTGTTTTTCCTCCGGTTTAATGTATACGATAAAAAGGGCCACTTGTCAAGCCCTGATATGAAAAAATAGGGAAAATATGGGTGGAAATCAACGATAGGGCACGCTAGCGCTGGCCGGGGTCCGGCCCCATGCCCCTCTCGCCCCCATCCTTATGCACCTTGGCGTGACACCCCCGGCAGAGCCACACCACTACGAAACGCTGGTCATAATCTGGGTGATGACCCACCACCTCGCTCTTCCTGCACATCTCGCATTCGATTCCCTTCTTAACCCTCCCCCTCGCAACCGCCCTCCTTAATGCCTTCTCTACCCTCACCTTGTCCCTGTTCCCATCCTTCCACCTCTTACATGCCTCCCTGATCCTATCTGGATACCTCTTGGCATATCGCTTCTTCTGTTCTGCGACCTTCTCTGGGTTCCTTGCCTTCCATGACTTCGAAGTGTTCATTTGATTCCTCCTGGCCCCATTATACACCCCATGTCTTGAATGTCAAGCCTTGGCCGGCAGCCGGCGCCGGAGCCTGGACGCGCACCTAGAATGAGGGGAGGCGGAGGCGTTGGGTAAGCCGTTACCCACACCCCCAAAACAGGCATAAAAAAAACAACCCCCGCCACTCCCGCTCCACCAAGACCGCTAACTCGCTTGACGCCCCCCACTTACCTTAATCAAGAGAAGGGATAGGATGCCCTAAGCGTCTCGGGTCGATCCTGACCGGCACCGCTTACACTTACATTTACTTACTTAATACATATATATTAACTCATATAGCTCACCGGGGGGGGCCTCGATCCACCCGGGGGCCCTGGCTGGCCCGCTCCGGCGCCCCCTCCCTGTGGACACCTTGGATATAGGGGGGTGGAGGTGAAGGCATGAACTACGACGACGACGACGGAGACGACTTCCTTATTGACGGCGTGGGCTTCGCTGACCCGGGCGGCCGCTCGGCCCTGCGGGCCGCGACCAAGGGCAATCCCCGGATCTACTCCTGCCCGAATTGCCACCGGCGAAACGTGCTGACCCGCATTGACAAGGCCCATGGCTACCAATGCGACGCCTGCGCCGACCAAGCCGAGAGAGGGGGCTACTGATGAACGACTTCACGCGTTGCCCCGGTTGTCGGTTGATCCGCCCGGAGGGGGAGGGCCTTTGCCCGTCGTGCTCCGGGACGTCCGAGCCCGATCCCCGGCGGGAGGGGATTTACATCCCCCCCGTTGGCGGTCAGCTGGGCCGGACGATTTATGGAGACTTTGGGCCCGAGGCCGAGCCCTTCCTTAAGAACCCCGACCCCGAGCCGGAGCCCTTCCGACCGGCCGCGCCCTACCGCCCCGACCGGCTGAGGGGCGAGGGGCCCGCCCAAGCGTGCCTTGAGATGACCGACGCTGGCCCGCTCTTCGCCGGTTGCCCCGAGGTGGCGCGTTGAACGCCTTCGATCTCTTCGGCGCCCTGTGCCTCGTCCTGGCCGTGGGCTGTGCCGTGGGCCTGCTCGTGGGGCTCATCGGCATGGCCCTTGAAAAGCTGGCGAGCTGGTCGGGCGGCCTCCTCAACCGGCCAAGGCGGAAGGGCTGAAATGGCCCTCCACCCGACCGCTCACCTTGTCCCCTTTGGGCCGCTGTTCGGCATGGTCCGCGAGGACCGGCCGACCGGCCCCCCGCTCGATTCGTCCCTGGCCGTCTTCGAGCTCATCAAGAAGGACGCCCAGGCCGACCGAGAATGGCTTCAAGCGTTCTACCTTGGCCCGAAAAACAACGTAATCGAGCGCGTCCTAGAGTTCGTCGGATCGGTTGATTCGGCGTCAATCTGGCCAAGGGAGATCGCCAAGCACGCTCTCCAATTCAACGCGACCGGCGTTATTCTGACACACAACCACCCGAGCGGAGATCCCGAGCCGAGCGCGTGCGACAGGCAGATCACCCAGGCCATATTTAGCGCCCTTGCCTTGTTCCAAATCAAGCTCCTCGATCACATCATCGCGGGCCCCCAGATCAACGGCAAGCAGGCCTATTGCAGTTTCGCCGATCACGGGATTATGGACGACATCGCCCGGATCAATCCTTCGATTATCGAGGTGCGAAGATGATAAAACTCCTTTGTGGATTTATCCGCAGGAGGTCGGAAGCCATGAAATATCCTCGATAAAAGCCGAGGGCGGCGGGGGTTTCCCCTCCCCCCGTCGTAAGGCGCATCGCTCGTCCCAAGCCGAGCGAAATCAAACGCCCGGAGAGTGAAGGACATGAGAAACGTCGAGTTCGAGGTCAAGGGGAGCGCGCTGACGATCAGGGTTGACCTGACCAAGAGGCACGGCCCGAGCAAGAGCGGCAAGACAATCATTATTGGGTCCACCGATGGGATTGCCAAGGTCGATGGTGCCGGAGTTCCGCTCATGGTTGGGCTGAACGTGTTCACGGAGCTGACGCCCAGATGACGCGCCGCGAGATCGAACGGATCGCCCGGGCGGTTCGGGATATCAAGGTCGAGATGTCGAGGACGAGCCTGCCGATCAGCGCGGCTAGGATATCTCAGTTCATCGGGCGGGCGGTGCTGGGCCAGGGGGCGAGCCTAGAGGCCTGGAAAAAGTGGATGAAGGCTACCGGCTGGCCCGAGGACCTTATACAGGGAATGGCCGAGAATGAGGCGAAAAGATGAACAAGCCGATACTGGGACCATTTAACCCACCGACTAACGCGCTCATCGTAGATGCGTTCACTTGTTATCGGGCCTGCCGCGCCCTCAGCCCCGACAATCCCCTAGCCGTGGCCGAGGGTCTGTCGGAGCTGGTCGAGGCGTGCCGAAGGACGATTTCCTTTCTTCAAGATTTAGTAGGACGACCGCGCATTGGGGCCGATCTCGAAGACGTGTTGTCTGATCTAGAGACCGCCCTCGCCAAGATCGGAGTCCATCCATGACCATCCTCTGGCTATGTGTCATCGCGCTCCTCATTGTCCTGGCCCTCAATTACGACGAGACCTACGACATCTTCGGACGGAGGAAATAACATGGCTACTTCAAACGGATGGATTTGGTATGGACGCCCCGGTCATTTCATCGCTGCCGATAACTGCCGATTCCACATGGCGACGAAGGTCGGGAAATATCTCATCTCGACGGTTGGCGATTACTTCCCGATGAACGCCGAGAAGCGGGAGGAGATCGGCTACAAGAGATTCTACGAGACGATGGTATTCAAGGCCGGGAAGCCCTGCAAAGCCGACGGTTGTCGCTGTGGGATGCCTGCAATCGACGGACAAGAACTCGACTTCGCCCCCTACAACACGGCCGAGGATGCACAGGAAGGCCACCTCGCCATGTGCGAGAAATACGAGGCAAGCCATGACCGATAACCCCATCATTCTAAAGTGGTTCGAAGTGACTTGGGTCACGGCCAGCGGTCGGACCCTGGTTCGAGCCGAGGACGAGGGCGAGGCCAGGATGATCGCCAGCCAAAACACCGAAAGCGACATGGCCGAGACCTTCGCCGGACGGTCAGCCTTGCCCCTGCCCGAAGGCAAGCTTGTCCTCAATCAATGGTTCGACACCACGGACCCGAGCAACGAACCCATGATCTTCGACGTGGAAGAGCTTGCGAACGACATGGCCGCAGAACTCAAGCGAGATATGGAGGAGGGATGACGGCGCTTCGGTATTTTCTTTATTCCTTACTGGTTGTCGTTGTGGTAGGATTCACCTATTACCATATCGGAGCCTTCGTCCGGAAAGGGGCTGACAATATGGGCCGAAACAAGAAGAAGAAGAGCGAGGAGATCGAGCTGTGCCAGAAAAAGACAATCGAGCGCCGAAAGATAAACTCATAATCATCGGCGGCCTATGGGAGAAAGAGAGCCAGGCGGCGGGTCGTTTTTTCAACGGAAAACTCAACCTGCCCCCCAGGTTCGAGCTCAAGGACGGCGCGAAGCTCCTGATATTCAGGAACAAGAAGCCCAAGAACGAGAACAGCCCGCCGTATCATCTCGTGACCCCGGACACGCGGCCGGAGGGGAGCGGCGAAGATCCCGAGGTGACGCAGATCAAGCGGCCCCCGGGCGGCTTCGAAGGGTTCGGAAAGCCCGAGGACGCGGCCCCGTGGTAAGGGGCCAAGGACAGTCTGGATATAAGGACACGAAGGAGGGACAAAAACATGATTGAAATTACCGATGAAAAGAAGGTTGAGCAGGCCCGCTGTTACATGCGGGCGTCGCTCAAGGCCTTTGCGAAGGTAGCCCTGCTCTATCAGGGTAATCCCAGGCTCGTTCTGCTGGACGGCTACGGCAGAATGGCGAGTGCGATGTACCGCGAGTTCCGGATCAAGAACAAATTCTGGGAGGTGGTCTAAATGAACAACGAAACCGCCCTGACCGTCGAGGTCAAAATCAAGACGACCATCTCCGGCCTGCTCCGGCAAGCGGAAAGCCTCAGGGTCGTCGACCAGGAAACAGCTGACGCCGCGGGAGCCGTCGTGGCCGGGCTCAAGGCCAAGCTCAAGGAGTGGGAGGACTATTGGCGCGAGCCAAAAGCGAAGGCCAAGTCCGCCCATGCCATCCTCTGTGATCGGGAAGGCGAGGTCACGAAGAGGGTCAAGCCCATCATCGCCCGCCTGTCCGAAATGGCATCGGCATGGATCTACGCCGAGCGGGAGAAGTTCCGGAAGGCTAAGGAAGACCGCGAGCGGGCCGAATGGGAGGCCAAGCGGAAGGTCGAGGAGGCCGAGAAGAAGGTCGAGGCCGCAAGCGGATTCGAAGAGGCTGCCGCCGCCATCGCCGAGATCCCGCATGAGGACCTGGGCCCGGCTCCGGTCGCGCCCGTGGTCGAGGACGCGCAGTTCCGGGACCATTGGCTGTGGGAGCTCGAGGAGTTCGATCTCGTCCCGCGTCGGTTCTTGACTCCGGACAAGGACGCGATCGACAACGCCATCGCCGCCCAAAAGGACAAGACCGAGGAGTCGGTCAAGAATCTCATTCCGGGAATCCGGATCTACAACAAACCCATTATGGCTAGTAAAAGGAGGTCAATATGACCGATCAAAAGAAAACGGACGCCCTCGTCCTCGCCCCGGCAAATCTGCCGGATGCGTTAAACATTCGAACCTTGGCGACAGACCTCATCAATTCGGCATTCTTTAAAGGCATCTCGGCGGTGCCGCAGGCCGTCGCCATCATTCTTCACGGTCAGGAGATCGGACTCTCCCCGACCGTCGCCCTCCAGACGATCTCCATCGTCAACGGCCGCATGTGCATCAGCACGACCGTCCTCCAGGCCCTCTTCCAGAAACGAGGTGGTCGCATCAAGATCCTGGAACGGAGCGAAGAGCGGGCCCGCGTCGAGTTCTCCCGGCCAGGATGGGAAACCTACGTCCATGAGTACACAAAAGAGGACGCCATCGCCGAAGAGCTCTGGAATAAAGATAATTGGAAGAAGCGGCGCAAGACCATGCTCCTCTACCGGGCGATCTCCGGCGGCCAGAAAGTATTCGACCCCGGCGCATCCATGGGCATCATCACCACCGAGGAGATGGAGGACTACCCGAACGGACTCCCAGAGGACACGGTAGCCAAGCCGGAGGCCGAAAAATCGCCGGAAAAGGCCCCAGAGGCCCCGAAACAGGCTTCCCCCACACCGGAGGCCTCCCCCAAGGCGGAAAAGCCCGCCACGGCCCCTGCGGAGGCCAAGAAACCGGGTCGTCCGAAGAAGTCCGAGGCCCCCAAGGACGGATTCGAGCTTGAGGCCGAGCCGGACGACATCGCCGCGATGGCCGAGCACGCCGACTCCAAGACCGATGAGGACATCCTGGTCGACTCGATCAAGGCCGAGCTCGCGGCCGCGGGCGTCGACGTGAAGGAGTTCAAGGCGTGGCTATTCGCCTTCCAGGACGACGAGCGGATGAAACTCCATCCCCGTATGGTCGTAAAATTGGGCAAGAACCTCCGGTTCCACGGGGCCGTCCGCGAGGATCTGGAATACCTCAAGGCCCAACTCGGCGGCGCGATCGCGGTGTTCCGCCACGCGAAGAGCCAGGCGGAGAAGAAATAGCCATGAAGAAAGGGGAGACGGGGAGTATAAGTCCTGGTGTGCGCGACCGGGGCGATCCGGTGCTTTGGCAACGTCAACACGTTGGTCACCGGGCGGCTAGTATTCTAGATCAGCCGTCCGCACAGCCACAACGCAGACGACTGATGATGTC
>DATKTD010000330.1:0-6684 GCA_035531315.1 Rectinemataceae bacterium
TTTTCCCAGGCATGGGCGGCCGACCCGACCGTCAGGCTTCTTACCGACGCGACCGGTATCGACGACAAGTCCTTCAACGCCGCCGCCTGGCGCGGCATCCTGTCCTTCTACGGCGACAGCTGGGACAAACAAACGAAGCGCGGGACCCTTTATGACGTGGTCACCGCGCAGACCCAGGACATGTACGTCCCCAACCTCAAGCAGGCGGCCGACGAGGGCTACGACCTCATCATCGTCACCGGCTTTACCTGGGCCGACGCCCTCACCGAGGTCGCTCCCCTCTATCCCAAGCAGAAATTCATGATCGTCGACGTCGACTGGGTCAACGCCCCCAACGTCATGCAAGTCACCTTTTCAGAGCACGAGGGCTCCTATCTCGTGGGCGTCGCCGCCGCCCTCAAGGCCAAGGCCGACGGTATAAAGGATCCAAAGTTCGGCTTTATCGGCGGCATCCCCGGTCCCGTCATCACCAAGTTCGAGGTCGGCTATGTCATGGGCATACTCTCCGTCCTGCCCAAGGCCAAGATCCTCGACTACTATGCCAACGACTGGGGCAAGCCCGAACTCGCCAAGGCCCAGGCCAAGAACTGGTACGATTCCGGCGTCTATGCCATCTTCTCGGCCGCCGGCGGTACGGGCAATGGCACCATAGCCCAGGCAAAGGAATACCGCGCCCAGGGAAAGAACGTGTGGGCCATCGGCGTCGACAGCGACCAGTACGAGGACGGAATCTACAGCGGTACGAAGTCGGCCGTCCTGACCTCGATGATCAAGCGCGTCGAGACCGCCTCCCTCACCGCGCTCAACGAGGTCAAGGACGGAAGCTTCAAGGCCCGGGTCCTCGTTCTCGACACCAAGGCCAACGGCGTGGGTTTCGCGACATCCAATCCCGAACTCCAGAAGTCCATCGTCGACCAGGTCAACAAAATCAGGGCCGACATCATCGCCGGCAAGATCAAGGTCTACGCGACCTATGCCGAGGCCAAGGCGGCCGGCAAGGTTCCAGCCAACCTCCAGGCGAGCGATAAATAGGGGAACCATCGGGGAGTCGACCGGCGCGCGACGCAATGGGCGACTCCCCGCCTTCCCGAATCAGCGATGACAGATTCATTTCCCAGCGCAGCTTCGGTCCCGGCCCGGGAATGGGCGGTCGAGATGATCGGCATACGGAAGGTTTTTCCGGGAATCGTCGCCAACGACAACGTGACCCTCCGAGTCAAGGAGCGCGAGATCCACGCCATCCTCGGCGAGAACGGGGCGGGCAAGTCGACCCTCATGTCCGTACTCTTCGGCCTCTATTCCCCCGACGCGGGAAGCATCCGCGTCCACGGCAAGGAAGTGAGGATACGCGATCCCAATGACGCGACGGCCCGCGGCATCGGCATGGTGCACCAACATTTCAAGCTCGTGCGGCCCTACACGGTGAGCGAGAACATCATCCTCGGCAAGGAACCGCGCAACTTCCTCGGCGAGGTGGATTTCCGAGCGGCCGACCGACGCATCGCCGAACTTTCCGACCGCTATGGCCTCGCCGTCGATCCCAGGGCGCGCGTGGAATCGATCAGCGTCGGCATGCAGCAGCGCGCCGAGATTCTCAAGATCCTGTACCGGAACGCCGACATCCTCATCTTCGACGAACCCACGGCCGTCCTCACCCCGCAGGAAGTGGACGAACTCATGACCATCCTCGTCCGCCTCAGGGACGAGGGGAAGACCGTCATCCTCATCACGCACAAGCTGAGGGAAATAAAAGCCGTGGCCGAGCGCTGCACCGTGCTCCGCCGGGGTAGGCTCGTCGAAACGGTCGACGTCGCCTCCACCGACGAATCGCGGCTCGCCGAGATGATGGTGGGGAGGGCGGTCGACTTCAATGTGGCGAAGAAGGAGGGCAGCTTCGGCGACGTGGTGCTCTCCATCCGCGACATCGACGTCCGAGCCTCACGGGGACACCTCGGTGTCCGCAGGCTCTCGCTCGATGTGCGCGCCGGTGAAATCCTCGGCATCGCCGGCGTCGACGGCAATGGGCAGACCGAGCTCATCGAGGCCATCACCGGGCTCAGACCCGTGGAAAAGGGCAGCATTTTCATGGACGGCCGCGACATCACGCGGGCCTCCATCCGTTCGCGGGCTCGGGCGGGCATGGGCCACGTCCCCGAGGACAGGCACCGGCACGGGCTCGTCTTGGACTTCCGTCTCGACGAGAACCTGGCACTCCGGACCTTCGACCGGCCGCCTATTCTCAGAAGCCGCTTTTTTCTCGACTTCAAGGCGATGGCGGAGCGCGCCCGCGCCCTCATCGCCGAATACGACATCAGATCGGGATCGGGGCCGGCCACCAAGGCCAAGAGCATGTCGGGCGGAAACCAGCAGAAGGCGATAATCGCGCGTGAGATCGATCTTTCCCCCCGCCTCCTCGTCGTCGCCCAGCCGACGAGGGGTCTCGATGTGGGCGCGATCGAGAACATCCATCGCCGAATCGTCGCCGAGAGGGATAAGGGCAGGGCAATCCTCCTCGTCTCCTTCGAGCTCGACGAGGTTCTGGCGCTCTGCGACCGGATCGCGGCCATTTCCAAGGGGGAGATCGTGGGTATCGTCGAGGCGCGAGGCGTCGATGAGCGCGTCATTGGAGCGATGATGGCGGGAAGATCCCAGACCGCGGGCGAGACCGCGGAGAGGCCCTCATGAGCGAGGTATCGACCGCAAAGGGCCCTCGGGGGGGAAAGGCCCTTCTCGACGCCTTCATCGGCTCGAACGGAGCCCTTTCGGTCTTCGTGGTCCTCCTCGGCTTCGCCTGCGGCACCCTCATCATCATGGCCGTCGGCCGCAATCCCGA
Source organism: Rectinemataceae bacterium (assembly GCA_035531315.1). Classification (GTDB taxonomy): domain Bacteria; phylum Spirochaetota; class Spirochaetia; order Treponematales; family Rectinemataceae; genus CAIJMU01. The sequence continues at coordinate 2,834 of DATKTD010000330.1, forward strand.
TGGCATGTATCTCGCGCTCCTCCAGACCCTAACCGGCTACAACGCCACGAGCCATGTGTGGAATTCGCGTTATGTCGGCGAGTGGCTCACCGCCTCCATGCCCCTGATCCTGAGCGGCATGTCGATGGGCTTCGCCGCGAGGACGGGGCTCTTCAATATCGGCGCCGAAGGCCAGTACATCGTCGGCCTGACCGCCGCCCAGTTCGTGGCCCTCTTTTTCCCTCCCCTTGTCGGACTCCACTGGATACTCGCGGTGGCCGCGGGCGGATTGGCGGCCGCCTTTTGGGGCGGCTTTGTCGGATGGCTCCGCGCGAAGTACGCGGTCTCGGAAGTGGTGGCGACCATCATGCTCAACTACATCGCCTTCTTTCTCTCGCGCTATCTGACCCGCCTCATCCCCGACGCCAATACTTATCGCACCCCGAGCTTCCCGGAGACCGCCCTCATACCGAGGGGCTTTCTCGACGAGCTGACGAACCATTCGCGGCTCAGCGTCGGCATCTTCGTCGTTCTCGCCTGTGTCTTCATATACTGGCTCGTCCTCGAAAGGACCAAGCTCGGCTTCGAACTCCGGGCGACTGGCCTCAACCGCAACGCCGCCTTGTACGCCGGCATCAGCGTCACGAGGTCCTTCACCACCTCCATGGCGATAGCCGGCGCCTTCGCGGGCATAGCGGGGGCCATCGTGGCCCTCGGATCCTTCTCCTATGGGCGGGTTCTCGGAGGCTACGACAACTACGGCTTCAACGGCATCGCCGTCGCCCTCGTCGGCAACTCGCGGGCCGGGGGCACCCTCGTCTCCGGCCTCCTTTTCGGCATGCTGGCCTCGGCCCAACCGCTGATGCAGAGCCGCCAAATTCCCAAGGAGATTACGTGGATCATCTCGGGGCTCGTCGTCGTCTTCGTCTCCCTCCGCGCCGGCTTCCGCCTCCTCGTCGAATGGCGGGCCAAGGTCGCCGCGGCCCGAGGCCAGGCCTCAACGGGGGGCGATGATGCATAGCCTTCTCGACATGGTTCCCTCAATTCTCATGATGGTTGCGCCGATCCTCATCGCGGCCCTGGGAGGCCTCGTAAGCGAGCGTTCCGGCGTCGTCAATATCGCCCTCGAGGGGCTCATGGGCATTGGCGCCTTCAGCGCCGCGACCGTCCATGTCCTCCTCGAGAAGTCGACCGACATGTCGGTGTGGATCGCCCTCGCGGTGGCGATGGCGGCCGGCCTTGTCATCTCCTCGATCCACGCCCTCGCCTCGGTTTCGCTCAATGCCGACCAGGTGATCTCCGGCACGGGCATCAACCTCCTCGCGACGGGCGGCACGGTCTTCCTCTGCGAGATCATCTTCCACCAGGAAAGGACCGAGCCCTTCGAGCTCGGCATGATGCCTGGGCCGGGCGGCGTCTATCCCACGGCCTACATAGCCATCGCCGTCCTCCTGATCGTCTGGTATCTCCTCTATCGTAGACCCTGGGGCTTCCGTCTCCGCGCCTGCGGCGAGCACCCCCAGGCGGCCGCCTCGGCCGGCATCGACGTGAAGAGAACTCGCTGGATCGCCGTCCTCATCTCGGGCGCGCTAGCCGGCCTCGCCGGAGCCTCCCTCGTCCTCACCGAAACCATCCAATACACCATGTACACGATCAACGGCGCCGGCTTCATCGCCCTGGCGGCAGTGTCCTTCGGCAGATGGACGCCGAAGGGCGTCGGCGGGGCAAGCCTCCTCTTCGGTTCCGCGGTGGCCTTGGCCATCTACATGGTCAACATCACGGTGCTCCGATTCCTGCCGCCCGAATTCTTTTCGATATTGCCCTACGTCATCACCCTCGTAACCCTCGTCGTGTTCTCGGGCAAGGACTACGCTCCCGCCGCGGCGGGCCAGCCCTTCGAGAAGGGCGGAAGTTGACGACCACATGGAGGAGAGGATGTTCGAGCTACCCGCAACCTACGCCCAGGAAGGAACGCCGCACAACTCTGCCAAGCCCGGGGACATTGCTCCCATCGTCCTCATGCCCGGCGACCCCCTCCGAGCCCGGCACCTCGCCGAGACGCGGCTCGAGGGCCTGCGCCAGGTTAATTCCGTGCGAGGCATGCTCGCCTACACGGGCAGCTGGAAGGGGCGCCCCGTTTCGGTCATGGGCTCGGGCATGGGCGCCCCATCGATGGGAATATACTCGTATGAATTGTTCGCGTTTTATGGGGTAGAGCGCATCGTTCGCATCGGCACCTGCGGAGGGCTTACGGCCGACCTCGACGTGGGCGACATCGCCTTCGCCATGACGGCCAGCAGCGATTCGGCCTACGCCGACCAGTACGGCCTCCCGGGTCACTTCAGTCCCGCGGCCGACTTCTCCCTGCTCGAATCCGCCGTCAGAAAAGCCCGCGAACTCGGCGCCCGACACTGGGTGGGCTCGGTCTTCTCCTCCGACGTCTTCTCCCTCTACAGCGCGCGGTCAGCCGTGGAAGGATGGAAACGCTGGGCAAGAATGGGTTGCGCCGCGACGGACATGGAGAGCTATGCCCTCTACTGCAACGCCGCCTGGCTCGGCAAGCGGGCCCTCGCGATGTTCACCTGTTCGGACAACAACGTCACGGGGCGATCGATGGACGCGAGCGAGCGCCAGACCAAGCTCGACTTGATGTTCGACATCGCCTTGAGCCTGGTGACCTGAGGTCTCGCTTCGGTCTATTCGATCACGATCCTGAAGACCCTTTTTTTCCCCGCCCTGAGCAGGAGGGCTCCCTCGCTCTCCCAGGATGGGTCGATCGTGGCCTTCTCGTCCTCGACCTTCCTTTCGTTGACCATCGCTCCTCCCTGTTGAACGAGGCGGCGAGCCTCGCTCTTCGAGGGTACGAGGCCGGAGAAGACGAAGAGATCGAGGACACCGATGCCGGAGGCGAGCTCGCCTCGGCCCATGACGCGGGAGGGTATCTTGCTGAGGTCACCGGCTCCGCCGAAGGCCGCCTTCGCCGCCTCCCGGGCCTCGTCGGCAGCGGCCTTCCCATGGATGATGGCCGTGACCTCCCAGGCGAGACGCGCCTTGGCCTCGTTGATGTCGCCCCGCGCGATGGCCCTGCACTCTTCGGAAGGCAGGAAGGTGAAGAGGAGGAGAAAGCGCTCCACGTCGGCGTCGGTGACATTGCGCCAATACTGGAAGAAATCCCATGGGCTCGTCATCGCGGGATCGAGGAAGAGCGCCCCCTTCTCCGTCTTGCCCATCTTCTTGCCGTCCGAGGTCATTATCAGGGGGAAGGTGAGGCCGAAGCACTCCGCGCCTTCGACGCGTCGGATCAGCTCGATGCCGGCCACGATGTTGCCCCACTGGTCGTCCCCGCCTATCTGGAGCCGGCAGCCGTGCCGCCTCCAGAGCTCGAGGAAGTCATAACTCTGAAGAAGCTGGTAGTTGAACTCGACGAAGGACAGGCCGGTCTCCATGCGCAGGCGGTAGGCTTCGAAGGAGAGCATGCGGTTGACCGAGAAGTGGCTTCCGATATCTCTGAGGAAGTCGATGTAATTGAGTTCGGCGAGCCAGTCCCTGTTGTTCGCGGCGAAGGAAGTCTTGCCGTCGAAACCGACGAAACCGTCGAGCTGTTTCCGGAAAAGCTCCGCGTTGGCGTCGATGGCGTCATAGGAAATCATCTTCCGCATCTCCGACTTGCCGCTCGGATCGCCGATCCTCGCGGTGCCGCCGCCGAGGAGGGCAATGCCGACATGACCCGCCTCGCGCATGTGGCGCAGGGCGAAGAAGGGCACCATGTGGCCGATGTGCAGCGAGGGACCGGTTGGGTCGACGCCGACGTAAAAGGTCACCGGGCCCTGGTCCATGGCCTTCGAAAGGCCTTCCTCATCGGTGCATTGCTG
>DATKTD010000331.1:0-5589 GCA_035531315.1 Rectinemataceae bacterium
GCTCCATCCATCGCGAGCGTCCCGATTTCAAGGCCCTCGCGCGGGAGCTCGATCGGGCGGAAAGCCTGCGGGCCCGGGTCTTTCGCGGCATGAAGGAGCTGCTCTCCTCGCGGGCGGCTCGCTCCGCCTTCTCGCCTGCAGCCGCCCAGCGCGTCCTCGCTCCGGATGGTTCGGGGCTGTTGCTGCCCGCCTCCCCAGTCGGCTCCGCGTCCCCGCGCCCCCCGGTCACCGGAGGGCCGATCTTCGCCCTCCTCCGTGGCGCGGGCGGGGACGCGACCCTCGCGGCGGTCAACGTATCCGGAAACGAGGCGCGTTGTGCGATTCCAAAGGGTTTTCGGCCTATTGGCCGGCCTATCGGCCGGCCCTTCGATCCCGCCGGTCTCGGCCCGCTGCGGGAGATCGAGGCGGGAAGCCTTTGGCTCCCGCCGCTGGGGACGGCATGGCTCGACGGTCGTATGGAAGGAGAGTAGGAAATGTATCTGGATAGAAAGCGGGAGATAAGGCGGATCGGCTTCGTCTCCACCCGTTTCAAGGGCTTCGACGGGGTATCCCTCGAAACCGACAAATGGGTGACGGTGCTCGGCCGCATGGGCTTCGAGTGCTTCTACTACTGTGGATTATCCGACCGTCCGGCGGAGCGGAGCATGGTCGTGGAGGAAGCCTATTTCGGCCATCCCGACGTGGCCGCCCTCCAGGCGCGCTGCTTCGGGGTCACGATGCGCGATGAATGGATTTCCGGGGAGATCCACAGACTCAGGCAGCTTCTCAAAAAAAGCCTCTATGCCTTCATCGATAGCTTTCGCATCGACCTCCTCGTCGTAGAGAACGCCCTTTCCATCCCCATGCACATAGCTCTCGGGCTCGCCATCACCGAGGTCCTCGCCGAGACGGGAATGCCCGCCCTCGGCCACCACCACGACTTCGTCTGGGAGCGCCAGCGATTCATCATGAGCGGCGTGGACGATTACATCGACATGGCCTTTCCCCCCCGCGTCCACGCGATGAACCATGTGGTCATCAATACGGAGGCCCGAACTCAGCTGGGCCGCCGCCGCGGTCTGTCGAGCGTGGTGATCCCCAACGTCTTCGATTTCTCGGCCGAGCCGCGGGGCATCGACGATTTCAACAGGACACTGAAGGCGGACCTCGGCATGGCCGAGGGAGATCTCCTCTTTCTCCAACCGACGCGCATCATCGCCCGCAAGGGGATCGAGCACGCGATCGAGCTCGTCAGCCGGCTCAGCGATCGCCGGATCAAGCTCGTGGTCAGCCACCAGGAAAGGGACGAGGGCAGCGACTACTACAAGCGCATCGCCGAATATGCCCGCCTCCTCGGGGTCGATCTCATCGCGGGGGGGCCCTTCCTCGGCAACGAGCGCGGGATCGGGGCCGAGGGCCGCAAGATCTACGATCTTTGGGACTGCTACGCCAACGCCGACTTCGTCACCTATCCCTCGACCTACGAGGGCTTCGGCAACGCCTTCCTCGAGGCGATATTTTACCGGAAGCCCGTCATGGTCAATCGTTACTCCATTTTCGAGAGTGATATCGAACCCCTGGGCTTCAAGACGGCCCTCATCGACTCCTACATCACCGAGGACACCCTCCATCATGTCCGCCGACTCCTCGACGAGCCGGCCCTCAGGGCCGAGGCGACGGAGCTCAATTTCGAGCTGGGGCGGCGCTTCTTCTCCTATGAACTCCTCGAGCAGAGATTGCGCCAGATCATCGCCAACTTCGGCGCCGTAGGCTGAGGCTTCGGGAGGCGGGGGAGGCTCGAGCCCTCCTTCCCGCCGGCGAGGCTTGACGGCCGGCACTATCGTGGCTATGCTATGACTGAAATTGCTAATATGGTCATAGAGGTCATATGCCGCGAGCCTTTTCTGAAGCTGAGCAAGCACAGATCCGCGCCCGCCTCATCGAGGCGGGTAAGCGGCAGATTGTCGCCTTTGGCATGCGCCGCCTCGTCATCGACGAGGTGACGCGGGAGGCGGGGATATCCAAGGGAAGTTTTTACAGCTTTTTCCCCTCGCGGGAGGATTTCATTCTCTCGGTCTTCGAGGCATGGGAAGAGGCCTTCCGCTCTACCCTGTTTAGCCAGCTTGCCGAATCCGGGGAGAATCCTCGAAGGCGCCTCGAGGCCTTCATCGTCGAGGCCTTCGCCCTCTTCCAGCGCGAACCCGGTCTCCTACGTGTTCGCCCACGGGACATCGAAGACCTGGCCCTCAGACTTCCACCCGAGCGATTGGCGAAACACCAGGCCGCCGATCGGGACGATCTCGAGCGGGCCTTTGCTTCATGGGGCGCGGCGGGCCTCATCGGCCCCGAGGGACGGGAGGCGCTTCCCGCCCTCATTCCACTCATCTTCGCCCTCGCCCTGCACCGCGATGACTTCCCCGCCGGGAGCTTCGAGCCGATGCTGCGACTGCTCGCCTCTTCCCTCGCCGCAGGCCTCGCTCCCAGAACGGCCGCGAGCGCAGGGCCGGAGGGGGCCGAGGCTTCGAAAGAGAAGGGAGGACTGTCGTGAACGATCTTCGGCTTGAGGGGACCCGGCTCGCCATCGAAACCCAGGGTCTGACCAAGAGTTATGGCCCCGTACGTGCGGTGAGGGGCATCGATCTCCGCGTCAAAAGAGGGGAGGTCTATGGCTTCCTCGGCCGGAACGGGGCGGGGAAGACGACGACGATACGGATCCTCCTCGGTCTCGTCAGGCCCGAGGCGGGAGAGGCGAGGATCCTCGGTTCCTCCCTCCGCGAAGACAGGCGCGGACTCCTCTCCAAGGTCGGCTTCTTCGTGGAGACGCCCACGGCCTATCCCAAGCTCACGGCGAGGGAAAACCTCGAGATCCAGCGAAGGCTAACGTCTTCGCCGAGGTCCGCCGTCAAGGAGGCCCTCGAGCTCCTCGGCCTTGGCGAGTACGCCGACAGGAGGGCCGGCACCCTCTCGCTTGGCAATAAACAGCGTCTTTCGATAGCCCGGGCCATGCTGCATAGGCCGGAGCTCCTCATCCTCGACGAGCCGGTGAACGGCCTCGATCCCGCCGGCATCGTCGAGATCAGGCAACTCCTCCTCCGGCTTTCCCGCGAGGAGGGCATAACGATCTTCATGTCCAGCCACAACCTCGCCGAGGTCGACAGGCTCGCCGATCGGATCGGCATCGTCCACGAGGGCCGTTTGATCGAGGAACTCGACGCCGAGGAGCTCAGGAGAAAGGCCCTCCGCGCCGTCGAGATCGAGGTGGACGACGTCCCTCGCGCCGAGACGATACTGCGGAGGGAACTCGGCTGCCGCCTCATCGAGCGCCGGGGCGAACTGGGCCTCCGCCTTTCCGACGAGGGCCTCGAGTCCGCCTCGGTGGCCCGGGTCCTGGTCGGGGCCGGCATAGGCCTCAGCCGCCTCCTCGTGGCGGGCGAATGCCTCGAGGACTTTTTCATGCGCCTGACGGGAGGTACAGAATGAGGGCCATCGACGTGATCGGCTGCGAAATCCGGAAACTGAGGCGCAGCCCGATAGTAGTGGTGAGCTTCGGCGCCTGGGCGGTCGGCATCGCCTTCATCGCCTTTTTCATGTGGATCGTCATGAATCCCGGGGCCGCGGCGAGCTTCGGCCTGGTCGGCGACAAGGCGAGCTTCACCTTCGGCGGCGAGGGCAAGAACTGGGTAGGATTCCTCCATGTCGTCGTCATGCTGGGCGGCGTCCTCGGTATGATGTTCTCGTCGATCATCCTCGGCTGGGTCTTCGGACGCGAATACGTGGAGGGCACGGCCAAGAACCTCCTCGCCCTTCCCGTGGGACGCTGGGCCTTCGTGGTCGCGAAGGTCATCGTCGCCACAATCTGGTTCGCCCTCCTCGTCCTCTTATCCATTGTTGGAGCCTGGCTCGCCGGGATGCTCATCGGCCTCCCGGGCTGGTCCAAGGCCCTCTTCCGCCTCGCGGCAGGCCGCCTCATCGTCCTCTCCCTCCTCGCCTTCATGGTATCCCTGCCCTCGGCATGGATCGCGACGGCCAGCCGGGGCTACCTTGGCCCCATGGGCTATGCCATCGCCACTATGTTCATAGCCAACTTCTTCTCCCACACGGGTTGGGCGCCCTGGTGTCCCTGGACCATCGTGCTCCAGGCGGCCGGCCCCGGTTTCGACGCGGCGGCCCAGGTCGGGCCAATCGTCGGGCCGGGGAGCTGGCTCGTGGTGGTTGCCACCGCCGTCCTCGGCATCGGCCTGGCCATCCTCCAGGTCGAGCGCGCCGACAACGCGCAATGAAGACGGTGGCTACGCCAAGCTCGGCCTAGCCCTGCGCGTCCGGCCGGCCTGGCGGTCCCTGCGCGGCCCAGCCGGATTGCCGGTCCCAGCCGAAAAGTGGTGGCGGGGGACGAAATCAGGTCGCCGGACGCGACGAGGGCCCACAGCCTCAGTATTGTTTCTCCTGACGAGTGGCTCCCTCCGCACGCGATCATCGATCGGGCGAGGAAGGGTAGCCGCTTAAAAGGAGTATTCCGTGCGACGAAGTCTGTTGATCCTGGCCGCCCTCCTCGCGGGCGCGGCCGCCTTTGCCCAGCCCATGCATGCAGGACCCTCGCCCCTCGGGGGCATGGGAGGCCTATTCGCGGCTGACCCCCTCGGCCTCGGCCTCGAGGTCGTCTCCGCCGAGCTCGGCGATCGGAAGCTCGGCGACCTCGACGGGCCCGCCCTCGCCGAGTTGGGGAAGAAGCTCCGCATGGCCGGCCTCGAGCGCGCCTACATCCAGCATGCGGCCGCCATGTCCTTCATGATGCCCGGCGCCGGACAGATCGCGACGGGCGATGTCGGGACCGGCGCCGCCTACCTCGTCTCACATCTGGCCGTCGTGGCCGGCAGCCTAGTCGGCTCCTACTTCCTCCTCCCCGCCGACCTTCGTTTCGACCGTCTCGACTACCTCGCTTCGCCGATCGCTTCTATCAATACTGCCTGGGATTCGCACAGCATCCTCGAGTACCTGCCCTCCTTCGGCATCATGGCGGCCGGCATGCTCGTCGACATGCCCCTCAGGTTCTTCTCCTCGCGGAACGCGGCGAGCGACGCGCGGGCCGCCATCAAGGCCGGCAAGGTCGATCTCGAGGCCCGCTTTGGCCCTGGCTTCGCCGGCTGGCAGCTCAGATACTGAGACCCTGGCCTCCTGCGACCTCTTCGTCACCATCGGCGGTTCCGGCACGTGTATCCCGCCTGTGGCTTCGTGATCCTGGCGAAGCGGGCCGGGGCCAGGACGGTCTTCATAAACCTGGAGTCGGGCGTTTCGGAGGGCTCTCTTTCCGATTTCGATGAGGAGATCCTCGGCCGGGCCGAAGACCTCGTGCCGCTGGTCTTCGGCCCAAATGCCTCTTGATAGGGGCGAGTCCTCGCGATAGGGGGCGGGGAATTCTTCGATGCGGCGCCCAAGGCCGCGCGCCCTTGCGTCAGTTCTTCTTCGGAAGAACGCTCCGCTAGGCCTTCGCTCGCTACGCTCGCTTCGGCTCGAAGTGGGAGAATTCCATGCTGAATGCGGCGCGCCCTCATCATCCATGATGTGCGAGAATCGCTGGCGCGATTCTCGCGATCGCCCTGGCGCCGCATAAGG
>DATKTD010000332.1:0-8035 GCA_035531315.1 Rectinemataceae bacterium
GGCTTGCGGCCCGCGATCTTCAAGCCCCTTAGCATCGAGGCCATGAGCCTCGGCGGCCGCGTCGATCTCGGCCCCCTCGGCGGGGAAAAATGAGGGCGCTGCCACGGGACGCCGCCGCCATGGGGCGGCGCGAAGTAGGGATGAGATGAAGCATGTCGTCATAACTGGTTCGACCTCGGGCATCGGCTTCGCGACCGCCATCGCCCTCGCGCGCGCGGGCTGGCGGGTCATCGGCGCAGGGAGGGACGCGGGGCGCTGCGCCGCCGCGGAGGCCGCTGTCAGGGCAGCGGTGCACGGGGCCAGGGTCGACTTTCTCGCGGCCGAACTCGGTTCGCGGAGGGAGGTCTTGGGCCTCGCGGAGAGGATCAGGCAGCTCCTCGGCTCGGGCAACGAGGGGAGGCTCGAGGCCCTTGTCCTCAACGCCGAAACCGTCCCCGCCTGGTTCACGGTCACCGAGGACGGCTACGAGACCCAGTTCGCGGTCAACTACCTTTCGGGATACTTCCTCGCCCGCGAACTCGAGGCCGAGCTCAGGCTCGCGGGAGGGGCGCGCATCGTGACCACGAGTTCGGCTTCGCATCGCGGCGCGCGCTTGCATTGGAAGGACCCGATGATGAGGCGGAGCTACAATCCGCTTTCAGCCTACAAGCAGTCGAAGCTCGCGAACCTCCTCTTCACCGTCGAGCACAACAGGCGAAGGCTCGACGCCGCAGCCCCTCGCGCCTATGCCGTCGACCCGGGCCTCGTCGACACGGCGATCGGCGAAAAGGGCGGCGGCATCGTCGCCCTCGTGTGGAAGTGGCGGCGGAGGGCCGGCGTCACGGCCGAAGCGGCCGCGCGGACCATCGTGCACCTCGTCGTCGAAGCCTCCCTCGCCGATCCCGAAGCTCCCTATTGGAAGGACTCCCGCCCCCTCGCGCCGAGCCGCCGCGCCCTCGATGCGGAAGAGGGCCGCAGGCTCTGGGAGCTCTCGGAAAGACTCTGCGGCGAAAGCGCCGCAGAGGAGGCCTCCAAATGAAAAGGCTTGCCCTCGTCACCGGGGCGGCCGGAGGACTCGGCAAGGCCTTCGCCGCCGAGTGCGCCGCGCGAGGCTACGATCTCTTCCTCACCGACCTCGACGCGGCGCGTCTTCGCAGCCTCGCCGATGGTCTGTCGCGCATGCACGGGGTCGGCGTCCATTGCCAGGCCTGCGACCTCACCGAGCCTGCAGACCGCGCGGCCCTCTGGGACCGGCTGCGAAGCCTCGGCAGGAGGCTCAGCCTCCTCGTGAATGTCGCCGGCATCGACTACGAGGGCCCCTTCGCGGAGCGCAGTCCCGAGGAGCTCGAGGAGATCGTGCGACTCAACGTCGAATCGGTGGTCGCGATGACGCGCCGGGCCCTCGAGTTCAGGGCGCCCGCCTCCCGTCTCGCCATCATTAACGTGTCCAGCCTCGCGGCCTTTTATCCCATGCCGATCAAGGCCGTCTACGCGGCCTCGAAGCGTTTCCTCCTCGACTTTTCGCGGGCCCTCAACAGCGAATTTAAGGGAAGCGGAATCAGCGTCACCGCCCTCTGCCCGGCCGGCCTTCCCTCGCATCCCGCCGTGATCCGCGCCATCGAGGCCCAGGGCCTCGCCGGCAGCCTCACCACAACCAACCTCGGCTTCACCGCGGCCGGCGGCCTCGACCGCGCCGAGGCAGGCAGGGGCCTCTACATCCCCGGCCTCCTCAATCGCCTTCTCGGATTCCTCGGCGGGGCCCTGCCCCCCGCCTTCGTCGCCGCCCTCATCGGCCGAAGGTGGAGGGGGAGGAGCGTCTCGCTCGCGGAGCGCTGAGGGCAGGGATCGCCTTGCCGATCCCTGCCGCCCGTGGGTACCTTCATCGCGAAGGAGACGTCGCGAATTCTCGGGCGTCTCCATCGGGCCGCTCCTTGGGAGGGCCTCACATCCGGGCTGAACGAAGCCGGGACTCGATCGGCCCGCGCGACGGGGGTAGAACCATGTCGCAACATTTCGGTTTTGAGCAGTGCGGGAGCGGCTTCAAAGACGCCGCCCACGATTTCGGCGAACAGCTGCGAGGCATGGCTGAAGAAGCCGGCTTCTCGAGTTGGGACGATGCATTCGCCCGGGCCAGGGGTGGTTTCGGCCTGGGACAGTTTAAGGATTTCCTTTATCCTAGGGCCAACGCCTACAAGCTCGAGAACGGCGACCTCGTCTTCGAGTTCATGCTTCCGGGCTACGAGGAAGACAAACTCTCCATCAGCTTCGTCGAGGACCAAATGGTCCTCAAGGCACGGGCTCCCCTGCCCGCGGAAGACGAGGCCACGAGGCGCTACGAGGCGCGTCACTTCCAACTCAAGGACATCGACCGCCGCGAGTACCCGGTGAGCGCCGAGAGCTATGACCAGGCCGCGGCCCATGCCACCTATAAGAGCGGCATTCTCAGCGTCCGCATTCCGCGACGCGAGGGCTTCGCCGACAGCGAGGGCTTTAAAGTCGATATCGTGAAAGAAGGGAATTGAGCGGAGCGGCGGGGGCTCGCCCAGCCATCTGGCATCGGGCGCGCCACCTCCCGGGGTGGTGCCGCTTGGCCCTCGCCAGCCTCGACCGCGGAGTGGTCCTCGTTGCCGAGGTCTTCGCCTCCTTGCCCGGGAGCTCTTCCTCGTCCTCAAGGCGAGAGTGTGAACCTCGGCATCTCCGACAGGGAAGCGTCGATCCTGGTCGAGATCTTCTCGACCAGGATCTCATGACGACACGGACACTCGAGCCAATCGAAAGGGCCGAACTCGGCGGCCTAGGCCAGCCGGTACAGCGCCTTCCAGGCCCCCGAGGCCCCGGGAGGCGCCTCGGGCAGGGCTTCCCATTCCACGCCCTCCGTTTCGGCGCAGAGGGTCTTGAAGGCATCGGTGACGAGGATCTCCCCGGTCTTGGCCGTATCCTCCCCGAGTTTGCTCGCCGCGTTGACCTCGGCGCCGTAGACGTCGGTGTCGCCGATGCGGAGAACCCGGCCCGCGCCGAGGCCGACGCACAGGAGTATGCGATCCTCCGGCGCGCGCCCCACGTTGGCCGAAGCCAGGCTCGTTTGCATCGCGAGGGAGCATTGGAGGGCCTTGCGCGCGTTGCGGAAGATGACCAGGAATGAGTCACCCTCGACCTTGAGGAGAATCCCGTCGTGCTCCTCGATGATGGGTACGAGAAGGCGTTCGGATTCGTAGATGACCTGGAGGAAGTGGATGATGCCGAACTCCGCGACGCGACGGGAGAAGCCGGAGAGATCGGTGAACATCACCGACCAGTCCTCGCCGAAGAGATCCCATATGTGCGCGTCGATCCTTTCCTTGTCGGCGCCGGGCTCGAGGCGGTCCCGGATGAGGCGTTCGAGGCGATCCTCGCTGGCGCCCGAGGTGACTGCCGATTTCCTGCTCATGTTTCCTCCTGTCCCCGATCCTAGCAGGCTTTTCTCGGTGGCGGGAGGGGCGAGCCTAGGCTTCTTCGTCGCCGGCACTCTTCGTATTCACGATCCAGGCCGAGAAGGTCGTGATCCAGGCCCGGAAGCCCTGGATGTGCTCGGCGGGGAAGCCGAGGCTTTGCGGTGCCTCGGCGAGGACCGGTTCCCAACAGGCAAGCCAGGTCGCCCGCGCCTCGCCGGTGATGGGAAAGCGGAAGTGGCGCTGGCGCATCATCGGTTTGCCGTGTTTTTCCTCGTAAAGGGGAGGGCCACCCAGCATCGTCACCCAGAAGAGGGCATTGTTGTCGGCCGCTTTCATGAGTTCCTCGGGATCCAGGGGAAAGAGATGGGCTATCGACGAACGGCCTATCTCGGTATAGAAGGCGCGTATGAGGCGCTGGACTCCCGCCACGCCGAGGGCCTCGAAAATGGCGGCGTTCGGCCTTGGCGCGGGAGGGGGTTTGGGAAAATCGAACCACATGCTCGCTAAGATACGGGGGCGCGGAACCCATCGGCAACGAGGACGGGACCGATTGGCCGTGCCCCGGCGGGGAGCCCGGCAGTATCTTCCCGCCATCCTTTCATTCAAAGGGGGAACCCATGCAGAAGCTCGTGGTCCGCGCCTTCGCCATTTCTTTGGACGGCTATAGCGCGGCGCAGGCGCAAAGTCTCGAGGAACCCTTCGGCAAGAACGGCATCCGGCTCATGGACTGGGCATTTGCCACCAGGTATTTCAACACCATGTTCGGTCGGAGCGGTGGCGAGGAAGGCACCGACAACGATTTCTGTACGAGGTCCGACGATAATATCGGCGCCACCATCATGGGCCGCAATATGTTCGGTCCGGACCGCGGCCCTTGGGACCCGAACTGGAAGGGCTGGTGGGGCGAGAACCCTCCCTATCACCACCCCGTCTTCGTCCTCTGCCATCGCGGGCGCGAGCCCTTCGCGATGCAGGGCGGAACCAGCTTCACCTTCGTCACCGAAGGCATCGAAGCCGCCTTGGGGCAGGCCTTCGCCGCCGCCGGGGGCAAGGACGTCCGCATCGGCGGCGGGGCCGCCACGGTGCGCCAATACCTGAAGGCGGGCCTGGTGGACGAAATGCATTTGGTGCAGGTGCCCATCCTCCTTGGGCAGGGCGAGCGCATCTTCGAAGGCCTGGGGGGTGTGGAAGAGCGCTACGAGTGCAGGGAGTATACCCCCTCCAAATCCGTGTCCCATCTCCTCATCGCGAGAAAGGCGAGTTGAACCGGCCATGGTGGACGGGGCTCCCGGCTCGGCGATCCCCCCGCGTTGATGAAAGAGGCGCTCCCCTTCGCGGATCGAGACGCGATGCGCTAGAATCTAGATATAAACGTTCGAAGCCGGCGCCGCGAAAACTGGAGGCCCTTCCATGGAACAGCGAGCGAGTCCGCGTTTCCGCCTGAATCAGGCGATTCGCCTCAGCGTCGACGGGGATGACGCGGATGAGTATCTCTCTGCGGAAATCTTCGATCTGTCTTTGGAGGGGGTCGGCATCCTGTCCGACTCTCCGGTCCCCATCCTCTCGCCGATGTTCCTGATGTTCGGCTTTCCGGAGGAGGAGCCCCCCCTCGGCCTCGTCCGCTGCGAGGGCTACGCGGCCCGATCGGAGGCCGTCGGCGACAGATACCTGATCGGCGTCAGGTTCACGAGCATGGATTCCGATTCGACCCTGGCCCTCCACGACTGTCTCGATTCGCTGGGCTGAGACGCGGGCCGGAGCGACACCGCTCTGTGGCATATGCTACAGCCTTCCCTTCGCCTCGAGCCACGCCGCCTCCTCGAAGACGATGCGATGGAGGGGAGGGAGGGCGCGCCAGTCCCTCTGGTAGCCGCCTCCGGGGAGGACGAGGAGGGCCGACCAGGGAAAACCGATCCGCCGGGGGCTCAGAGTCGGTTTGCCCGTCGCGAAAGCCTTCAGAACCACAGCGACCTCATCCGCCCCCATCCTGGCAGGGCTCGTCCACATCATTATCGCGGGCGCTTTCGGCGGCGAAGGGCTTCGTGCAGAACGGCTCGATGACTTCGTCTGGAACGATTTTCCCTCGCGCTTCCCCGGCCTCGGCCTTCATAATCGCGATAGTATCCATGGCATGCCTCCATTTCACTCGTTTTGCCAGCAATCATGCATCCAAGATACTGAATTTCTTCGACGTGCATGCCTTTGCTGCCCGGCCTAAACCCAAAGGACCGGAGGCCAGTGAGTGCCACCCTCCGAACTCTACCGAAACCCGGGGCCGCCTTGACTTTCCCTAGTACTAACGCATCATGCTTCGCCGGCATGCAGGGGATGAGCGTATCATGGGGAATTCGGCGCGCCGCAAGCGATGCGAGCGTGGCGAAAGGGAGGCCCTTCGATGGACACAGCGAGTCTGATTTTCTTTTCGCCCACGCGCACGACGCTGAAGACGGTCGAGGCCGTGTGCGAGGGCCTGGGAGCTGAGCGGCGCCAAAGGATCGATCTCACGCGGCGAGTCGCCGGCCCCGAGGCGATCTTGGGTGAGCTCGCTGTAATCGGCGTCCCCGTGTATTCCGGCCGCCTGCCGAGGGCCGCCGTCGAGCGACTGGAAAACCTGCGAGGCGAGGGAAGGCCGGCCATCCTCGTCGTTGTATACGGCAATAGAGCCTACGACGATGCCCTCCTCGAACTCGAGGATCTCTGCGTACGGAAGGGTTTCGTCGTGGTGTCGGCCGGCGCCTTCATCGGCGAGCACTCGTACTCGACGAAGACCTTCCCCATAGCCGAGGGGCGTCCCGACCGCGAAGATTTGGAAGAGGCGAAGCGCTTCGGCGCGAAAAGCCTCGCCAAGTGGGCCGACGGGAAGTGGATTCCCATCGCGACGACGGTTCCGGGCAAGCAGCCTTATAAGGAGTCGCGGTCCCTCCACGGCGTGAAGCCCGCCTTCGACGCCGCCCTCTGCAGCGCCTGTCTGTCCTGCGTTGCCGTATGCCCGACGGAGGCTATCGGACCCGATGATCCGGGCGAGGTGGACGGAGACAAGTGCATTCGCTGCGCCGCCTGCATCAAGATATGCCCTGCCCAGGTGAAACGATTCGAAGACCAGAGGATTCTCGAGGTCAGCGCCTTCCTCCACGAACACTGCTCTTCCAGAAAGGCCCCCGAGTGCTTCTTTTGATACAGCGAAGAGGGATAATTCGATGGTTTCGACTTTATAAATCTGGTCACAATATCGCGGGAAGGCGGCCCGTGGCAGGGCCGGCAAGCTTAAAGACAAAGGCGTCTGAGGATGAGTGAAGGGGAGAGGGGTTCGATAGCGAGGTAGCCCCGGACAAGGCACGCTTCGCAAGAACCGTCGACTCGGCGAATCAAGGCCAGAATACAGGCCAAGCATCTGGCTCTGATCGCTCTGCCCTACGTCGATTCCCATTCCGTGACATCGATGGATCGCCTATCCCGGGACAGTCCTCCTCCCAGGGTCGCCTATATCGCCGACGCGGCGCAGTCGGGGTCCCTCCCCCCCGGCTTCATTGACGTCGCGGGTTCAACGTGAAGTGTGCGGCGGCCGTTTCGGCCATTCCGCTTTCGACGTCGGTCGGCTCGATGCCGAAGCGCCTCGTGAAGGCGGAGCCGTCGACGCGATAGTCGTTTCGCCATTGATAGAGCATCTCGTCGACCTCCCTTACGACCGGATCGAAGAGGCCGATAAGGCGCAGCGCCGATCGCGGCACTACGCCGAAGTCCCGCCGCAGAGGCCGGGTGAACCCGTGCTTCCTCGCCTCCGCTTCGATGTGGTCGACGAAGAGGGAGGCGAAGTCTCCAATGCTTAGGATCGGCGCGGTCGGAGCGATCCAGGTCCGCCCCCAGGCCTCGGGCTTCGTCGAAGCGAGGGCGAGGGCCCTCCCGAAATCACGGAGATAGGTGAAGCTGTGGAGGCGATCGGGGCTGCCGAGGAAGCTGATACGACGTCCGGAGAGAAGGGGCCCGATGAAGCGCTCCGAGCCGAAGGCGCTTTGCCCCTCGGCACCCGGACCATAATAATCAGAGGCGCGAACCGTGACCCAACGAAGGCCTCGAGAGGCGGTCGCCTCCTCGAGGAGCCTGAATACGGCAAGCCGTACCGCGCCTTTTCTGGTCGGCGGGTCGATCGGCGTATTCTCGGAGATGGTGACCGCGCCTGCCGCATACACATAGAGCGGCTCGCTCGCCGCGAGGACGGCTCCTTGGGCGATCGCCGCGTCGATCAGCGCCCTCTGCATATTCGGGAGGAGCTCGGGCCACGGGTCGTAGCGCGGATTGGCGCAATGGAAGATCGCTGCCGCCCCCTCGGAGGCTTCGATCGCCTGGGCTGGTTCCGTCATATCGGCGGCCCTCGATTCGACGTTCTCATCGAGCAGCTCGGGCCGAAGCCCAAGCAGGGCGGCAGCCTGCGCCGGCAATCGGCCCGACCTGCTGACGATGCGGATTCTGTAAGCTCGTTCCATCAAGGCCTTCGCCGTGGCCAAGCCTACCGAAAGGATAGCCCATGGATTGGTCAGACCTGCAGCGGGAAGGCAGGGGGTCCCTGGCCCGTGTACTCGGGGATTTGTATAGGAGATTTCAGGAGACCGCGAACCAGCGCTACGCCG
>DATKTD010000333.1:0-21502 GCA_035531315.1 Rectinemataceae bacterium
CAGAGGATATGACCGTCGCTGAGCCCGAAGCCATCGGCTCCTAGGCTTCCGACCACGTGAAGATCGAGGGGCCCTTGTGCGAATTTCCCTTGCTTGAGACTGAACTCGTAGGATAGGGCCAAAGAATCGAGGGGACCTTCCGCGTGGAGCCTCCCGTCGAGGGCGCCGGAGAGGTTTCCCTGGACGAAACGGATGAGGGGAGAGGAGCCGAAGGCGAGGTCGGCCGACAAGCTGCCGCCCCCGAGGCTTGCCGTGAGATCGTAGTGCTCGCCCTGCTCCGAACCGAGCTTGAGACTCAGCGACAAGGGTCCCGATTTCCACGAAACGGAGCCCGCACCCTCCACGGACGAAATCCGATCGAAGAGGCGCGCCGTGGTTATACTGCCTCCGTCGGGATGGAAGAGGCCCGAACAGGAGAAGCCGGGAACGCTGCCGCCGAGCGCCGAGGGGATCACCGAGGCCTGCGAAAGGGCGATGGACCAGGAATCCGGCGAGGCATAGCGAAAACTCGCGTTGGCCGAAACCGCAAGGGGCAGTCCGGGAAGGGGAAGAGGGAGGGAGCCGATACCCAGGGAACCGACCATGACGCCATCGATCAGACGCGCCGAAACGGCCAACCCATAGTCGCCGCCCGCGTTGAGGCTGCCCCGAACCCAGCTGCCCTTGAAGCCGTAGGTCACCCCCGCATAAAGGAGGGAGGCGTCGAAGGACAGCATCTCCGGTCCCTCGAAGGCGAGGGAGCCCGAGAGAGCAGCCGAATAGTCCTGATACGTGAAGGTAGAGTTCCGCAACCTTATGTCGAGATCGCTACCCGAGGCGGAGAGGCTGGCCTTGAAAGCGGGAAGGCGGCTCGTGGCTACCGAAAGATTGCTGGTCGACCAGGAAAAGTGCGAAAGGTCGCTGCGCAGGATCCCGCTGCCCGACATGGAGAGCGACGCGAGCAGGGAGGCCGTACCCTTGTCGAGGAAGGCCGAGAGGAGGGGGCTGAGGGTGGCTCCGTCGATGAGGCCGAAGGAGAGGGCGCATTCGAGAAGCGGTCGCTTTCCGGGGACGAGACTGCCCTCGGCGACGAGGCCTTGCAGGGGAAAGGCGAGGCCGGCATTGGGAGGGGCCACGCTTGACGCCCCGCCATCCTTCGTAACCAGGCGATAGCTTATCGTGCCGCTCCGCGAATCGAAACCCAGATCCATGGCGCAGGATCCGAAAGCGACGCCGCCAAGCTCGATTTCGCGACCCTCGATCCGATATTTACCCGTCGAACCAGAGAGGCTCAGCTTCGCCTTGACCGGAAGCCTGCCTTTGAGGAAGCGGGCGTCCGTGTCCAGACTGCCCTCGATGAGGCGTTGGGAAAGTTGGGCCCTTCCCGAAAAATCGAAACTGCCTTCAGGGCCCCTGGCCTTCGCTTCCTTGACCACGAGATTGTCGGTGTCGCCCGCGGCGTCGAGACTGACATTCCAGACTCCTCCCGCTATGGAAGGGGGAAGTCGCCCCGAGAGGCTTCCCGCATAGCGAAGGGTCGAGGGATCGAGATCCCTCATGGACAGGGCGAGGGAGGCGCTCCAGGGTTCCCTAAACCATGGCGCCAAGAAGACGAGCCTTCCCGCTGGAGCGAAAAGAGTATCGGGCCGGAGAGCGTCGGTCTTCAAATTGACGGAGAGGAGGCGAGAGGCCAGGTCATATCGACCGTAGAGGTCCATCGGCGAGGAATTGCGGACCTTCCGCAGCTCGACGGTTCCCTGTTCGAGCGAAAGATCGAAGTCCTGGCGCCTCAGCTCGAAATCCTCCGTGCGAGCCGAAACCTTGACCCTGATCCGGGCCGCGTCGAGATTTTTCGAGAAATCCCCCGTGATGCCGAGAACGGCGGCGAGATCGCCAAGGCCCGGCACCCTTGCCTTGAGGCTTCCATCTATGGATAGGGAGGGTATGTTTTTCCGCGAATCGATGTCGATGTGACGGGCGACCAAAACAAGCCCGAGGTCTCCGATGTCAGGCAAGGCAAGGCGCAAATCCTGGGCCTCGAACCTGATCGGAGGAAGTCGGAGGGAGCCCCCGCCTCCCGAGCCGCCACCTCCAAGCAAGGCGGAGATTTTGTCGATATCGGCGGCATCGAGGCTGGCGTCGGCTCCTTCGATCGAGAGCGAAGTGATGAAGGGGGAACCCGCGCCGAAAAAGAGGGCTCCCGGATTGAAGCGGAGGGCCACCCTGCGGGCCGAGAGGACCCTCCTGCCGTCGGCCGTGCCGATGACGAGATTCTTCGCCGTAAGCCCGGTGAGAATCGAGGGGGAGAGACTCTCATAGCGAAGCGTGAACCCGCTCCTCTTCTCGAAGGAGGTCTCCACGCTCCGCAACTCGGCTTCGAGTCCGCGCCTGAGCCCCCTGTTGACCGGTATGGCCAGGATGGAACCGAGGACGACGAGAATAATGGCCAGGACCAAGAGGGTCGCGGGAAGGATTCGCCCTTTCTCCGGAAGCGTGCGCACGTGTTTCACGATACCACATGATCGGCCGGTCCGTCAGGAACGATGGCAAAACCCGCTTGTCTGCCGGGGCTTCCGCCGGATAGGCTCGGCCGATGAAAGATCAGGAACGCAGTGTCCTTCAGGGTTTTGTCGTCCTCGAAGGGATTGACGGTACGGGAACGACGACCCAACTCAGGCGCCTCGAGGCGGTTTTCGCGAGGAGAGGCATCCCGGCCTGGACGAGCTTCGAGCCGACGGAGCTGCCGACCGGGGCCTTCGTGCGAAGGGTCCTGTCCGGCGAGGTGCCGGCCCTTCCCGGCACCATAGCCCGGCTCTTCGCCGCCGATCGCCATGAGCATCTCTTTGGCCAGGGGGGAGCGATCGAGCGTCTCGAGCGTGGCGAACTCGTGGTCTTCGACCGCTATCTCTTCTCGAGTCTGGCCTATCAGGGCATGGACTGCGGCATGGAGCTTCCGATGCTGCTGAACGCCGACTTTCCACTCCCCGAGCTCCTCCTCTTCTTCGACCTCGACGTCGACACCGCCATGTCCCGGGTCGCGAAACGGCCGGGGAGGGACATCTACGAAACCCACGAGGCCCTCGAAAAGGTGCGCGAGGCCTATGCCAGGGCCATGGCCCCCTTTCAGGCCAGCTCGATGAGAATCCACCGCATCGATGCGGCCCTCCCCCTCGACGAGGTGTCGAAGGTGGTCGACTCGGCGCTCGAGCCGATAGTTGCCAGAATGCAGCTTCATTTTCAGGCAGGTAACCACTGAAAGGACCGAAGGTTTCGACCATCGTCCGTTGAAGGGCTCTTTTCCTCGAGGACAAAGGCCGATAATGGGGAAGATGCGACTCAGAATCCGCCTTCCCCTCCTTTTCGGCCTCGCGCTGCTCTCGATCGCGGCTCTCTCCGCCTGGACCGTGTATTACAAGGAGCAGTATTACAAGCTCTGGCACGAGCACTACATCCAGTATCCCGACGATATCATCGAGAACATCGCCTGGCTCGAAAGGGCCAAGGAAGCCCCTTTCTGCAATCCCCTCTACGCCCTCGCCAAGATCGAGAACAAGACCCAGTGGGAGCGCTACCGCTACCTCCTCGATATGCACCTCGACCTGAAACTCATCGAGGCCCATCTCGCCCTCGGCTCGAAATACGACAAGCGCGTCGCATATTTCTTCAACGCGCCTTGGAAGGATCAGAACCTCGAGAGTCTCAAGATCGCGGAGAGCGCCTACAAGGCCGCCCTCGCCTACTGGCCCGAGGCCCAGGCCCTAGCGGCCAAGGCCATGGCCATGCAGTTCGTCGATGTGGAGGGAGCGGAGTTCATGGCGGACGAGGCCTACGAGATCGGCGACGGAGAACTCGACTTCGGGAAGACGATTCAAAAAGAGCTGACCAGGCTGAACCAGGTGCGGACGACCTTCCAAAACATGGACGCCTCCACGTACTAGCCTCTATCGGATCAGCATGGCATCGCCGTAGGAGAAGAACCTGTAGCGCAGCCTGACGGCCTCGGCATAGGCGGAGAGGACGCTGTCGCGGCCGGCGAAGGCCGACACAAGCATCAACAGGGTCGACTTGGGTGTGTGGAAATTCGTGAAGAGGCGGTCGACGACCTTCCATTCGTAACCGGGCTTGATGAAGATACTGGTCCGGCCCTCGCCGGGGCTAAGCCCCGCAGGGCCATGGGCATGGGCCGCGTGCCAAGCCGACTCGAGGGTGCGGACGCTCGTCGTACCCACGGCCAGAACGGGCCGCCCCTCCGCCTTGGCCCGATTGATGGCCGCCGCGGTCGGCGCCGATAGGCTCCACCATTCCTCGTGCATCACGTGGTCGTCGATCTCGTCGCTGCGGACCGGCAGGAAGGTGCCGAGGCCGACGTGGAGGGTGAGGGTGGCCGTCTCGATCCCGCGATCGCGGAGGCTCCCCAAAATTTCCTCGGTGAAATGCAGCCCCGCGGTCGGCGCTGCCGCAGAGCCGACCTGTCTTGCGAAAATCGTCTGATAGCGCTCGGCGTCGTCCGGGGCATCCTCGCGCTTGATATAGGGCGGCAGGGGGATGTGGCCGTGGGCCTCGAGCCAGGCCTCGTCGATGGGAGGAGAGAAGCGGAGATGGCGGGTCGTGGACTGGGAAGGGCCCCTGTCTCCCGGCAGGGCCTGGGGATCGGGGACGATTTCCGCGAGGACGCCCGCGCCGAAGTCGTAGCGCCTCCCCTCTTTCTGCCTGCGGAGCTTGCTGCAGGAAGCCTCCCATAGGTCGGGGCCCTTCCTCGCGAGGAGGAGGAACTCGACAAGGGCATCCGTGTCCAGGGCCCTGCCGTAGATGCGCGCCTTCCGGACGCGCGAATCGTTCCATACCATAAGAGTTCCGGGCTCGACGAAGTCGGCGATGTCGCGGACCATGGAATGATTGATGGCGCCGCCACTGCGGTCGAGGACGAGGAGCCTCGATTCGCCCCTGCGCGCGGAGGGATGCTGGGCTATCAGTTCTTCGGGCAGCTCAAAATTGAAATCGTCCGTCTTCATCTTTTCGTTCCATTTCGAGGTGGGAATAGGCGGCGCTCGTCACGACGCGGCCGCGGGGCGTCCTCGCGAGGAGGCCGGCCTGGATGAGGTAGGGTTCGTAGTAGTCCTCGAGTCCGTCGACGCCCTCCCCCACCGAGATGGCCAGGGTCTCGGCGCCGACCGGACCGCCTGCGTAGCGCGTGATTATGGCCCTGAGGATCTCGCGATCCATCCGCTCGAGGCCCAGGGAGTCGACCTCGAGGCGAGCGAGGCCCTCGACGACTACTTCTCGCGTTATGCGCCCCGCGGCGGGGCCGCCCCCGGGGGCCTCAACCTGGGCGAAGTCCCGCATCCGCCGGAGAAGGCGATTGGCTATCCTCGGCGTTCCCCTGCAGGATCGGCCGAGGAGGACGGCCGCGGCCTCGTCGATCGAGACGCCGAGAATGCCGGCGGATCGACGCACGATGGCTTCGAGCTCGGCCGCCTCGTAGTAGCCGAAGCGGAGGGATATGCCGAAGCGGCTCGAGAGCGGGGCGGATACGGCGCCGGGCTTGGTCGTCGCTCCGATCAGGGTGAAGTGGGGCAAGGGGATACGGACGGTGCGGGCCGAGGGCCCCTGTCCGATGATCCAGTCGAGTTCGAAGTCCTCCATCGCGATGTAGAGCATCTCCTCGATCGCCGGCTTGAGACGGTGTATCTCGTCGATGAAGATCACCGCGTTTTCCTTGAGGGTCGTGAGGATCCCCGCGAGGTCCTTGGGCTTGTCGAGGGCCGGCGCGCTCGTGGGCTTCCACTCGACGCCGAGTTCGTTGGCGACGACCTGGGCCAGGGTCGTCTTGCCCAGACCCGGGGGGCCGACGAGAAAGAGGTGGTCCATGGCCTCTTCCCTGTCGCGGGCCGCCTTGATAAAGATGGCAAGGTTTTCCTTGAGCCTTTCCTGGCCGAGGAAGTCGTCGAGGCGTTTGGGCCTGAGCGAGGCCTCGCGTTCGTCCCTTTCCACCTCGAAGTCCGGGTCCATGAGGCCTTCCTCGACGATCCCTCCTTCTTCGATCTTCGGCTCCTGGCCCGCCTTCGCTTTTCGCGCGGCCATGGCTCAGGCCCCCGTCGAAAGTTCGAGAAGGGCGAGGCGGAAGACTTCCTTCTCGACCTCCTTGGCCGCGGCGCTTCCGGCCTCGGGTTTCGACCCCGTCCTCGCGGCCTGGGCCGCCGAGGCCTGGCCCGCCTTTTCGGAGACGACGGCCTCGGCCTCGCGACGGTCGAAGCCCATGTCGACCAGGGCCTTGATGACATCGGCCCAGGGAGATGCGCCTCCGCGCTGGCTCCGGGAAGCATCGGGGGCGTGCACGAGCTTGCCTTTCAAGGCGAGGACCATCTTCTGCGCGACCTTGGGCCCGACGCCGGGGACCTTCTGGAGGGTCGCGAGATCCTCGCCCTCGAGGGCCGCCTCGAGAGCCGAGGGAGATATGCCTGAAAGGACGTGAATGGCCTTATTGGGTCCAATGCCGTCGACCTTGAGGAGCTCGAGGAAGAGAGCCCGCTCTTCGACGCTCGGGAAGGCGAAGAGCCGCATTCCGTCCTCGTAATGATGGAGCCAGGTGTAGGCCTTGGTCGGCGAACCGAGGGGACCGAAGTCCTCGACGGCCCGGGAGGGCACGGCGAGTTCCCACTCGACGCCGCCCGTCTCGACGCAGATGGAATCGATCCGTCTTTCGGTGAGGATGCCGCGGATGCTGTTGAACATGGGCGGGAGTATAGCCTTGGGCGGCGACCTCGTCGACCTGGAAGCGGTGACCAGGAAGGCTAAGACGAGACGGCCGTCCCGAAGGATCGCTTTGGCCGCCCCCTCTCAGGACGGGGGGGCGAAGCGGCCGATTATGGCCTCGGCGACGCGAAGACCGTCGACCGCGGCCGACATGATGCCCCCCGCGTAGCCCGCGCCCTCGCCGACGGGATAGAGACCCCCTATCGAAGACTGGAAGTCTTCGCCCCGGGGAATCCGCACGGGGCTCGAACTCCGGGTCTCGACGCCGGTGAGGAGGGCGTCGTCACGGTCGAAGCCCTGGATGCGGCGGCCGAAATCGGGAATGGCGGCCACGATGGTCTCGCCGACATAGGGAGGGAGGGCCTCGCGGAGGTTGGCGAAGCGGATGCCGGGCTGGTAGCTCGCCTCGACTCCACCCAGGGCGGTCGAAACTCGGTTCTTTCGGTAGTCGCCGAGAAGCTGGGCCGGAGCCCGATAGTCACCCCCGCCCATCGCGAAGGCGAGGCCTTCCCACTGTCGCTGGAAATCGAAGCCCGAAAGAAGGTCGGAACCGGGAAAGTCGGCGGGTGTCACGTTGACGAGGAGGGCGGAATTGGCGTTCCGGCCGTCCCGTGAGGCGTAGCTCATGCCATTGGTGACGAGACAGCCCTCCCGCGAGGCCGCCGCGACCACCTGGCCGCCGGGACACATGCAGAAGGTGAAGGCCGAGCGCCCGCCTTCGCCGTGCCAGGCCAGCTTGTATTCCGCCGCGCCGAGCCTCGGATGGCCGGCGAAGGAGCCGTACTGGGCGCTGTCGACGAGGACCTGCGGATGCTCGATCCGGAGGCCGACGGCGAAGGGTTTGGGAAGCATGGCAAGGCCCGCGTCCCTGAGCATGGCGAAGCTGTCGTCGGCCGAATGCCCGATCGCCAGGACGAGGGTCCCCCTTCGCAGACGCTCCGCGGCGCCTCCATTTGCGTCCCTTACCTCGATCCAGGCGAGACGGCCCTCGCTCGTGCCGAGGCCAGAGAGGAGGGTCGAGAAGCGGAACTCTCCGCCGAGGCCCGTGATGATGCCGCGTATTCTCTTGACTATGCCCCTGAGCGCGTCGGTGCCGAGGTGGGGCCTGCCCGATGCGATGATGGAAGGAGGGGCGCCCGCCTCGACGAACTCGCGAAGGACCTGGGAGCAGCGAGGGTCATTTATCAGTGTTGTGAGCTTTCCGTCGGAAAAGGTGCCCGCCCCTCCCTCGCCGAACTGCGCGTTGGACTCGGGGTCGAGGATGCCCTCGCGCCAGAACCGCTCGACGTCGGCCGTCCTCTCGTCGACCGACTTGCCGCGCTCGACGAGGAGGGGGCGGTAGCCCGCCTTCGCGAGGGCGAGGCCGGCGAAGAGGCCCGCCGGCCCCGTGCCGACGACGACAGGTCTTCCCTCGAGTCTCTCGCTGCCCGGCTTGGCGGGCTTATAGGAATCGTCCGGGACCGCTGCGAGCTTGACGCTTGTTTTGCCGCCGAGGACCCTGGCCTCGTTCCGGAGGCTGACATCGACCGTATAAGAGAAATGAAGGGCGGATTTCCGCCTCGCGTCGACGGCCTCGCGACGGATCGTCCATTCGAGTATCTCGTCCCGGCGGCACGAGAGGGCGGTCGCGAGAGCCTTAGGCAGGGCCTCGGCGTCGTGGTCGAGGGGAAGCTTGAGTTCGTAGACTCGTATCGGCATGTCGTTCCTTATCGCGAGGCGACGGGGCCTCAGGATTCCCAAGGGGGCTTGGCATCTTCGCGTGGTGGTAGCGGCAGATCGCCGCCGCGAGGGCGTCCGCCGCGTGATCGGGCTTCGGGATCTCCGGGAGGCCGAGGAGAAGCTTGACCATCTCCTGGACCTGCCGTTTTTCGGCTCGGGCGCTGCCCACGACGGCCTGCTTGATGATCGTCGGGCTGAAGTCGACGACCTCGACGCCGGCACGGGCGAGGGTCAGCCGAATAGCCCCCCGGGCCTCCGCCACGGGGAAGGCTGAGCTGACGTTCTTCCAGAAAAAGAGATTCTCCATGCCGACGGTGCTGGGCTTCCACTCCGCGACGAGTCCGTCGATGGCGGCCGCCAGGGAGAGAAGCCGTTTGTCCATCCCCTCGTCCTTGCCCGTCTCGACGATGCCGTGGGCCAGATGCCTCAGCCTCCCGCCCTCCACCTCGACGAGACCCCAGCCAAGGGAGGCAAGGCCCGGATCGATGCCCAAGATGCGAAAAGCCGCCCTACCGGCGACGGGCGCCAGGCGGACGGCCTTTTTATTCGGAGGAGACGGAAGGCTCCCCTTCGCGGGATTACTCGTCGGCGTCCTCGGGAAGGTTGGCATTGTGGTAGACGTTCTGGACGTCGTCCGATTCCTCGAGCTTGTCGATGAGTTTTTGGATCTTGCCGCCGGCTTCCTTGTCGAGATCGGTGTAGGAATCGGGGATCATCGAGATTTCGGCGCCGTCGGTTTCGATGCCCGCGGCGTTTATCGCGTTGAGCACGGCCTCGAAGGATTCGGGGGAGGAATAGACGACGATCTCGCCGTCCTCGTTGACGATGTCGTCGGCTCCCGCCTCGAGGGCGACTTCCATCACCTTGTCCTCGCTGCTCTTCTCGCCGTCGATGGAGATGACTCCCTTGCGCGAGAACTGCCGCATGACCGCGTTCGCCGTGGCGAGGGAACCGCCGCTACGCGTGAGGATGTTGCGGACTTCCGCCGCCGCGCGGTTCTTGTTGTCGGTCAGCACCTCGATGAGGATGGCGACCCCGCCGGGAGCGTAGGCTTCGTAGACGAGCTCTTCGTAATTCGATCCGCCGAGTTCGCCCGTGCCCTTCTTGATGGCCCGATCGATGTTGTCCTTGGGCATGTTCGAGCTGCGGGCCTTGAGGACCGCCGTGCGAAGACGGGCGTTCGAGTCTGGGTCTCCGCCGCCCATGCGCGCGGCGATGGAGATTTCCTTGATGAGCTTGGTGAACATCTGGCCGCGCTTCGCGTCGGCCGCGCCCTTCTTGTGCTTTATCGTCGCCCATTTGCTGTGGCCGGACATGGTTGCTCCTTGTACCCGGCTTCTCTCGATATCCCTCGGAACGACTTCTTCCGGACAGGGAGACACCGGTACGCGATTTCTGCGAGTAGCGAAGCAATAGCATGAAAAACGAAAAGCTGTCAACCTTTCGACGTTTGTTTGCGGTTGATGCAAAATCCTGCGCTATTTCGCATGGTTTCCCTGAAAAAAAGAAGGGACCGCACAGGCGGCCCCTCTTGCTCGACGGCGGAAAAATCAGCGACTGCGCTTGACGTCGCCCTTGAGTTTCGAATTGCGCAGGACAATCGCCTTGACCATGAGATCGCGATACCAGTCGTAGTCGAAGGGAGCCTTGCCCCTTATCGTCGGCCGGACCTCGAACTCGATGGATTCCTTGCAGGGCTCGCAGATATCCCAATCCTCGATGTGGAAATAGTTCCGGTCGACGACGGGCTTCTCGATCTCGTGACCACAGGCATCGCAGGTGATCTGTTTCATGGGCACCCCTTCCCCTATATTGCGTGTAGCCATCATGATAGCCTACTGCATCGCATGAGGCAAGCGATTGCGTGGGAGGAGTGATGGCGGATTTCGGATTCGGCGGCAGGCTTTTCGGTCCCTCGAGGCCCCTCGTCATCGCCGAAATCGGGACGGGCCACGGTGGCGACGAGACGAAGGCCGCCGAGCTCGTCGCGGCGGCGGCGGAAGCCGGGGCGGATTGCGCGAAATTCCAGTGCGTCTTCGCCGAGGAGATCATCCATCCGGCAAGCGGTCTCGTGCCGCTGCCGGGGGGGGATACCCCCCTTTTCGAGGTTTTCAGGGCCCTCGAGCGCGAGGAGGATTTTTACGCCCGCCTCAAGGCCTTGACGGAAGAGGCCGGCCTCCTCTTCCTTTGCACGCCCTTCGGCCTGAGGAGCGCCGAGCTTCTCGCGAGGATCGGTTCGGCCGCGATGAAGGTCGCCAGTCCCGAGCTCAACCACCTGCCCCTCCTCCGCCGCATCGCCGACTTCGGCCTCCCGACCATCATATCGAGCGGGGTCTCCACCCTCGGCGACATCGAACGCGCCCTCGGCATCCTGGTGAATGCTCCGAGGGCCCTCCTCCACTGCGTGACGGCCTACCCCGCCCCCCCCGAGGACTACAATCTGAGACTCATTGCAGGTTATGCGACGATATTCGGGGTGGCGACGGGCGTCTCCGACCACTCCCTCGACCCGGTGCTGGTGCCCGCCCTGTCGATAGCCGCGGGTGGAATCATCGTGGAAAAGCACATCTGTCTCTCCCGAAAGGATTCCGGTCTCGACGATCCCATAGCCCTCGATCCGGCGGACTTCGCCCGCATGAGGAGGACCATCGACGAGGCCGCACGGGACCCCGATGCCGCGGTCTTCGCCCTCTCCCGCGACTACGGAAGGGAACTCGTCGAGGCCACCCTGGGGACGGGCCGCAAGGCCCTCGCCCCCAGCGAGGCGGCCAATTACGGGCGGACGAACCGCTCCCTTCACGCCCTCCGCGACATCGGGCCGGGCGAGCTCCTCGACGAAAACAACACCGCTCTTCTCCGGACGGAGAAGGTGCTGAGGCCCGGCCTCGAGCCAGGCGAGCTGGACTGGGCAATGGGAAGGCGGGCCAGCCGCTCCATCCCCGCTGGCGAAGGCATTAGGCGCGACGATATCGCCTGAGCCGGCGAGGGCGGCCTTTCTGTCGACGGCGACTGAGCCGAAGCGAGGGCCCTACTTCAACCTGACGACCGTCTTTCCGTAGCCGCCCTCCTCGGGTCTCGCGAAGTGGTAGTCGGCCACAGCCGGCTGGCCGCGCAGGAATTCGTGGATGCCCTTGCCGAGGACGCCGTTGCCCGTGCCGTGGAGGAGGCTGAAAAGCGACAGACCCTGGAGGCTGGCGGCGTCGATCTGTTTTTCGACCGCCTCGAGGGCCTCCGTGAGACGGTAACCACGCAGGTCGAGTTCGAATACCGCGGTGGAACGACCCGTCGCCTCGCGGGGCGCGAGTTCGACGGCGACGCTTGGACGAGCCGCGCCTTGCCCGGCGCCGGCGGGACCCGCGACGACGCAGAGCTCGCTCTCCGGAAGGCTGAGACGCATGTTCTCGGTCTCGACTATCCATAGGCCCTTCTTCGCGGCGCGGACTATGACCCCGCTGGATCGGGACGCTCCCGCGAGGACCCTGACCCCCGGGCCGAGCTTCGGGCTAGCCCCTAGACCGCCCGACCCCAGACCGCCCGTCTCGGAGCCGCCCCCTGCGTCTCCT
The DNA here is from genome assembly GCA_035531315.1 of Rectinemataceae bacterium. Taxonomy (GTDB): domain Bacteria; phylum Spirochaetota; class Spirochaetia; order Treponematales; family Rectinemataceae; genus CAIJMU01. Next base: position 12,015 of record DATKTD010000333.1, read on the forward strand.
CCGTCCTCGAGGGAGCCTTGGACGGACTCGTTTTTAAGCTTCCGGAAGTCCTCAAGACCGCTGTCCGCCGCTCCCACCCGCAGGGCGAAATCGGCCAGGAAGGCCTTGACCTCCCTCGTCCGTTCGGGCGTGATGCCGCCCTCCCGGAGGTCGCGCACGAGATTCTCGAGGGTCTTCCGGCTTTCCGAAAGGAGCCTCCGGAGCTCCCCGACCCCCTGCTCCCTCAGCTCGATCTCCCTCTGCCTGACCTTGAGACGGCTCAGGTCCGCGCGCCTTTGGGCGTCCTTCGCCTCCCGAAGCCTCTCCCTTCGTTCCGACTCCATGTCCTCTAGCTTGCGATGTCTTTCCGAAAGGCCCCGGATGAGTTCGGAGACATCGGCCCTTTCCTCGGCGAGGTATTTCCTGGCTCCTCTGACGATGTCGAGGGGAAGGCCATGCTGGACGGCTATATCGAGGGCGCGGCTCTCGCCGGGCACGCCCATGAGAACGCGATAGGTCGGTTGGAGGGAGGTCGCGTCGAAGTCCATGCTCGCGTTGAGGCATCCGGGCCTCGTGTAGCCATAGTTCTTGAGAATGCTGTGATGGGTGGTGAGGATGGTGAGGGAGCCCCGGTCAATGAAGAAGTCAAGGAGGCCCATGGCCACCGCCGAGCCCTCCTCGGGATCGGTGCCCGAGCCCAGCTCGTCGAGGAGGACGAGGCTACGGGGGGAGGCCCCTTCGCAAATGGATCCAATTACTCTCATATGGCCCGAGAAGGTCGACAGGGACTGGTCTATCGACTGCTCGTCGCCGATGTCGGCGAAGACCGAGTCGAAGACGGAGAAAGCGGTCTCGGCGGAGGCCGGTAGGGCGAGGCCGAACTGGTTCATGAGGGCGAGGAGGCCAATGGTCTTGAGGGTGACGGTCTTGCCGCCGGTGTTGGGTCCCGTGACGAGGAGGACGCGGGTGCCGGGTGGGAGCTCAACGTCGATGGGCACCGCGCGCGGACCGAGGGCGGGATGGCGCGCGGTTCGCAGGTTGAAGCCTTCCTCGAGGTCGCGGGCGAAGATCCAGCCGCTGGCCTTGGCCTGCCGCGCCCGGGCCAGGATGCCGTCGACGCGGGCCATGGCCGTCCGCGCCGCGGCGAAGGCCTCGAAATGCGGATGGAGGGCGGCGCAGGCCTCGCGGAGGATGCGCGACAGTTCGAGACGATAGCGCGCCTCTTCCTGCACGAGATCGTTGTTGCGGGAGACGAGCTCCTCGGGTTCGACGAAGACCGTCTGGCCCGTCGCCGAGACCTCGTGGACGATGCCCTTTATGCGTCCGCGGAAATTCGCCCTGAGGGCGAGGACGGTGCGACCGTCACGGAGGGTGGGCGCGTCCGACTGGAGGAGGTTCCGCGTCTCGGGGTTGCGGAAAAAGGAATCGGCGATGGCGGAAATGTCGCGATGGGCCCGCGCGATCCTCTCCCTGGCCTCGCGCAGTTCGGGGAGGTCCCGGAGACTTCCGTCCTTGTTGATGATGCGGAAGGCGATCTTCGTCACCGCGGAAAGATCGGGCAGGCCCTCGACCTCGGCGGCGAGGAGCTCGTCCCCATCCTTGGCCGGAGCTTCTGGCGGATCCCCGCCCTTGCCTTCGGTTGGCTTCCTGCCCGTGCCGGCCACCGCGGCGATCTGCGCGCGAGCCGAGGAGGAGAACCAGGCGGAGAGCCAGGCGCCGAGGAGGCGGAAGGAGTCGGCCCATAGGCCGAGGGCGTAGAGATCCTCGATCTCGAGGCTCATGCCCTCCTTCGAGATCGACCTTACCCCTGAATCGACGGGAGGAAAGGAGAGTTCGGGAAGGGGCTTATCCCCCGAGAGTGCCGTCCGCAAGGAAATCGCCGCCGCCTTGAGGGCCGAGACGGTTGAAGCCTCGACGAGGGGCAGGGAGGCGAGGACGGAGGCTTTGCCCTCCTCCGAGAGGCAATATCCCGCCAGATCCTCGCGGATGCGCTGGAAGTCGAGGAGCCTCAGCGAGTGTTCATTCATCGTCCCAGTCCTCCGGTCTTCGATTGCCAGGTCGCCTCTCCCGCGTCCGCCGCCCCTCGGCCCTCGCGTATTCGGCCGTCGTGACGAGTTCCTCCCTGATCCGCACGTAGCTCGCGAAGCGGTCGGGATGAATGCGTCCATCCTCGAGGGCGGCGAGGACGGCGCAGCCCTCCTCGTGGGTATGCGTGCATGAGGCGCCGAAGACGCAGGAGCTCTCGAGCCCCGTCATCTCGGGGAAATAGGCGATGAGGGCGCCCGGCTCGATGCCGCGAAGGGCCAGGCGCCTCATGCCGGGTGTGTCGGCGATCCAGGTCTTGCCGTCGGCGAGGGGGAGGAGGACGGCCATCGTCGTCGTGTGCTTGCCCCTGTCGAATTTCTCCGAGACCGCGCCGGTGCGCAGAAGCAGTCCCGGCTCGAGGGCGTTGATGAGACTCGACTTGCCCACCCCCGATTGGCCGACGAAGACCGAGCAGTCGCCGTCTATGAAATCGCGCAACTCCCCGATGCCCTCCCCGCTTCCGGCCGAGGCCACGTGGACCTCGTAGCCCAGATCCTGGTACTCGGCGAGGCGATCCTCGATGTCCTCGTCGAAGCCGAGATCGGACTTGTTGAGGACGATGAGGAGGGGGACGTGGGCGGCCTCGGCGAGGACGGCGACCCTGTCGATAAAGCGGGGCCGGAAGGGCGGGAAGCGGGGCGAGCTCACGCAGACGACGAGGTCGACGTTGGCGGCGATGGCCTGGGCAGACTGACCCTTCTCGTTGAAGCGCCCGAAGACGTTGCGCCTCGGGACGAGGGCCGTGACGAGGCCCTTGGCGGCGCCGAGGGCGTCGACCTCGAGTTCGATGCGGTCGCCGGCGGCAAGGGAATTCCAGGAACCCGTTAGGTCCCTGAGCCGCTTGCCCTTTATGGCGCAGAGCCGCTGCAGTCCGTCCTCGCAGGCCACCTGGAAAAGATTATTGCTGCCGGAAAGAACGAGCCCCTTCATGGGCGGATCGCGCCGAGGGGGAAGGGACCATCGAGGGCGTAGCGCCGGGCGAAGTCCTCGTAGACGGCCTCGAAGGGCGAATCGCCCGTCAGGAACAGGCGATCGACGGCCCTCCCTTCGCGGCCTCCGATGGGGAGGGGGCCCGAGCCCGGACTCGCGCTTCGCCGCATTGCAGCCTCAGCCTCAGCCTCAGCCTCAGCCTCAGAATCGGCATCGGCATCGGTTCCGCCCCCGCGCCTGAGCAGTAGTTCGCGGAGGCGCCTAGCCACGCCCTCGCGGGAATCGACGACCTCGGGAGGGCCTCCGACCCGGCCTTCGGCCAGCTCGGCCGCCAGAGCTTCGATATCGCGGGCGACGTGGAGAAAGTGCGTGCAGGCGAGGACGATCTCGTCGACGCCTTTATTAACGAGGAATTCGACGTGGGGCAGGAGAATTTCGCGGATTTCCCCGGCCGAGGCTCCGAGGAGGCTGTGTTCCACAAAGGCGACCAGATCCTGTGCGGGTCGGCGGACGACCAGGCGCCCCCTCGCGAAACGGTTCTCGAGCTCGTCGAGATAGGGATCGACGACGGTTCCCTCGGTCGCGAGGATGCCTATTATCCCGCTTTTCGTGCGTTCCGCGGCCGGCTTGACGGCGGGCACGGTTCCGATGACCGAAAGACCCGGGTGATCGGCGCGAACGGCGGCGAGGGCGGCCTGGGAGGCTGTGTTGCAGGCGATGACGACGATCGCGGGATCGAAGACGGATACGAGGCGACTGACGCGATCGCGGACGATGGCCTCGACCTCTTCCCTCGTCTTGGAGCCATAGGGGAAACCCTCGCGATCGGCCAGGTAGACGAAGGAAGCCCGGGGCAAGAGGGCCCGCGCCGACTCCAGGTAGGGAAGACCGCCGACGCCCGAATCCATCACCGCGACGACCGGCCCTCCCGTTTTTTCACCTGCCACCGAAGAGCCTATCGAAATCGGAACGGGCCTTGACGGCCGAATCGCGACCCTTTTCGTCCCCCAGCCCTGCGACCAGGCGGGCGGGATCGGTCTCGTACCAGTCACAGAGGTTGCGGGCTTCCTTGTCCGGAATGGGCATCTCTATGGTCTCGGCGCAGTCCCACCTCGCGCCTTTGCGGAAGAAACGGCAATTGCGACAGACATGGAGATCGCGACCGCAGTCCGGGCAGGTCTCGTTGAAACCCGGCTTTTCCCGCGGCATCGAAGAACCGCACAGAGCGCACATGGGCACATAATAGGGAGTCGGGCTTGCCGAAGGCAATACCATCGGCTAGGGTAGCAGCATGTATTCCTACCGGGCCTGCGCCGAACCGGGCTGCCGGCGAAGCGCCTTCTTCGAGGACGAGCGCTGCCTCGATCATGCGGCCGATCCCGACGCCCTCGTCGCCGGCGGCATAGAACGGCTCCGCGGCTCGGACGAGATCAGAAACCTGAATCTCGCCGGCATCCGCCTGGACGGCCTCGATCTGGCCGGCAAGTCCTTCATCTGTTGCTCCTTCGCAAACGCCTCACTGCAGGCCGTCCTTTTCACCGGCGCCCACTTCAAGATCTGTCTGTTCGACGGGGCCGATATCGGCTCCTGCGACTTCTCGGGCATATCGGCCCAGTTCTCCAGCTTCGGGGCGGCCCGCATCCTCAACTCGAGTTTCGAAAATTCGGAACTCCTCCACCTCAACTTCTCCGGCGCGAGGATCGAGGACTGCACCTTCAACAACTCCAACCTCTACGACTCCCGATTTATAAAGACGGAGCTCGTGACCACGGCCTTCCAGGACTGCGATCTCAAGCGCGTCCACCTCATTCCGGCTTCCGAAGTCGGGGTTAGCTATCGCTACTCCAACACCGCGGAGGCCATCCGCGACCTGGACCACGCATGGCAGTGAACTTCAAGCTCTACCAGCACTATTCCCTCTACGGTTTCTCGAATTCCTACATCCTCGGCAACGACGAGACGGGGCTGGCCCTGATCGTCGATCCCGGCGAATTCACGGTGGGCATGCTCAACCATGTCGAAAAGAACGGCTATTATGTCTCCTCCGTCCTCCTCACCCATTCCCACATCCATCATGTCCGAGGACTCGCGGCCCTGCTCCGCGTCTACGACGCGATGCCCTTCGGCGTCTCTTCCAGCATCCTCGGCGCCACCACAAGGGTGGTCAGGGACGGCGAGCGACTCGACGCGGCCGGCTTCCAGATAGAAGTCCTCTCGGTCCCCGGACACTCCCCCGACTCCGTCATCTACTCGATCGGCGGCCTACTCTTCACCGGCGACGCCATCGTCGCCGGCCTCCCGGGCAAGACTCTTTCGACTTACAACGCTCGGCTCCTCGCGGACCGCATCAGAAAGAGCCTCATCGACCTCCCCGACGAGACCGTGCTCCTCCCGGGCCACGGACCGCCTTCCACCCTCGGAAGCGAAAAACGCTACAATCCCGTCTTCGATCCGGCATGGGCGGGAAAAATAGATAACAATTACGATTTTTTTGTCTAGGGCAAGGGGAGAGGCGGTCGGGCGCGGAACGCGCACGCGCTGGCCCCGACCCTAGGGCCGCGGAAAGAGGGGGCCGAGCTCTTCGAGGCAGTCGGAAAGGAAGCGGTTCAGGAGGTCCAGACCCCGAGCGTCGAGCGACAGGCGGCCCGGCAGCCGCCGCAGCCTCGGGGCCCAGGAGTCGAGAGTCCGCCCGATCAGATCCTCCGCCTTCGCGCCGAAGCGCCTCTCGAAGGCCCCGGTATCGAGACCCTCGGCCGTGCGGAAGCCCATCATCATCGTTTCGAAGGCGGCATCGGCCGGCGCCACCCGGCTTTCCTTAGCCACCGCGGAGGCCCCACCGGCCGCGTAGACAGACAGGGACCGCGTCTCCTCGATCCTAAGCGAGGCACCGTCGATGCCAGGCCGCGCAGGCCAAGGCCCCGCGCCGCGCGAGGACCAGCTCGCCGCGTCATGGGAGGACTCGGCGACTGCGGGCCGGAGGGCCAGGGTCCCCGAGGCTCCCGGTCCCGCGCCGAGCCAGGAGCCCATGCGCCAGTACACGAGGTTATGGGCCGACTCCATGCCAGGAAGGGCATAATTGGAAACTTCATAGCGGGAAAAGCCCTTCGCCGCCAGGACCTCCTCGGCGGCGCCGCGATCCTCGGCGACGGCGTCCTCGTCCTGGAGGACGAAGTCGCCGTTTCGCCAGCGTTTCTCGAGGACCGTCCCCTCCTCGAGGCTGAGGTCGTAGATCGATATGTGTCCGACCCCTGTCTCGACGAGGGCGCGAGCCTCGGCGGCAAGCCCGTCGCGGCGAGCCATGCCGGCGATAAGGTCTGCCGAAACGCGAAGCCTCCGGCGGGCGGCCCGAGTCAAGGCCGCGAGCGCCGTAGCCGATTTGGCGCCGCGACCGAGTTCGCCGAGGAGGCTGTCGTCGAGACTCTGTATCCCGAGGCTCAGCCTCGTGACGCCCTCGCCCTCGAGGATGTCGAGGAACTCCTCGTCGAGACTCTCGGGATTGGCCTCTACCGTCCATTCGACGGCGCGGCCGGCGCGAGGCCCGAGTCCCTCGAGAAGTCTTCTCAGTAGCGGCCGGGGAAGGACGGAAGGCGTGCCTCCGCCGATATACAGGCTATGGAAATCATCGACGCCAAAACGCCTCGCCAGGCCCTCGACGCGCTCGAGGATCCCGGCGATGACCGCCTCGACAGCATGTTCGTCGCCACGGGCCGGCACCGAAGAGAGGAAATCGCAATAGGAGCAACGGGAAGAACAAAAGGGCACATGCACGTAGAGGGAGGTCGGGCCTTCCACGTCCTCCGCGAATCGGTCGGACCCTCGATCGCTCAAGGGCTTCCGAAACGCTTGAAGGGCCAATAGAGGAGGAGGACCTTGCCCTCGAAGGAGGAACTTCCGACGGGTCCCCAGGTCCTCGAGTCGGCGCTCAAGCCCCGGTCGTCGGAGGCGACAAAATACTCGCCCTTGCCGAGCGCATAAGGCTTCATGCTGCCCGACAGGGGATAGCCGCTCTGCCATGAGGCGGGGAGGACGGGTTTGTGTATGTCGTAGCGCTTGGCCGAAAATTCGAACTCGGTGAGGGCGTCGGTCGAATCGGCCGGCCTGACCTTGAAAACGAAATCGTCCATCGAGACGAGATCGCCCGGGAGCCCGATCACCCGCGCCACGAAGGGTCCGTTGATGGCCGGATCCCTCTCCTTTGCGGCCGGGGCATAGAGCTGGAAGGTGACAAAGCGCACAAGGGACTGGACGAAGGTGCCGACGACGCCAGTGTCCGAGACGAAGGGAGGACGGATGATGACGAGATCGCCCCTTCCGGGCCTGACGAAGGGAGGCATCTTGCCGAAGATCGTGAGGGGACCGAAGGGCAGGGGCGAGACGAGGAGGCGATCCCCGGGGAGGAGGTTCGGCGACATCGAGGTCGAGGTGATGGCGTAGGTCTTCAGGAAGAGCCCCGACACCAGCTCGAAACCCAGGAAGACGAGAAAGAACAGCCCGGCTCTCGCGAGGAATTTCCTGCGTCCTTCTACTTTTTCCGTGTACGATTTTCGCCGTCTGCTTGCCATTCGTTGTTCCGCTCGCGGACAATAGCATGAAGGCGCCTCGATGACAAGCGAAGGCGTGTATACACGCCTCGCCGCGCACTGCTATACTTCGGCTTCGCGGAGGATGCGTGATGATTCCCGAAGGCGTGAAGCCTATCGCCGTCAACAGGCGCGCCCATTACGACTACACTATCGAGGAGAGCTTCGAAGCCGGCATCGTCCTCCTCGGCACCGAAGTCAAATCGATCAAGGACGGCAGGCTTTCCTTTCCCGACGCCTTCGGCGAAGTGAAGGATGGCGCGGTGTGGCTCCGCAATTTCTCGATCGCCGAATATCCCTTTTCGTCGATCTTCAACCACGATCCCGAGCGCCTGAAGAAGCTCCTCCTCCACGCTCAGGAGGTCAAACGCATCGATCGCCGCGTGAGGGAGAAGGGCTATACCCTCATCCCCCTCGCCGTCTATTTGAAGCAGGGGCTCATAAAAGTCGAACTCGGGCTCTGCAAGGGCAAGAAGCTCTACGACAAGCGCTCGGACATCAGGGAGCGCGACCTCGACCGCGACATGCACCGCGAGTTCAGGCGTCGCGGCGAGGACTGAGGCGAATGAGAATCACCGGTGGAAACCTCAAGGGGCGACGCATCGAGGTTCCGGAAGGCCGTCTGGACATCAGACCGGCGATGGATAGGATGCGCGAATCGGTCTTCGCGATACTCGGCGACCTCGAGGGGCTCTCCTTTCTCGACCTCTTCTCCGGCTCGGGAATCATAGGACTCGAGGCTGCGAGCCGCGGGGCCCAGCCCGTGGTCTGCGTGGAAAAGGACAGGGCCAAATTCCCCGTGCTGCTGCGGAACGTGTCCATCTGCGAAAGGCGCATCGAATGCCATTCGATGCCCGTCGAACGCTTCATCCTGCGAAACGCCACGCCCTTTTCCGTGGTCTTCCTCGATCCGCCCTTCCCTTACGCCTTTCGCCTGGGCCTCCTCGAGCAATTGGCCTCGTCGGCGACCCTCGCCCCCGAAGGCCTTGTGCTCATCCACCATCCCCGCGAGGACAGGCTTCCGGAAGGCGCCGGCAGGCTCGCCCTTGTCGATGAGCGGGAATATGGTCGTTCCATCGTAAAATTCTACCGATCCTCGGCCCCAAAGCCCTCCCAAGCGCCTTCCCTCGAATAATTGCCGATTGAATAATCCGGATTCTCACTTTATATTTACGATTACGGCCAATAAATGGAAAAGAGGATTTTCGATCGATTCGCCAACGTTGGATTGATCAAGTCGGCTGACCTTCCCCGAAAGAGCCTCCCCAGTGACGACCGGGCAAGGCTCAATCGAAGGGGCAACGAGCTTTTCAACGGCGGCGACACCGAGACGGCGAGACGGATCTTCCAGACAACGGGCTATTCCGATGGTCTGATCCGCGTCGGAGACCGGTACCTTTCGGCGAGTCGCCCCGTGGACGCGCTCAAGATGTATTGGCTCGCGCGGGACGGAGCGAAATCGGAAGCCCTGATCGAAAAGGCTGTCGCCGCCATCAGAAAACTCCTCGAAGAAGAGGTAATCAATGACTGACCAGGACAGGCAAGAAGGGGAATTCCACGAATCGGCCTCGCCGAGGGAAAGCGATCCCGAGCTTGCCGAAATTTCCGAATATTCGAAGAAGGGCTACCAATTCCTGAAGGAAAACAGGATAGAAGAGGCGGAGGAATGCTTCGCCCGAATCCTGGAGAAGGACAGGGAGAACAACTACGCCCTGGTCGGACTGGGTGACGCGGCGCGAAAGCGCGGAGCCTATCGCGACGCCGTCGACCATTACAAGAAATGTCTCGTCTATCATCCCGGCAACAACTACGCTCTTTTCGGGCTCGCCGACTGCTACAAGGCCCTCAACCAATATCAGAAGGCCATCGAGATTTGGGAGCAGTATCTCCTCCACGACAACAAGAACATCACCG
>DATKTD010000334.1:0-3156 GCA_035531315.1 Rectinemataceae bacterium
GGGCGTCTACCAGTTCATCAACCAGTCCTTCGCGAAGGAGCTGCCCGAGGACTATCGCCTCGTCAACCGCGAGCAGGACCTCGGCGACGAGGGTCTCCGCCAGGCCAAGCTCACCTACCGCCCCTCCGGCTTCGTGAGGAAGCACCGGGTCGTGAAGGCCGCATGAGGACCGCATCGTCCGCGCTCGGCGCCCTCGTCGGCCGGGACTGGCGGAGGGCCCTCGGGTCGCGGGTCCTCGTTCCCGAGCTGTCTGCCCGGTTGGCGGGCGTGAAGGCCGGCGGCGAGGCCTCCTGGGCCGCTCGTACCTTTGCTCGCAGCCTATCCCTCAGCCTCCTCGCGGGCTCGGGGACGCGCTGGCAGGCCTCCCTCGCGGCAGCCCGGGCCGAGGGACGCTTGAGCCCTTCACAGATGTCCTTCGATCCAGCCGCGCCGAGGGGTCTCTTCCCCGTCGCCGACTTCGTCACCGCCGATCGCGACTCGTCTATTCCCATCGCCGCCTATTCGATAGCCGCGGTCTCCGGCCTAGGCGATCACGTCATCGTCATCCGCGACCACGAGGCCGAGATCAGACGGGAGGTCCTGGGCCCCCTTGGTTTGGAGGAAAAGGACTGGCGTTTCGCCGTCCAGGAGGCTCCTTTCGGGAAGCCCCTGGGCCATGGCGACGCCGCTTGGCAGAGCCGGGCCCTGTGGCGGGACGCGGATTGGGTCGTGGCGAATTTCGGAGGCGACGCCAATTCGCGCTTCACCGTCGAAGCCTCGCTTCTGGCCCTCGCGGCCCTCGATGCGGCGGGGGAGGGCGTGGATTTTCTCCTTCCGGCCGCCCTCCTCTCCGAACCGGCCTATCCCATCGCCCTCGACGGGGAGGGGCTGCCCCTATCCTTCGGCCATGCCAAGCTCCAGGGGGCCGAGTCCGGGGCCGGACGCGGTCCGAGCCGGGAGGGCCTGGCCAATGTCGGACTCAGGCTCTATCGCGCCAAGGCCCTCGCCGAGGTACTCGAGGATCTTCGCGATTCGTATTGGGTGGAAGGTAGGGGTTATGCGATCCCGGGCAACGATCCGGCTTCGGGCGAGTGCGCCCTCGACAATGCCGACGCGGTCTTCGCCGGCCGCGGCAGGGCCCGGGTCCTCGCGATAGCCCGTCCTCGGGAACTCAGCCCCGCCAAGACCTTCGACGAGATACCCCGTTTCGAGGCATCCATCGCCGAGGTGCTGGCCGAGGATCGCATCCTCCTGCCCGCCTTCTGAGGCTCGGCCCCCTCTACAACAGCGGTTCGGGCCTGGCCAGCTGATAGCCCTGGGCGTAGTCGACGCCGATCTCTACGAGCTTGCCGAGGATGGCCTCATTCTTGACGAACTCGGCTATCGTCCTGATCCCCATGACCTGCCCGACCATGTTGATCGATTTCACCATCGTGTACTGGATATCGGAATCCTCGATGCCCTGGACGAGGGAGCCGTCGATCTTGAGATAGTCGACCGGCAGGTTCTTGAGGTAGCCGAAGGAGGAGAAGCCCGAGCCGAAATCGTCGAGCGAAAAGGTGAAGCCCTCGTCCTTGAGCCTGCTCATGAATCGACTCGCGCTGACGAGGTTCTGGATCGCCGCTGTCTCCGTGATCTCGAAATTGAAGCGCGAGCGGTCCAGGCCGAGGCGCTTCGTCTCGTCGAGTATGTACTCGGACAGGCCCTCGTCCAGGATCGAAGGTCCCGAAAGGTTTATACAGAAAATCCGCCCCGCCAAAGGCGACTTGCGCCGGACCAGTTCGCGGTAGCCTTCGAAGGCGCTCCTGACGACCCAGCGGTCGATGAGGGGCATGAGGCTATAGCGCTCCGCGGCGGGAATGAATTCGCCCGGCGAGGCGATGCTTCCGTCCTCGTTCACCAGACGGAGGAGGAGCTCGTGTTTGATCTCGAGGTTGCGCGAAGAATCGATGGGGGCGATGAGCTGCTGGTAGAGGACGAAGCGGTTTTCCTCGACGGCCCGGTTGAGTTTCGAGATCCAGTCCATTTCCCCACGGTGCTTCTGGAAGACGGCGTCGCGCACGGAGAGGTTGGTGATCCTGTTGCCGCCCTCCTCTTTCGAGATGTTGCAGGCGTCGTTGGCCGCGGCGATGATGGTCTGGAGGTCCCCCGATTCCTTGGTGATGGGCACGATTCCTATCGAGAGGGTCACGGGGAAGACCCCGGATTGCCAGACGAACTTGCGCGTCTGCACGGCCTCCTGGAGGCGAAGCGCGACGCTGCGCGAATTTTCCATGTCGCAGTCCATGAGGATGATGGCGAATTCGTCGCCGCCGATCCGCGCCGAGGCGTCATGCCGCGAGACGTTGGCCTGGATGTGGCCGGCGCATTGTCTGAGCAGTTCGTCGCCCGCGAGACCGCCGAGGGTGTCGTTGACGGCCTTGAAGCGGTCGATGTCCAGGACGAGGAGGGCGTGGGTCGAGGTGGAGCCGCGCACCTCCTGGAGGACGGCGTTGAGCCTGAAGCTGAACTCGTCGCGGTTGGCGAGGCCCGTGAGGATGTCGTGGCTCGCCTGGTAGCTGATCGTCTCGGACATGCGCTTCATCTCGGTGATGTCGCGTAACGTGATGACGAAGCCCTCGGAGGCGTTGGCCTCCTCGCGGATCCGGGTGACCGAGCCGTCGACGAGGACGATCCTCCCGTTCTGGCTCCTGATGTGGGCCTCGGTGAAGAGGAGGGGTCTCTCGTTGAGGATGGGCGCCGTGTCGGGGAGGAGGGGGCGGCGGCTCTCCGGATCGATGACGGGTACTATTTCGGCGGCCGCCCTTCCCCGCGCCGCCTCCTCGCTCCAGCCGCAGAGTTCCTCGGCGACGGGGTTCATGAAGCTGACGTGAAAATCGGTGTCGGTGGCGACTATGCCCTCGTTGACCGAGTGGAGGATGGCGGAGAAGAGCTGTTCCTGGCGACGGAGCTTGCGGTCCATCATGCTTTTGTAGAGGGCGATGTCTATCGTCGTCAGGAGCTCTCGCTCCTTGAAGGGCTTGAGAATATAGCCGAAGGGCTCGGCCGACTTGGCTTGCTCGATGAGGGAGGGCTCGGAGTAGGCGGTAAGGAAGATGACGGGAGTTCCGTGGGCGGCGCGTATCCGCTTGGCCGCCTCGATGCCGTTCATCGAGCCGGGTAGCTCGATATCCATGA
>DATKTD010000335.1:0-17248 GCA_035531315.1 Rectinemataceae bacterium
CCGAGTTTCTTGTCGGCGCGTATCTTGGACGTCAGCTCGAAGCCGTTCATCCGCGGCATGTCCACGTCGGAGACCAGGAGATCGAAGGCCTCCATCTTGAGCTTGGTCAGGGCGTCCAGCCCATCGACCGAGGCGGCGACATCGTAGCCCGCGCCTTCGAGGATGGTCTTTACCAAGGTGCGCGCGGTGATCGAGTCCTCGGCGACAAGGATGCGTGGACGGCGCTCGATCGCGTCGAAATGCTCGGCAGGGCGCCCCGTCTTGGCGGCGGCCGAGCTTGCCGATTCCACGAGGTCGGTCGCGTCGAGGATGGGGATTATGGTCCCGCCATTCGAGATGACGGCGCCGGCGATATTGCGCACGCGCTTGAGTTGGGGGCCAAGGCTCTTCACCATGACTTCTTCCTCTCCCAAAACCTCGTCGACGAGGAAGGCCGCATGGCGGTCGCCCGAGCGCAGCACAAGGGCGGGGCGAAGCCTCCGCGAGGCCTCCTTTTCGGGAATCTCGAGTCCGAGAATGTCCCGCAGGCGTACGAGGGACAGGGCCCGTCCCTCCGAGGCGATGGTTGGGCGGTTCTCGATCGTCTTGATATCGGCGTTGTCGACGCGGATCGCCCGCTCGACATTGGCGGTCGGGATCACGAAGGAACGATTCGCGAGGCCGACGATCACGCCGCGGAAGGTGGCCAGGGAAAGGGGGACGAGTATGCGAAAGCTCGTGCCGACGCCCAGGGTCGAGGCGACCGAGATCGTACCGCCCAGTTTCTCGATCTTCTCACGGGCTATCGCCAGGCCGAGGCCCCTGCCCGAAAGGTCGGTGATGATGGGGCTCGTCGTGAGGCCGGAATCGAAAATGAGCCCGAAGGCGGCGACCTCCGCGAGGCCGGCGACTTCGTTCTCCGCTATCAGCCCCATACGTTCCGCGGCATGGGCAACCTTGGTCCGATCGATGCCGGCGCCGTCATCAGCCACGGTGAGCTCGACCCGCTTCCCCTCCATCGCCCTGGCGGCGACGGTGATAGTTCCCCGGCGCGGCTTGCCGGTCTTTTCGCGATCCTCCGGTTTTTCGATGCCGTGATCGAGGCAATTGCGCAGCATGTGGACGAGGGGGTCCTTGAGTCCGTCGAGGACGCGCCGATCGATTTCGATATCCTCTCCGAGGGAGATGAGCTCGGCTTCCTTCCCCAATTCCCGCGACAGATCGTGCAATATCATGCGGAGGCCGTCCAGCAGATGCGAACAGGGCAGGAGGAGGAGCTCTTTGGTGTTTTCGAGGAGCCTGTCGGCGACGGAGCCCAGGAAGAGCGAGTCCTGGTTCGCCGCGGCGGCCAAATTCCGGAGAGAGTACTCGAGCGACTTGGAATGCAGGACTTCGGATTCGAGGAGCTCGGCGAAGGCGAGCTCCCTCGCCTGACCGCGGCCGCGGCGGGCGGCTTTCAAGGCCGGCCTCTTGTTCCACTCGGCGATGTCATGGGCGAGGGCGCGAAGTTCCCCAGCGCGGCCTCGGGCGGCTATTTTGGCGCCCACGAGCTCTTCGGTCTCGAGGAGCACCGCCCCGAGTTTTTGGGTCGAAATCCTCACTGTCTCGTCTCGAGCATTCGCGGAGTCCATCGCTTGGAGGGGCGGGGCAAGGACGCCATCCGCCGCGGGCCGCGCCAGATTTTCGTCTTTGATCGGAGCCGAATTACGGACGTCGCGCGATGCCGTGGAGCTATCGGGAATCTCGCCCGAGAGTATGCGTCCCAGGGTGGCGTGGGCCTCCTTTTCCCGCTCCAGGCTCGTCTGCGACGGGGGAGCATCCGGAAATTCACACATGGCTCTCAACACGCCGAGGCTGGGACGGATGGCATCGAGTAGAGCCTCCGAAGCACTAAGATTTCCGCGCTTCATCGCGGCGAAGACGCTTTCCAGTTCCTGGCAGAGGGCCTCGACATCCCTGTAGCCGACCGATCGCGCGGCGCCTTTGAGGGAATGGACTTCGCGAAAGACCTTCTCGATCATCGAGGCGCGCTCGGCGCCTCCGCTCCCCTCGATGGCCAGGGCGCCGGTCGCGATGACCTCGAGATGTTCGCCGGCCTCCGAACGGAAGGTTTCGCGCAAGCGCGCTAGAAACTCCTCCTTTCTCTTGTCCATCCCGTCCTCCGTCCTTCCCCAATTTTAGATCTGCTGCCTTTCGATCAGGGTCTTCAGCCTCGTTCCAAGCTCGCTGAGGCCGTGGGCGGAATCCTCGAGCTGTCTGGTCCCCGCCATGTTCTGGGTAGTCGCCTCCTGGATATTGGCGATGGCCAAGGCTATCTGGTCCATGCCGACGAGTTGCTGCTGGCTCGAGGCCGCGATCTGCATGGCGGCCTGGGACGCCTCGCCCACGCTCGTCGTGAGAGCCTGGATAGATTCGCCGGCGCTGGCCGCCTGGGCGGCGCCGGCGACCACGACCTTGCTCCCCTGTTCCGTGGCCAAGACCGCGGCGCTCGTGGCCTTTTGCACTTCCATCAGGATCGTCCGCACCTGGGTGGTGGCCTGGCGGGATTGCTCGGCCAGGCTCTTTACCTCCTGGGCCACAACCGTGAAGCCCCTGCCGTACTCGCCGGCTCGGGAGGCTTCGATGGCGGCGTTGACGGCGAGGAGGTTGGATTGCTCGGCCAGGTCGTTCACCGTGGCGATTATCTCGCCGATGGCCTGGCCCTGTTCGGAGAGCCGCACGACGCTTTCGGCAATCGATTCCATCTGTTCGCGGATGCGGTCCATGCCCTCGATGGTCTCGATGACCGCCCTTCGTCCCGTCTCGGATACAAGGGCGGAGCGCTGAGCGCCTTCCTGCACCAGGCGCGCCTTCTGATTCGCGAGATGGGCGGTCTGTTTGACCTCCTCGGCGGTGGTGGAGGTCTCGCTCACCGCGGTGGCGGTTTCGGAGGCGCTGGCCGCGACCTGCGAGACGGTGGCGAGAATCTCGGAGGACGAGGCGGCGAGGACATCGATGCCGCTCCGCAGCTCCTTGTTCGCTCCACGCAGATTCTCGACCATGCGCGCCAGGGCGTTGCCCAGGAGGTCCCTTTCCGACTGAGGCTTCACTTCGACGTTCAGTTCGCCGGAGGCGATCCGCTCGGCTATGTCCGCCATGTCTCGAAGGGACGAGGTCATTCGCGAGAAGGATTGCGAGAGCAAGGCGACCTCGTCGGCCCCGGTCCCGAGGGAAGGCGTAAAATCAAGCTCGCCGCGGGCGATTCTTTGCGCGGCCTCCACGAGCTTGACGATGGGTACGGTTAGATTGCGGGAAAAGAAGACAAGGAGAACAAAGGCGAAGACGATGGAGAATAGCCCGATGGCGAGAACCATGTTCCTGGTCAAAGCTACGGGTGCCAGAAGTTCATCGGTCTCGATGCTGGCAAAGATGCTCCAGCCGGTGATCGGTTCATGGACCACAAAGGCCGTCTTGTCCACGCCGGAGCGATGGTACTCGACGATACCGGATTTCCCCTGAGTCACCATTTGGGCGAGGGCTTCCTTTCCGGCGACCTTGGTGATGTCCTCTTTGAGGATACTTTCCTTATCGGGATGGGCTATGGTAAGGCCCGTCTTGTCGGCGATTACCACATAGCCCGATTTCCCGATTTTTACCTTATCGATCAAGTCGGTTAGGTAGGCTATTTCCATGGTTATGGTGGCGACCCCCGTGATGTCTTTCCCGTTGGAAGCGTATACGGGGCTTGCCGTCGAAAGGACGATTCTTCCGGAGGCCTTCGATATGGCGACGGTTCCCACATTGGGTACTCCCTTCATCGCCGCCTTGAAATAGTCCCTGTCGGAAATATTTATCCCGACATTGGCCTTCCTGTTGGAAGATGCGAAAAAGACGCCGCCCGTGTCGATGAGATTCACGCTCGAGCAGCGATCGCCTTCATTGTTCTTGATTCTTATCAGTTCGCTTTCGGCCTGGGTTATTTCGATTCCGTCGTTCTTCCCCCCATCGCGGAAGTGTTTCTCTGATGCGGCGATGGCGCTATTGGAACCGGCGACATTCCGCGTGGCCGTGATCTGCTCGGAGATGCCGATTCCGACGGTGTCCGCGAGACTTTCGGCGATGATCGCCAAGTCGTTCTTCGCGATTTCGGAAATGCTTTTGCTGGATATGTATATGGACCCGATCCCTATGACGAGAAAGGGAATCAGGAGCATCAGAAGTCCTCCGGACAAGATCTTCGCTCTCAAATTGAGATGCCCCATACCGCCTCCTTTTTGAAAGTCACCGATTTTTTCCTCTATTTGCTCGTCTGTTCATCGACCGTGAGGCTCGAATCCGCGAGCAAGCGGCCTCCGTCGAGGAGGGCCATCATTCCCTTCGTGATCCCCTTGAGAAAGCTTTCGCGCATGCCTGCGAGGGCGGCCAGATCTTCCTGCAGGTCGGAACGTGCCACCCTGCCCACCCCATCTATACTGTCCGCCAAGAGCCCGAACTCCTTGTCGCCCTCCTTGAGGACTATGATTTTATTGAGCTCCGTGAGGCCCTTGATCGGCAATTCGAAGAAGACCCTGAGGTCGACTATGGCGAGAATCCGTCCACGCAGGTTGATGGCGCCGGCGAGGTATGGCGGCGTGCAGGGAATGGGCGTCAGATCCTTGAGCTGGCAGGTCTCCCGGACGAAGCGCGTCTCGACCGCGTACCGTTCTCCGGCGAGGGAGAAGGCAAGGAACTCGATCTTTTCGTCTCCATCGGGTTTCTCTGGCGGCTTCGCCGCCGCTCGCGCGCGCTTTTCGAGGATGCGGCGAATTTCCTCCGCTCCCGGGCTCCGTTCTCCCGAAGTCAGGGCTGCCGCGCCAGCGAGCCGACTCTTGATGGATTCCCAGTCAATTGGGCGCGATTCCATTTAGCTCCTCCCTCCCGGGCCGCCGATCGACTCGAGGAGCCTGCCGCAGCTCATGCCTTCCGAACCGGGCAGGATCTCGTCCCTGTTCCGGAGCGAGAGCAGCTCGAAAGCCGTCCTGAAGTGGCGCTTGGATTCATTGTGCCTACCGAGCCGTTTGTAGAGGCCGCCAAGGGCGTGATGGGCCAGGATGAAGTCCTGGTCGAGGTAGAGGACCTTTCTCAGGGCCTCGATCGCGTCGCCTAAGAGCGAAAGTTCGCTCGCGATGGCGGCGTGGAGGAAATGCGCCTCCTGGTTCGTCGGGTCGGCCGCGATCACCCCCAGGCACAGCTCCAGAGCCTCCTCGAGCCGCCCTTGATCCGCCAGGGCCCGCGCCGTATCGAGGGAGAGCGGGGCGCGAGCATCGGGCTTTTGTGCGGGTGGCCTCGCGCCGCCGATTGTCGCGGGGACTATCTTTGCGCGAGCTATCGGCGCGCGGTCTGGCGGTATTGCGGAAGGCTGCGCGGACCCAGGCCCTGGCGCGTCGATGGATGGGCTCGGCGGGGGGGGCTCCGACGGGATCTCGGCGCGGCTGACCTTAGGGCTCTTGCGGAAGAGAATGACCCCCTCGATATTTTCCATGGCGAACATAGGGAAGAGGTTTGCCGTGGCCTCCGCGGGGTTGACGATGAGGCAGCCTTCGTCGAGGAGACAGTCATGCAGGGCCGCCACCACCCGCTTGCGCTGTTCGAGGCCGAAATACATGAGGACGTTGCGGCAAAATATGACATCCATGGCATTGCTGCCATTGTGCAGCGAAGGATAGATGTCTTCGGCCAGATTGAGGTATTCGAAATGTACCAGCTTCCGGACCGCGGGGTCGACGACGAAGCGAGAGCCCGGCAGGGAGGAAAAGTAGCCTTCCTTTAGCCAGCCAGGGGATGAGCGAAAGGACCATTGGGAATAGCTGGCCTTCTCGGCTTTGGCGAGGAATTTCGCGTTGACGTCGCTGCCGAGAATCGAAATTTTCCATGTGTCGATGTCGGGGAGGCTCCTCGCGCAGCTGATCGCGAGGGAATAGGCCTCCTCCCCCGTGCAGCAGCCGGCGCTCCAAAGGCGAAGTCTTCGGTCCGTGGTCGCGCGTTTTTCGATGAGGGCAGGCAGCAGTACCCGCTCGAGGAGCTCGAAGCTGGCGATATCGCGGAAGAAATAAGTTTCCCCTATTGTCAGATAGCCGGCGAGGCGCTGGATATCGCTCGAGGAAGCTTCGCGGCTCGCGAGCCATTTGGCATAGCCTTCCACATGCTCGAAGCCGAGTTCCCTGGCCGCGGTCTGGAGTTTGCGGGCCAGGTCGGGCCAACGTTCCTTCGGAAAGTCGAGGCCCAGCCGCTCGGCGATGAAGGCGCTGACTTCGCCGAGGACGGCATTATCCGCTGCATCCATCTTCGTCGCCTTTGGCCGCGAGCATGGCGCGGTCGATCGTCGATTCCTCCTCGAGCGAGAGCAGCAGCTCGAGGTCATGGATGAGGATCATTCCGTCGTCGAGCGACAGGGCGCCGCCGACCGGCCCGAGTCCGGGGATGATCGCGCCGGACGCCGTGTAGCGATCGGGCGAAACCTCGATGACGCCCTTTGTCTCGTCGACGAGAAGGGCCAGGTTTCGCTTTCCGGTGTCGGCTAGTATGAATTGGTCGGAAAGGCGGAGTTCGCGCCGCGGGAGCTTGAAGCGCATACGAAGATCGATGACGGGGATAACGCTTCCGCCGAGATCGATGATGCCGAGGACGACCGAAGGCGCCTCGGGAAGCGGAGTGATCGCCACCGCACGGATGGACTTCTGGACGCCTTCGAGAGGCAGTGCATAGCGCCGCTCGTCGAGGGTGAAGACGAGGAATGCGGAGGGCCCGGCCGGCTCCCCCTGGAGCCGATCAGTCATACCCGTCGTCCAGTTCGCAGCCGAGCCTGCACCGGGCGATACTGGTGTCATCGATAAGGTAGAGGAGATAGTGCCTCCCGCCCGAGACGAAGCTTTCAAACCTGCAGTCGAGGGAACTCCGCCTGCGGCCGGCTGTCGGCAGATAGGCGCGCACATGACGGCCCTGTCCGGTCGATATGGTCTCCTCGGCCCTGCCGAGGAGGCCGGAGGCGGCCCAGCCCTCGTCCTTCCGGAAATTCTGCGTAAGAATCTGTTCGAAACTGCGCCCCAGGATCCGGACGGCGGCCCTGTTGGCGGAAACGCATTCGCCGGACACGTCATACGCGACAATCCCGACGGGGACGGCGTCGAAGAGGTCACGGGCATATTCCAAAAGCCTGCGCATGGGCCTCCTCTATGCCGCTTCGGGGCGAGATGTCATCGGGCCTAAACGCGGCACTTTGGACTCTTGTGGATTTGGGCATGGGGCGGTATCGGCGCTCTGCCGATTGTTTTGTAAGCGAAACGATTACGAGGGCGGGGAGCCTAATCGATCAGATGATGCTCGAGCGCGTAACGGGCTATCTCCGCGATGCCATGCATGCCCATCTTGGCCATCAGCCGCAGACGGTAGGTTTCCACGGTTTTGGGGGAGAGGAAGAGGGCCTGGGCGATCTGGCTCGTGCTCTTCCCGCTGGCCAGGAGGCACATGACCCGAAACTCCCTGGCCGAGAGCCTCTCGTGAAGGGGGCGGGAGTCCTTGTCGACAAGGCCCGCCGCCAGGGATTCGGCCAGGCTTTCGCTGACATAGCGTCGACCCGCCACGACATTCCTTACGGCCCGGATGAGATCCTCGGGGGCGGATTCCTTGGTGAGGTATCCCATGGCCCCGGCCTCCATGGCGCGCATCGCGAACTGCATTTCGGGGTGCATGCTCAGGACCAGGACGCCGATCCGGGGTCTGAGACGCCGGAGTTGGTCGATGACCTCGAAGCCGTTCATTTCCGGCATCGAAATATCCATGATGATGACGTCCCAATCCTGTCGCATGGCGGCGTCGATGGTTTCGCGTCCGCTGGCAGCCTCGGCGACGACCACCATGTCGCGTTCGTCCTCGATTATCGCCTTCAGCCCCCGGCGGACGACGCCGTGGTCGTCGGCGACGATGATCTTGATCATGGGATCACGGCGTCCCCCGGAGCGCCTTTGCCGGAATCAGCACCGTGACCCGGCTGCCCGAGTCCGGGGCGCCTGCTATGGAGAATTCCCCTCCGAAGGAACGGGCCCGCTCGCGCATGCCGATGAGCCCGAGGGAATTCGGATCCGAACTTTCGACCTCACTGATGCCCCTGCCGTCGTCGACGATGGTCAGTTTGCAGCCCGCCGCCGATTCCTCGCAGGCGATCTCGACGAGGCTCGCCTTGGCATGCCTCGCGATGTTCGTAAGGGCTTCCTGCACGATCCGGAAGAGGGCGACGGAAAGGCCGGGGTTCTGGAGCCTGGCCGCCTGGGCGAAGGGCCTGACGACGCATTTCACGCCGCTGCGGGAGGCGAAGCGGGCGGCCTCGCCTTCGAGCGCCGGCCAGAGCCCCATGAGTTCGAGCGAAGCGGGACGAAGCTCGCTGGAGGTTCTGCGCACGATGGCTATGGCCTCATCGATATTCTTCCGGAGCTCTCTGGCCCTGGCGAGGCTCTCCTTCCTTTTTTCGGGATCGACGAAACGCTCGATACGGCGCTGCAGCCAGGCGATGTCGAGCGTCAGGGCGGTGAGCATCTGCCCGAGACCGTCGTGAAGCTCGCGCGCGAGGGCCGTGCGCTCCTCCTCGCGGACCGCCACGAGGCGGGCGGAGAGCTTCCTGAGTTCGGCCTGGGAACGCTTCATTTCCTTCGTGTTTCGTCTTCTTGCGCTTATGTTCGTCGCGACGATATAGCATTCGTTTCCGTCTTCCGAGACCGTGCCGACGAGCTCCGCGGTCTCTGGCTGCCCCTCCTTCGATGGTACCTCGATCTTGCAGATCAGCCGCCGGCGCTCGCCGAAGAGCTGGGCAAGGAAGGTCGCGATTCTGGATCGACTTTCGGCAGAGACGAGCTTGCCCAAGAGCCTCCCCGCGATACTCGCGCCATCCATCCCGAAGAGTCGCGCCGCGCCGGGATTGAAGAGGCCGATTCTCCCACGGCGATCGACGGTCAGATAGCCGACAGGCGCGCGCTCGAAGAGATCGATGTAGCGCGTCGGCAGAGTCCGGCCGGCGCGCCTGCTTGGCGCCGCGCGGGCCTTGGTGCCATTCCGCTCATCCGGCAATTTCGCGGCGGCGAAAGAAAGCAGTTCGGACCCGAGGTATTTTGCGTTTTTCATATTTTGAGCTCCAGTTCAAAGGATTCTCGCGCTCAGGATCGTCACATCGTCGGTGAAGGAGGGCGAGCCGGACTCGGCGAGGGCCGCCTCGAGGAGCCTGCGGTGGTAGTCCTCGCCGTAGGCGACACGCTCGACGATTGCCCTCATCTCGACCGGGGCACAGCCCCCGGAGCAGTCGATCTCGACGAGCCCGTCGGTGAAAAGAAGCAGAAGGTCCCCGGGCTCGAGACCGGCGACCTCTTCGACATATGATGCGGAATCCGAGAGTCCGATGGCCTGTCCGGAGGCTGTCAGCTCGATGGCCTTTCCCTCCCGGAGAACGAGAGGATGGTTTTGGCCGGCGTTCGCGTAGCGGAAGCTACGGGTCGGCAGATCGAGGACCCCGGCGAAAAAGGTGACGATCAGGCTCGGGACGCTCTTGAATTCGAAATGCAGCCTTTCGTTGAGCCAGCCGAGAAAGCCCCCGGGAGAAAATGCCCTTCCGTCGAGAGCCCGCACGTATTCGGAATAGATGATCGCCTTGAGGATTCCGGTGACGAAGGCGGCTTTCACGCCATGTCCCTCGACATCGCCGAGGAGGAGGAGATAGCGCTTCGGGGCGAGGAGGATCACGTCGTAGTAGTCGCCGCCGCAGTAGAGATTCGAGACGGGTTGATAGCTCAGGCCGAAGCGGACGCCGTCGGAAACGGGAAGGCCCGGTTTGAGAATGGCCTTTTGGAGGGCGCCGGCCAGCTTGAGTTCGTCTTCGACGGTCTTGTGATAGGCGGCGATTTCCCTCCGTGCATCGCCGAATTCGAAGGCCTTCTGGACTTCCGCGACGAGAAAGGCGGATTCCCAGGGCTTGGGAATGAAGCCGAAGATGCCCGCGCCTACGGCCTTGGCGATTTCGTCCAGGTCCGAATTGCCGGTCATGAGGATCGACACGATGTCGGGATGGGCCAGCCTCACCCTCTCGAGAAACTCGGCCCCCTTCATCTCCGGCATATGGAGGTCCGACACGACGATGATCGTATCATTGCCGCGGCTCTCCAAAATCTCGAGCCCCTCTTTCGCGGAAAGGGAGGTCAAGGTTTCGAGCGAGCGTTCCGCCGCCCAATCCCGGAGCTCGCGCTTAAGCGCGTTGACGATGCCCTCCTGGTCGTCAACCAGGAGGATGACTCTCTTTTTGGCATCCATATGCTCTCCATGCCTGCGGGGCTGGATTAGGATCGAGTCGAGCTGCGCTTCTCCTATCCCCTGCCCGCCGATGGCTGGGTCGGGGCAATGGCAGGGACTATGGCGGAGAAGGTATCGGGGTGAGGGGGGAAAGGGCATCGAAGCCACGCGGATCGGGATATATTTGCCGGAGATCGGAGTTTTGACCTGCTCAGCGCCATTTTGTTACCCTTTGACAGCCGGGACCGAAGGAGGGGGACGCGATCGTCGGTTAAGTCAAAATAACTTTAGTTCTTTGATTGAGAATCAACAAGTGCGACAAGGGGAAATCGCTGAGAGGCGCCCGACCTGGTTTGCCGATCTTGAGCGGGGAAGGCCGGGACCTCGCGGCAGCCGGCGGTTCGCGAGGGAGTGGAGGGCCAGGACGGGGCGCCGTGGCGGGCGCTCCGTCCCGCTTTCCCTAGTTTCGCTTGAAGATGTTCTTGACGACGAGGAAGGCCATCGAGGGGCTCTCGATCAGGCGGCGGCGGAGATAGGCGATGGAGTCCTTCCAATCCTCCGCGAAGGGGAGGTAGACACGCACCGTGTAGCCCGCGTCGGAGAGTTCCTTTTGGATCGAGTCGCGGGGGACGCCGAGGAGCATCTGGAATTCGCAGCGATCCTTGGGAACCTTGAGCTCCTCGAGGATGGCGCGGGCCTTCTTGATGTACTCGACGTCATGGGTGGCCACGGCGACGTAATGGCCGCCGGCCACGAGTTTGCGCGTGAGCTTGAGGAGGTTTTCCTTCATTTCGCGTTTGTTGGTCATGGCCAGGGTGCCGGGCACGTTGTAGATGCCGATGCAGTTGCGGATGTGGGCGCCGACGCCCGCGAGGGACTCGACGTCCTTTTCGGTGCGGAAGAGCCGCGACTGGAGGACGGTGCCGAGGATCGGGTACTTGGGCTTGAGCTCGCGGTAGAGCTGGAGGGTCCAGTCGGTGATGTCCGTGTCTTCCATGTCGACCGTTAGCCCGCGGCCGGCGGCCTGGCAGGCCTTGGCAAAGCCCTCGATGTTGGCCTTGCAGAACTCGGGGCTGACATAGTAGCCGAAGTGGCCCGGCTTGATGGAAAGGGTGCAGAAGGGCCGATTCTTGAGCTCGGCCAAGGCCCGGTAGTAGACCTCGACCGCCGCCTTGACCTTCGATTCCGTCGTCTCGGCCTCGCCGAGGATGTCGAGGGTGATGTCGAGGCCTTTTTCGGCGTGGAATTTGTCGGCCGTGGCCAGGGCCTTCTCGAGGGAGTCGCCGGCCACATAGGGCGCCGCGAAAATGCGGACGAGGGGTCCCGGGATCAGGTTGACCATGGTTTTGCGGAAATTCATCTGAGAACTCCAGTGAGGGTGTCGTGTCCCGGCAGGACGCCGGGAGTTGGCGGATTGTATCATGAAACGCCCATTACGGGGAGAGAAACGCCTGCCCTGGCTGATGTCAGAAATCCTCTGCCCTCCCGCTTGACGGTGCTTTTGTCGTCGCGATAATATCGCCCATTCAGCAAAGCTAGCAGCTTGGCCGAAGGAGGAGACCAGATGTTCATCAACAGCGCAACCGTCGTCAGTGTCGCCCGGTCCTTCCCGGTCAAAGCCCACAGGGATTGAACAGGGGGGCTTCCCCCCGACCCATCGCGTGGCCCCCTCCCTCGAGGCGCGGGCGCGACACTTCCACCACAACAACTATCTGACGAAGAAGGCCTGACGCGGTATTCCGCGGCGGTGCCGGCCTTCGTACAGTCATTCCGCGATCGACGTCTCCCGTCGACCGCGCGCGGCGACCTCCCTTCGACATTTCGGGAGCCAGGCAACCGCGAGTGAAAAACAGAGGTTCTAATAATGGCTACGCGGCCCTATTCCGCGCTTATCGACTCCACGCGAGGTTCAAGGCTGGCCTTCGCCCTCGTCATTGTCTCGGTCGTTCTCGCGACTCTCGCCACTCTGACCGACCCCCTCATCCTCCGCTTCACCCTCGACAACGTTCTTTCGGGGAAGGCTCCGGTTCTCCCGCCCTTTCTGGAAAGGATCCTCGACGGCATCGGCGGCGTCTCCGTCGTCGCGAAGAATCTCTGGATCTGCGCCCTCCTCGTCGTCATCGCCGCGTCCGCGAACGCCGTCTTTTCCTTCTCGCGGGGTTACCTCGCATCGGTTTCGGCCGAGTCCACGACGAAGCGGCTCAGGGACAGGCTCGCCGCCCACCTCGACGCCCTCCCCCTCGGTTACTTCGCGAGGATAGGGGCGGGCGACCTCGTGCAGCGCGCGACAAGCGACGTCGAGACCATCCGGCGCTTCCTCGCCACGCAGATCGTCGAAATAGGCCGCGCCTCCTCCCTCCTCATCCTCACCGTCGTCGTGATGGCCGGCATCGACGGCTACATGACCCTCGTCTCCCTCCCCGTCGTCCCTGCGGTCTTCGCCTTTTCCTATCTATTCATGAAGCGGATCGAGAAGGCCTTCCGCGTCTCGGACGAGGCCGAGGCGGCCCTGACCCAGGTGGTCGAGGAGAACCTCCGGGGCATTCGGGTGGTCCGTGCCTTCGACAGGGGCGAGCACGAGAAGGCCCGCTTCGACGCGAAAAACGGCAGATATACCGAGGAGACGCGGAAGCTCATCGTCCTCTTCGGCTGGTACTGGGGCGTTTCCGTCCTCCTCTGCGCGGTCCAGGAGGCCGCGACCATAGCGGTGGGCGCGGGTCGGGTGGCCTCGGGCCAGCTCTCGGCCGGTTCCTTTTTGGCCTTCGTCGCCTATGTCGGTCGGCTGCTGTGGCCGGTGCGGCAGATGGGCCGCACCCTCGCCGAGGCCGCCAAGGCCAAGGTCTCCCTGGGCCGAATTTCGGAGATCCTCGACACCGAGACCGAGGCGGCCATCGACGCGCGGCTGAATTCGGGAGCCACGACGAGCCCGCCCCGATCCAAGGGCGGGGCCCGCCTCGTCGTCGAGGGGCTTACGGTCGAGCACGAGGCCGGCAAGCCGGTGCTCATCGACGTGAGCTTTTCCCTCGAACCGGGGGAGACCCTGGCCATCCTCGGGCGAACGGGCTCGGGAAAGTCGACCCTTGCCGCCGCCCTGGCCCGCCTCGTCGAGCCCGCGAGGGGGAGAATCCTCATCGACGGGGTCGACATACGCGAGCTCGACCGACGCCTCCTTCGCGAGAGGGTGGGCCTCGCCCTCCAGGAACCCTGGCTCTTTTCGCGGAGCATGCGGGAAAACCTCGAACTCGGAACGGGCGAGTTGCCCGACACCGAACTGGGCCGGGCGGCGCGGCTCTCGGCCCTCGGCCCCGTCGTCACCTCCTTCCCCGAAGGCTGGGCGACCTCGATAGGCGAGGGCGGGGTCACCCTCTCGGGTGGCCAACGCCAGCGCCTGGCCCTCGCCCGGGTCCTCGCCCGGAGGCCGGACCTCCTCGTCCTCGACGATTCGCTGTCGGCCCTCGACACCGAGACGGACGCCCTCGTGCGCGCCGCCCTCGACGCCGAGCGCGAGGGGGGCGCGGCCACGACGACCATCGTGATAGCCCATCGCGTCACGACCCTCCTCGGCGCCGACCGCGTCCTCGTCCTCGAGGAGGGCAGGGTCGCCGACATCGGCAGCCACGAGGAACTCATGTCGCGGCCCGGCCTCTACCGGCGGGTCCGCGAGCTCCAGGCCGCGCATCCCCTCAATCCCGCGGCGGAGAGGGGAGGCGCGGCGAAGGTCCGGAAGGCCGCATCGACGGGTCGAAGCGCCGACGCTGGCCTGGCCGGCTAATGGCCAAGGAATAGATCGACATGGAAGAATTGGATACAAGACAGAAGATCAAGTTCGGGACCTGGCGGGCCATGCTCCGCTTCGCGGCCCCCTTCAAGCGGGACTTCATCGTCCTCGGCGCCATGATGGTGGCCGTGGCGGCCATCGACGCCGTCCAGCCCTTTCTCACCGGCTGGGCCGTCGACCATATCGCCCTCGCCGGTCGCCTCGATCGCCTCCCCGTCTTCTCCGCGATCTTTATAGTGCTGATGGCCGTTCAGGCCGTCCTGGTGCGGCTCTTTCTCGGCGTCGGGGGGCGCATCGAGATGGGCATGAACTACGGCATCCGCAAGGCCGCCTTCGATCGCGTCCAGGAGCTCTCCTTCTCGTGGTTCGACCGGGCCAATGTCGGCTGGGTGACGGCCCGACTCACGAGCGATGTCGGCCGTCTCGCCGACATCGTCGCCTGGGGCATCAACGACTTCATCTCGGGCATCGCCATGATGCTCATCTCGGCCGTCCTGATGCTGGCGACCAACTGGCGCCTCGGCCTCTGCGCCCTCTCGACCCTCCCCCTCCTCGTCCTCGCCTCCCTCCTCTTCGAGCGGGGCATCCTCGAGCGCTCGCGGGAGGTCCGGGCCCACAACTCTAAGCTCACAGCCGCCTTTTCCGAGAACATCCGGGGCGTGGCGGCCGTCAAGAGCCTGGCCGCCGAAGAGCGCCAGGGAAGGGCCTTCCAGAGGCTTTCCGAGGCCATGCGCCGCGCCTCGGTGCGACAGGAGACCCTCGCCGCCCTCTACATTCCCCTCGTCATCCTCCTGGGCTACATGGGGACGGGGGCGGCCCTCTGGCGAGGTTCCGTCGAGTTCCTCGGCGGGGTCACAAGCCTCGGCGTCCTCACGGCCTTTTTCTTCAGCGCGACCCGCTTCTTCGACCCGGCCACCGACGTGGCCCGGGTCATCGCCGACCTCCAGTACGCCCAGGCCGCGGCCGAGCGCGTCATCGGCCTCATCGAAACCGAGCCCGCCATCAAGGACGGCGGGAATGCCGTCGAATTCGCCCGACGCATGGCCGAGTCCGGCGCGAAGCCCCGCCTCGAGGGTCGCGTCAGCTTCGAAGGGGTGTCCTTCAGCTACGATGGAAAGCGCCAGGTCCTCACGGACTTCAACCTGGAGGTTCCGCCCGGCACGACCGTGGCTCTCGTCGGGGAGACGGGTTCCGGGAAGAGCACGATCGTCAACCTCGCCTGCCGCTTCTACGAGCCGACGGAGGGCCGCATCCTCATCGACGGTGTCGACCAACGCGACCTCCCCATCTCCCTCATCCACGGCAGCCTCGGCTACGTGCTCCAGAGCCCCCTCCTTTTCTCCGGCAGCATAGCCTCGAACATCCGCTACGGCCGCCTCGAGGCGAGCGACGCCGAGGTGGAGAAGGCGGCCCGCGACGCCGGGGCCCACGAATTCATCATGGCCCTGGAGAAGGGCTACGATTCCCAGGTGGGGGAGGGGGGAGTCCTCCTCTCGACGGGCCAGAAGCAACTCGTCTCGCTGGCCCGGGCCCTCATCGCCGACCCCGCCATCCTCGTCCTCGACGAGGCGACCTCCTCGGTGGACACCGAGACCGAACGTCTCGTGCAGGAGGCGATAGCCAGGGTCCTCCGCGGCCGCACCAGCTTCGTCATCGCCCACAGACTCTCGACCATCGCCGACGCGGACATCATCCTCGTCCTCCGCGACGGCCGGGTCGTCGAACGCGGGAACCACGCCCAGCTGATGGCGGGACGCGGCTACTATAGCGAGCTCGTCGAGGCCCAATACCGGCATGAGGAGGAGCGCCGGCTCTTCGGCCGCGCGGACGGTGAGGAGATGGAAGAAAGCGAGGAGGAATCGGCGTAAAACAGAAGGAAATAAATGCGACCGAACAAAGGGGCGCCTTGCCAAGCACAAGGCGCCGATTCGGAAAGCCAGGCCGCCTGCGTCGTCAGGAGCCCTTCCGAAGTCGGAATGCGCCGTCCTCGGCGCAGATCGTGCGAGCCTTCGCGACGCCTTGCGCGTCGCCTCTGTTCGCGAGGTGCAAATGCCGCTTCTAATAGACCCATTCAAATCTGCCGACAAAGGCGGAAAAGCCCCCCGGCCCGCGCGCGGAGAGGGAATTTCAGCGCCGCTCCCTGGTTTCCCGGAGCTCCCTGGTGGCGAAAAGAAGTCCGTTTCCGTCACCGTAAAGGAGCTTTCGCTGCGTCTCATCCGTCCCTCCCGCCGGGACGAGAAGCCTGCCCGCAACGAGTGAGCTTGTCGCGCGAAAATAGCCACAGGTTCCCGCGAGATGGGGGCGGGCCGCGGCAGGCCTTTGCCTCCGCCCTCATCTCTCTATCGGGCCGATGGGCTCTGCGATTTCGATTCCGACGGGCGCTTTCAGGCTAAGACGCTTCTTCGAGCATAAAGTCGACGGCGGCGAGGGCGTGAAGCCCGAGGGTATCCCAAAGCGGAAAGTCGAAGTCGTCGGGCTTCAGCATGAGGGGCAATTCCATGCAGCCGAGTACGACGCCTTCGATCCCCTTTTCGCGCAAGGTTTTATTATTTCCAGAAGTCTTCCGACGATGCCAAGCAACTTCACGCCATCCCCCCTTCGCGGGACCGCTCCCGCGCTTCCACGAAGGCGCGAAGGCTCCTATCCACATCCTCGTCCGTGGTCATGTAGGAACAGACGCTTATGCGAATCGCGGGCGAGCCCTTCCAGGTCGCGGGGCCGCACCAGGCCTCCCCCGAAGCCTGGAGGGCTTCCATGGTGGAGACCGTCAACGAGCCTTCGCCGCAGGATATGAGAACCTGGTTGAACACGATGTCGTTGAGGATGGTAAAGCCCTCGGCCGCGAGGCCCGAGCCGAAGCGAAGAGCCTTCTCGCAGAGCTTGTCGACGAGCTCCCCGACGCCCCGTCGGCCGAGGGATTTGAGGGCCGCCCACAGCTCGATCGACCTCGCCCGCCTCGACATTTCGGGGGAATAGCGCATCCCGTCCCGATTGTCGGAATAGGCGATGTAGGAACCCGTGTTGCTCATGGAGCGCTCGAGGGCCTTGGGATGCCTGCAGAAAATTATGCCGCTGTCGTAGGGGGCGTTGAGGGTCTTGTGGGCGTCTGTCGACCAGGAATCCGCGCCTTCGACTCCCTCGACGAGGGCTCTTCGCGTGTCGGAGGCCGCTGCCCAAAGCCCGAAGGCCCCGTCGACATGGACCCAG
>DATKTD010000336.1:0-8232 GCA_035531315.1 Rectinemataceae bacterium
CGAGTGACCTGTCGGCCTCGCGCTCCCACCATTCGCGCAGCGAACTCGAATCGTGAACCGAGGGGCAGACCACCGAATTGGGCGGATAATCGACGGCGGCGATAAAGGGTTGGCCCGCCTCGTTCCATCTCCTCGTCCAGCGCCAAACCCGGAGGCCGAGTATGCCGAGCTCGTCGAGCACCTTCGGCACATAGGGAGGGATGCCCCCGAGGTCCTCGGCGGTGGCCAGCATGTCCGTAAAGGCGGCGAGCCTTCTGAGGAGCCCCCGGCCCGTGGCCTCATGCAGGGCCTCGGACTCCCGCGAGCGCGAAGCGAATAGCCCCTCGAGGGCCGAACGTTCGGCATCGGAGAGGCTCGCCCAGGAAGTGGAGGAGCGGAAGCCCCAGGACGGGACGAAATGCCCCGGCTCGAACTCATAGAGACACCTGTCCCGCCAGGCGGCGAGGAGGAAGTCGCGCAGGCTCCCATCGACGTCGGCCAAGCGCGCAATCAGGTCGGCGGTGCCCCCGATGTCGCCCCGGAACAGAAAGAGGGGTTCGTCGCCGATGCGCTCGAGGATCAGGGATGCGGCCCTGGCCGCGACGGGGGCGTCGCCGCCCGCCGCCTCGACAAGACTTGCCTCGCGAATATGGGGACGGGAGAGCCAGCGAAAACGCTGACTGTCGAAGCCCAGGCCCACGAGGTCCTCCCTCGTCACGGGAACGGTGGGATGGAAGGCGCCGAGCCAGGCGTCGCGCTCTCGAGCCCCTGTCGTCCAGATCCGGAAAAAGCCGAGCACGTGGTCGATGCGGTAAGCGGAGTACCAGCGCGAGGCCACCTCCAGCCTGAGCCGCCAAAAATCGAAATCGCGGCGTTCGAGCTCCTCCCAATTCCAGGCGGGGAAGCCCCAATTTTGCCCGTTTGGATTCTCCCCGTCGGGCGGGGAACCCGCCGAGACCTCGAGCTTGAAGATGGAGCGATCCGCCCAGACATCGGCCGAATCCTTGCCGATGAGGATGGGGATGTCGCCGAGAAGCTCGATGCCCATCGAGGCGAGGGCCTTCGTGGCGGCGCCGAACTGGGCATCGAGGGAGAATTGGAGCCAGGCCCTGAAGCGGGTGCCCGAACGGAATTCGGGGGCTGCCCAGAGTCTCTCCACGCCATCGGCTCCGGGTTCGCGGCGGGATGACCAGCTCCACCAAGGCCCCTGCCCCTCGCGGCGTTTGAGCTCCATGAAGACCGAGTAGGCGCGAACCCAGGGATTGGCGCGCATCCAGGCCTCGAATCCCGGCAGGGCCGCGAGCCTGGCGTCGATGTCCGGCCCGGGATAGGCGGAGATGAAGAGGCGCTCGAGGAGATCGAGCTTGGCCGAAAGGTACTCGTGATAAGCGAGCCGGGAGATGCCCGCATGGGACTCAGCGAGTCGCCTGGCCCTGCCGACGATATCGGGGGCCCTCGCCGCCTCGGGAAGGTCGGCGATGCGGAGGTAGAGGGGGTGGAGGGCGAAGGCGGACAGGGCCATATAGGGCGAGTTCATCCCGCCCGTATCGTTCACGGGGAGGAGCTGCACGAGGTCGAAGGACCAGCGCCGCGCGAGCTCGCCCAGGAGGACCAGGTCGGGGAATTCCCCGCAGGCCGGCGAAGCTTCCGAGCGCAGCGCCGACAAGGCGACGACGAGGCCGGTGCGCTTGCGGCCGGTATCGGCGAATTTCATGGTACCTCCGTCGGCCGGAATCGCGGCCAATTGATAATAGTTATAATCATATCGCGGAAACTCGCCGAAATCGGGCCGACCTAGGCCTTGGCCAGGAATTCGCCGATTGCCTCGGCCATCGTAGCTATCGCCTTCCAGCCCTTATCGGAAGCGGGAGGGACGGCCTTCTCTCCGGGCTGGGAGCCTACTGCCTCGGTCGCGGCCCCGGCCTCGACCTCTCGCGGACCGAGCACCGTGGCAAAACCGAGACCGGAGGCCGCCCGCGCCCTCTGCCGCATCCTCGTCACCGGCCTTACCTCCCCGGCAAGGGAAAGCTCGCCCGCCAAGGCAAAGCCCGGCTTCATGGCCGTGCCGGTCCGGGCGGACCACAGGGCTGCCATCAGGGCGAGGTCGATACCCGGCTCGGAAAGCCTCATGCCCCCGGCGACGTTGACATAGATGTCCTGATCCGAAAATCGAAGCCCGGCATGCTTTTCGAGGACGGCGGCGATGCGCGAGACGCGGGCGGTTTCGATGCGATCCGAGTACACCCTCGTAAGCCCCGCCTTGGCGGCCACCGTGAGAGCCTGGATCTCCACGAGAAGGACCCTTGAGCCCTCGTGCACCGGGGCCACGGCAACGCCGGCGGGAAGGCCTGCCTCTCTCTGGACGAGGAAGAGACCCGAAGGATCGACGAGTTCGACGAGGCCAACGGCACCCATCCTGAAGAGACCGATCTCGTCGACGCTGCCGAAGCGGTTCTTGGAGGCCCGCAGCACCCGGAGGTCGCCCTCCCCCTGCTCGAATCCGAGGACAGCGTCGACGAGATGCTCGGCGGCCTTGGGTCCCGCGATCAAGCCATCCTTGGTGACGTGGGCGACGAGGACGATTGCGGTCTCGTGTTCCCTCGCCCAGGACACGAGTTCCTGGGCGCAATACTTGATCTGGTTGGCCGTCCCAGGCACCGATCCTGCCTCCTCGGAATGGAGGGTCTGGATCGAATCGACGACGACGAGCGAAGGCCGGGCCGTGTCGAGCACGGTGCGTATCGAGCCGAGATCTCCGGTCGCGAGCACTTCGATCGAGGCCTTGAGGGCCCCGAGACGCTCGGCGCGGAGCCTCAGCTGCATGGGCGATTCCTCGCCCGTGACATAGAGGATCTTGCCCCCTGCGTCGCAGGAGGAACAGAGCTGGAGAAGGAGGGTGCTCTTGCCGATGCCGGGCTCCCCGCCGAGGAGGACGGCCGAACCCCTCATGAGGCCGCCGCCCAGCACGCGATCGAGCTCGGCCAGGCCGGTCGCTATGCGCGCCGTCCTGCCCGCCTCGATGGCGAGGAGGGGAAGGGGAAAGCTCTCGCCCGCCCTCTCGCCGACCGGATCGGCCGAGGTCTCGCGAAGGCTGTTCCACTCCCCGCATTCGGGGCATCGCCCCAGCCATTTGGCCTCGCTATGGCCACAGGAAACGCAGCGATAGACAATGGCCTTTTTCGTCGTGCTTCGTGCCATGGAAGGCCACTGTAACCGCAGGCTGCCGCCGCTTCAACATGATCTCAGCTTCGAAAGGCGGGAAATCTTGCTCTCTTTGCCTTAAGCTGTAAGAATCCAATTTCAAGGAGGCATCATGGCTAAGAAAACGAGCGCGGCGATCGGGCTGGAGGGGATTCTCCAGGCCTGCGTCGCCGTCTTTTTCATCGTGGCCGGTATCATCGGCATTCAGGGCTACAATTCCAACCTCTCGGGCGTCATGCGTTTTCTGGGCAGGAACGACACTCTCGCGATCGTCGCGGCGGTCGTCGAGCTCCTGATAGGAATCGTCCTCCTCCTCGCCTTCGTCGTGACCTTCCCCTCCGGGATCGGTGGAATCCTCGCCATCGCCTTTCCCATCCTCTGGGCCCTTTGGATGATCCTGTCCTGGTTCGGCCACGACGTCTTCAAACCCAGCCTCCTACCCTGGCTCTACGGCTTCGTCCGCGACCTCATCATCCTCGTCTCTCTCTGGATTGCCTCAAAAAACCTGGCCTGATAGCCGCAATCGAAAAGCCGGCCCTCGGGCCCTTGTCCTGTTCCCTCCCTGCGCGTATGTTGCCGGGATGGAACAGGCAAAAATCCGGCTCAAGCCGAAAGAAGACCTCCGCATCCGCTGGGGGCACCCGTGGATCTATGACAACGAGATAGCTTCGATAGAAGGAAGTCCCGAGCCGGGCGATGCCGTCGAGATCGTCGACAATCGGGGCCTCTCGGTCGGGAGCGCCTTCTTCAACCCCCATTCGAAGATCCGATGCCGTCTCTATTCGAGACTCACCCGCCCAGCCGATGAAGCCTTCTTCCGGGAGGAGATCAGGAAGGCCATCGAGCGGAGACGCGGTTTCCTCGACCCGGACAAGGCCAGCGCGCGCATAATCTTCGGCGAGGCCGACGGCATTCCCGGACTTGTCGCCGACTCCTTCGTCGATTCGAGCGGTCGTGGACGATGGCTTTCGATACAGTTTCTCTCCCTCGGCGTGGAAAAGAGAAAAGCGGAAATCCTCGCGGCCTTCGCTGCCGAATTCCCCTCGGCGGGCGTCATCGAAAGATCGGAAGCCCCGGTCCGAGCCTACGAAGGCCTGCAGCCTGCCTCGGGCCTCCTCGCGGGAAGCCAACCCGGGGAAATTTGGATCGAAGAGAACGGACTCCGCTTCGGCATCGACCTGATCGAAGGCCAGAAGACCGGGTGGTTCCTCGACCAGCGAGCGAATCGCGCCGCCGCTGCCCGATTCGCCAGGAACCCGGTGACGGGAGCGGGCCGACGAGTCCTCGACTGCTTCTCGAACGCCGGGGGATTCGGCCTGGCCGCAGCGAAGGCGGGAGCAAACCGCGTCGAGTGCGTCGATTCGAGCGCCGCAGCCGTATCCTCGATCGCTTCCAATGCCCTCGCCAACGGCCTCGCCGACCGAGTCGAGGCTGTCGAGGCCAATGCCTTCGACCATCTTCGTAACCTGGAGCGCGCCCATGAGCGTTTCGGCCTCGTCATCCTCGACCCGCCGGCCTTCGCCAAAAACCGCGCATCGATCGAAGGCGCCCACAGGGGCTACAAGGACCTGAATCTCCGGGCCCTCAAGCTTCTCGAGCCGGGCGGCACCCTTGTCAGCTGTTCCTGCTCATACTGGTTCGACAGGGA
This sequence comes from Rectinemataceae bacterium, assembly GCA_035531315.1. Classification (GTDB taxonomy): domain Bacteria; phylum Spirochaetota; class Spirochaetia; order Treponematales; family Rectinemataceae; genus CAIJMU01. The sequence continues at coordinate 4,829 of DATKTD010000336.1, forward strand.
GCGTTTCTCGCGGACGATAGAAGAAGCCGCCCGCGACGCCGGCCGCCGCCTCCGCCTCATCGAAGAGCGCACCCAAGACCTCGACCACCCCATCGTCTCCGGATACCAAGAGTCGCGCTACTTGAAGTGTAATATCTATTCGGCGGAGGCCCTGTAGCGCGACTTCGCGCTACAGAACGAGAGTGCGCGAAACCGACTCGAGGGCCACGCCGAAGAGGCGCTGGATATCCTCGGCTCGGGAGTAGGAAGTGCCCGCAAGCTTGTTGAAGTAGTCGATGAAGGCCCTCATATCCGCCTCGGCCCTTTCCTTCGAAGCGCCCTGATTCAACTCCCAAAGCGCCGAGGCAAAGGCTGCACGGTACAGACCCTTTTCGGCCAGCTCCATGGTACCGAGCCTGCCGAACTCGCTTCGGGCCTTGCCGTCGACGACCGCTCTCTCGCCGTCATAACCGATGGTGAACGCGAAATCTTCTCGTGAAAGCATGACACTAGGCTAGCAGAAAGGCGCCAGAAAAAAAAGACGGTCGGAACCATGTCCGACCGCCTGCTCCGCAAGGGCTCAGCCGCCCTGAAAACGCCCTCAGGCGGGGGAGAAACTGTCCTTGCCCGCGCCGCACATCGGGCAGACCCAGTCGGCCGGGAGAGCCTCGAAGGAGGTTCCCGCGGCGATGCCGGAATCGGAATCGCCGACCGCCGGATCGTAGATATAGCCACACACGTCACAGACGAATTTCTTCATGCCAACTCCTTTGTCCGGTGAAGATACTGAGGCTGCGACTCCCGGTGAATAGCCGAAAGTCCGCCTTTGAGGGCTATCAGGCCTTCCAGAGTCCGTGCTTGTTGCAGTATTCGCGCACGCTCACGTTTTTAGCCTCGACGAGAAAGGTCGCTTCGGGTTTGCCGCCCGGCTTGAGGAATTTCCGATAGGAAAGACCGTCGGCGAGGACTTCGATCCATTCGATATAATGATCGGGATCCATCGGGTGGGGCACCGAGCCGACCGTGACCTTATAACCACCGGCAACTTTTTCGATCACGGGGATGTGTTTTTCTTTCGACGCGTCGACGGTATTTTCCGCGAGGGCCTTCATCGGGTTGTTGCCGCAGGATGGATCGCAATCCGAATCCCGCAGGGCTTCCAACATCACGCCGCACTCGTCGCAACGAAAGATCTGATTTCTCTTTGCCATCTAGTTTCCTCCTGGTTGAAATGAAAGATTGCGGATTGGGTCCGGAGTCTACCAATTCTCGGAGAGCAGTTCGAAGTAGGCCTGCGGATGGGCGCAGGCCGGACAGGCCTTGGGCGCCTCGACGGCCTCGACGATGTAGCCGCAATTCCGGCATTGCCAGACCGCGGCCTTGTCGGCCTTGAATGCCTTGCCCTCCTTGAGATTCTTCCGAAGCTTCTCGTAGCGCTTGGCATGCTGCTTCTCGGCGACGGCGATGGATTCGAAAACCGTGGCTACCGCTTCGAAACCCTCCTCGCGAGCTGTCTTGGCAAAGCCAGGGTACATCGTCTTCCACTCGTAGTTTTCGCCGTCGGCCCCATGCTGGAGGTTTTCGACCGTCGCATCGATGGTCCCGAAGGGGAAGGTGCCGGTAATGGTCGATTCTCCCCCGTCCATGAATTTGAAGAGCCTTTTAGCGTGCTCCTTCTCTTGATTCGAGGTTTCCTCGAAAATCGCGGAAATCTGCATGAAGCCCTCTTCCTTCGCCTTGGAAGCGTAGTAGGTGTAGCGATTCCGCGCCTGGGATTCGCCGGCGAAGGCGGCCATCAGATTCCTCTCGGTCTGCGTACCCTTGAGACTTTTCATCCTGCTCTCCTTGGTCCAGGTATCGAGGGCCTACCACGGCGACTTGCCACGCAATTTCGCCTGGCGACCCAAGGAGGAAGTATAGGAGGCCTGCCGGGCCGCGTAAATACAAATACTCACTGGCGCTCGAAAGTGACCTGCGTCGATCGGGGCGTTTTCGAGGCATGGATTCCATCATCTACAGGACGCCGACCCGCCATTTCGTCGGGGAGAGGCCCTCAGCGCGCGAAAGGCTATCCCTCCATGGTCCCGATCATCTAGGCGATGCGGAGCTCCTGGCCGTTGTCCTCGGCACCGGTACGAAGGGAAAGGGTGTCCTCGCCCTCGCCGAAGAACTGCTTTCGCTTGTCGAGCCCGGCTCGGCTCCCCCCGACCCGGCTAGGCTGTGAAACCTGTCGGGGATGGGTGAAGCCAAGGCAACGGCCGTCGCGGCCGCCACTCAAATCTGGGCATGCCCAGCCCGGTTGAGTTCGGGCGGGTCATGGCTGAAGCGTAGAACTGTCTACGAAATCGGGGGAAGTCCGCCTGTGCTTTGATCGAGCGGAGAATGGTCCAGTTATATCAGTGAGCCTCCTCGGGGAGTCCGAGCCGCGCACCTGTCAAAGGGATAGTCGCATAATCTAGTCCAAAGAAAGAGCAACACCCTCAACCGGCAAATTCAAATCGCATCTTGCCATAGAACACCGCGTCAAGCCGCGCCATGCAATTCACGCGGGAACTTCGCCTTTTTCGTAAAGGACTTCGACTTAGAATAGACGTCGAAGGCCACGGCAATTATCAAAACCAGCCCCTTGACTACCGCCTGCAAGAAGATATCGGCTCCCATGATGGACATGCCGTTATTGAGAACGCCTACCATGAGACCTCCGATAATTGCGCCGATGATCGTCCCCACGCCGCCTTTCGCGGAAGCCCCGCCGATGAAACAGGCGGCTATTACTTCGAGCTCGAATCCTTCGCCGGCGAGAGGGGAAGAGGCGTTCAGCCTTCCCGCATAGACGATTCCGGCCACTGCCGATAAGAAACCCATATTCGTGTAGACCCAGAACATGACTTTTTTGGTGTTTACTCCCGACAATGCCGCCGCTTTTTCGTTACCTCCCAATGCATAGACGTGCCGACCGGCCACGGTCTTCGTCGTAAAGAAGGTATAGAATAAGACTAAGGCTACGAGAAGAATTAATACATATGGGAATCCTTCCGCCGCGGCGGTCCAAAGCCCGAACAGGTTGATCACCAGGAAAAGGCCAAAGGTTTTCGCGATGAAAGCGCCTAAAGATGCGACGGTAAAGCCGTAACTTACCTTGGTTCTCCTGTCCAAGGCCATTCCGCCGACGAGGACCAAGGAGGCTAGGAAGACGATCAATATAGTCGCTAGGTGAAGCGTCCCTTGGCCCGTTACGAAATTGGGCACGGAGAGCGTTTCTGTGGTAATGAAATCAGGAATGGAATCCGAGGCGATCGTAACGTAAAGCTTGGGCAACCCGATGGTCTCGCCATTCAGGATCATGTTGTTCAGACCGCGGAATAGCAGCATGCCGCCCAAGGTGCATATGAAAGGTGGAATCTTCACGAACGCTATGAAAAACC
>DATKTD010000337.1:0-3488 GCA_035531315.1 Rectinemataceae bacterium
CTCGCCGCCAAGCTCGTCGCCGCCCGCAGGGCGAATCCGGGTCCGGCCCTGGATCGCCTCATCGCGTTGGGGAGGGCCTACCTCGACTTTGCCGGCGAAAACCCCGAGCGCCTCGGCCTCATGTTTTCGGGGGAGGGGAACAGGGCGGCCGAAGGAATCGATCCTGGCGCCCTGGCTTCCGAGACCGAAGGGGTGGATTCCTTCGCCCCCCTCGAGGAGACGATCCGCGAGTGCCAGGTCGAGGGCAGCCTCGACCCCGCCGAGGATTGCGGCATCTTGAGCATGGCCTTCTGGTCCCAGGTCCACGGCCTCGCCCTGCTCCGCAACGAAGGCATTATCGAAGGCATGTCCCGCCTCCGGGGCGGCAGCGCCGAGGCGACGGTGGAGGGAGTGTTGGCTCTGATGAGGAAGCGGATGGGGAGGCTTCCCCCCCTAGTCGGCTAGCTTCGCGACAAGTTCGTCGTAACCAAGGGTCGTGGTGATTTTCTCGACGCGCTCGATATTTTCCTCGACGTCGCTCGCGATGGCCCCGCGCAGGATGATGGATCTGAAGTCGGCGCTCCTCGCCCCCCAATAGCTGGCGATTATGCAGTATTCGGCGCAATAGCCCGCCAGGATGACCGTGTCGACGCCCGCATCCAGCAGATGCTCCGACAAATCCGTCTTGGTGAAGCTATTGTTGTAGGTCTTGTGAACATGGATTTCGCCTTCCCGCCGGTCGAGGGCATCGATGAACTCAAAACCCTCCTTGCCCGGTACGACCCCTTCCTCTTCCTCGATGTGCTGGATCCACAGGACGGGCAGTCCCCGGCCTCTGAAGAGCGCTATCGCCCTATTGATGGTTTCGGTCGCCATGTCCATGGTCGTCGCGGCGATCCCGGAATGGAAGGCCTTCTGAAGGTCGATGACGAGCAGTGCCGCTTTCATTGTTCCACCTCGCTTAAAAAAATATGAGGAATCGCCTCTCCGGTCATGCCGACGATTCGATGAGCCGCTCCGGCGCCAACCGCGCCGCGGGCGTGAATATTCAGCCTAGGCCCTCGAGTTCCCCCAAGTGGGATATCTCTTCCTCGACTTCCCCGCGCGGCAGCCTGCCCCTTTTCAGAACCTCGTCATCCAGGGCGATGAGGCGGTCGTAGAAGGCCTTCCCGAGGGCGAAGATCTGAGAATCCGAAACGGACAGCATCTCGTAGAGGAGATCCTCGGCCTTGTCGAAGGAGCCAATGTCTTCATAATAGGACATTACATCCGACGCTATCGGCGAGAGCCCGGCCGAGGATGAAGAGGCGATCGCCGTCCTTTTCGTTTTCCAGCAGGCTCAGCAGTCTTTCCCTGTCAGCCTCGAATACCGCATCGGGATCTATGTCCAGCAGGTCCCTCATGATGCCGTCGAGTTCCTCCTGTGCCTCTTCGAGGAGACCGGCATCCCGCTTGAACACGACCCTCGAAATGAAGATCGCGAATTGTTCGATCATTCGGAGGAGGTAGTCTTGGTTTGCCATCGGTGGTCCTGCGGTTGCGATAGGGCTTTTCCCCAAGATAGGAGTCAGGGTCCCGCGCGTCAACGTCAATTGCGGCTTTCAATAGTCCCATTTTTCTTGACACAATCGACCATATCAATAGTCTTATAGGAAGAGCGTTGTCGACACGCACCGATGACGCGCTTGCTTTAATCAATACCAGAAAATTCTACCAGCCATGAAAAATCTCTCTCTTCGAGCGGAAGCGCGCCGGGGCGCGAGCGTCGCCAGGAATATTGTCTGTGGAGGTGGCCGATGAAGATCCGCTACAAGCTGCTACTGCCCGTATTGTCGATAATGATGGCTCAATATGCCGTCCTCGTGGTCAAGGACTGGACGAGCCTCCAGGCCTCCTCTTTGGAGCAGATCCGCGTGATCGCCGATCTCAAAGACCAGGCCTTCAAGAATTATCTGGCGACCTACCAGTCCCTCGGCAATCTCTTTCTCGATGCGGTGCTCATTGATCCCACTGTCTCGGTCGCCTTTGCCGAGCGGAACAGAGGGAGGCTGCTCGCCTTGACCATGCCTCTTTACATGGCTACCAAGGACGAGTTTCGAATCAGCCAGTTCCAGTTCCATCTGCCGAATGCGCATTCCTTTCTCCGCCTCCACAGCCCAGCCAAGTTCGGAGACGACCTGAGTTCCTTCCGCGCCACCGTGGTAGCCGCGAACGCGAAAAAACAAGCCGTCAGCGGCCTCGAGGTCGGCGTCGCCGATCTGGGGTTCCGCGTCGTGCGCCCGGTTTTCGACGCCAAAGGCGCGGCTGTCGGAACGGTGGAATTCGGAGGCGGCGTCGATTCGGGCTTCATCGAAAAACTCGCCCAGGGTCTCTCCGCCTCGGTGATGCAGGGCGGCTTCGAGACTTCGATCTGCTCCGTCAATCTCGCCGGTGAATATGGACTAATTGGCTCTAATTTCGAGAAGAAACTCGGCGAGGACCCGGCCGCGACGATCGGGCGGCTCCAAGGGCATGAGATGGTCCTCGAGACCGGCGGGAACTCGGCGAAGGCCTACTATCCCCTCTTCGATTATTCCGGAAAATCGGTCGGCTACATCAAGTTCCAATTCGACATCGGACCGATCGTCGCCGCGCAGACGGCCTTTTTCCTTCGCAGCTTCGCCGTCTACGCGATCACCCTTATCCTCGTGATGGCCATCGTGATCTTCCTCGTGCGCCGGGCCGTCAACCTGCCTCTCGCCGCGACGACCAAGGCCGTCGCCGCCTTCTCGGAGGGCGACTTCATTCTTGGCTCTACCCGCACAGCCGACTTGGCATCCATTCGTTCGCACAAGGACGAACTCGGTGAGACCGCGGCAGCCCTTTTCGAAATGAGGGCCTCGGTTTCCTCGGCGGCCGGAGAGATACGCGGGGTGGCGGGGCAGGTCGCGATCGAGTCCCGGCGCATGGACGACACGGCTCGGGACCTCTCCCAGGGAGCCTCCACCCAGGCGGCAGCGGGCGAGGAGGTTTCGGCCTCCATCGAGGAGATGAGCGCCTCGATCAAAAACACGGCGGACAATGCCGAGCAAACCCAGGGCATCGTACGAAAGGCCGCTGCCGACGCGGAGGAGGGCGGCAAGTCCGTCGCGCGCGCCGTGGCGGCGATGAAGGATATCGCATCACGCATCGGAATCATCGACGAGATTTCGCGACAGACCAATCTGCTCGCGCTGAACGCCGCGATCGAGGCCGCGCGCGCCGGGGAGTCGGGCAAGGGCTTCGCCGTGGTCGCGGGCGAGGTGCGCAAGCTGGCCGAGCGCAGCAGGGAGGCCGCGGCAGAGATATCCTCGCTCGCCGCCTCGAGCCTCGAAGTCTCGGATAGCGCGGGGAGAATAATCGAAGAGGGGATAGTAGGCCTTCGCCGAGTTCCCGCCGGTCTCGAGGACCATCTCATGCCCTTGGAGCCGCCCGATCGTCGCGGCCGGGTCCTCGCCGAGTTTCTTCTCGAAATTAGAGCCAATTAGTCC
>DATKTD010000338.1:0-2339 GCA_035531315.1 Rectinemataceae bacterium
GCGCGATGAGGGGCGGCGGTCCTGTGAAGACCTCCGCCCCTTCCCTTTATCGGTCAATTCTGCCTGAGAGACTTTATAATCGATCCCAAGAAATCTGAGAGAAGCAGGCCCTATTTGATCAATTCAATTTGCGCCCCGACAGTGGCCAGATGGAGGAGGCACAGATCGGCGGAAGGAGAAGGGAAAGAAGGAGGGGAGGGACGAAACTCGCGGCGTCCAGCCGCCCCAGCTTGGAAAACAGGGCGGAGAAGACGAGGAGAAGCGTTGCCTCGAGAAAGAAGAGGGTTCGTGCCATCGCCCTGCCAAGGATAGTCGGAGCGGGCCCGCAGGGCAAACAGGCGCCAAAGGCCTGGGTAACGCGAGCCCGCAGCCATGTCATGGGCGGACAGTGGGCCTGCAGCTTGGCATTGCGGGGATTCGAAGCTAGCATCCATCTATGCCCCATATTCGACTGAGAAATGTGGATCCCTCCCTTGCGAAGGCTCGAGCCATCCTCCTCGTCGACCGCCTCACCGAGGCTGTCGGATGCGAGCGGTCGTGGTTCACCCTCGAAATACTTCCGATAATTCCCATCGATACCGGTTCTGGCGAGCCGACGAGGCCCTTCGCCGAGGTTCTATGGTTTCCACGAGCGCCTGCGGTCAAAAAGGCCGTCGCGGGAATTCTCGCGGAGGAACTGCGTGGCGCGTCGGACTACCTGACCACTGTCTTCTTCGACCTCGCCGACGGCGACTATTTCGAGAACGGCGAGCCAATCTAGGCGGGTCTGTGTGGACTTCCTTCTGGAGGGGGTCTTGGCTTCGGTAAATTGAATAATCCTTCATTTAATCCATTGACTCTCGCCGATGATTAACCATATGGTTAAAAAATGAAGGGCGAACAGAACGATCAGGGTACGGCGAAGGAGATCAGGGAAGCCGCCAAAAGGCTCTTTATGGAAAAGGGCTACGACGGTACTACCATGCAGGCCATCGCCGATTCGTCCAAGGTCAACAAGGCCCTCCTTCATTACTACTTCGAGAGCAAGGACAGGCTCTTTCTCCTCGTCTTCCGCGAGGAATTGTCCGAACTCTCCGCCTCCCTTGCATCCCTTTGGCAGGAGGGGCAATCGCCACGCATGGAGCTGCTCGAGGACTGGATTGATTCTTTGATTGCCTTCCGCGACCGCTCTCCCCGGCTCCCCCTCTTTATAATCACCGAGATGACGCGGAATCCGGGACTCATCAAGGAGCTGCTTACCGAGTTCCTCCCCCCCACGATCCTGCTTCAAGCCGGCGGCAGAAAGGGGACATCGAAGGGCGAGTACGGTCTACCTGTCCTGGTCGAGCTCGTCGGGATGGTCTATTCCCTTGTCTTCTTCCCCGCGCTGGCTGCTCCGATGATCCAGCACCTCCTCGGTGTCGACTCGCCTTTGATCGACGAACTCATGGTCAGCCAAGCGAGGCTCGCCAAGGACCTCGTCCGTCGGCGAATGGGAGGGCCCCTCCCGGCGTCCTCGTGAAATCCCCCTCTCCCTTCCCTTTCCCAATTCCAGGAGGTACTCGTTGCATCGTTTGATGGAAGCGCTGCTCAAGCGCAGTTGGTGGGTCCTGGGCTTCTTCGTCCTCGTGAGCGCCATCGCGACGGTCGGAGCCCTCCGCACCCACATCGACTATTCGGCGGAATCCTTCCTCCCGCGGGAGAATCCGATCATGAAGTTGAGCCGCCAGGTCCAGGCCTCCTACGGCACGGGCAACAGCGAGATCGTCGTCCTCTACGCCGCCGACGTCTTTGCACCCGACAAGCTCAACGAGATCCGCGCCCTGACCGCCGCCCTCCAGGGCGTCGAAGGTGTCACCAAAGTCGTCTCCCTGACCAACGCGCCGCGGATGCGCGAGGACAACGGCTTCCTCGTCACCGAGGATCTCGTGCCCGCCGACGACCCGAGCCCGGCGGATATAGCCGGCATCAAGGACTATCTCGCGACCAGCTACGCGATGAAGGACGGCCTCCTCGCGGCGAAGGATGGACGCTCGACCAACCTCATCATCCAGATCGATCCGGCGGTCAAAATGGAAACGATGAGTCTCAAGGTCGACAAGGTGCTGCGGGAGGGCTGGAAGGGCCGCTTCGAGGCGACCGGAGAGGACGTGCTGTCCCAGGAAATCATGAGCATCATGACGGGAATTCCCCTCATGGCCATCTTCGCCCTCGTCGTAATACTGGTCTTCCTCTTCCTCAACTTCCGCTCCCCCCTCGGCATCCTCGTACCACTGGTCCAGCTCCTCGTCGGCCTCCTCTGGGGCATGGGCTTCCTCGGCTGGAGCGGCATCTCCTTCCTGGCCCTGATGGCCATCGCC
>DATKTD010000339.1:0-20680 GCA_035531315.1 Rectinemataceae bacterium
GACCTACGACGTGGCCGAAGCCGGCCGCTTCGACACGATGAGGCTATCGATGACAAGCAGCGAGGAAGGTGCGCGATGAGCGAAGCGGCGAAGAAAGAGCATGGACCGACCCTCGTTCCCTTCGGTCCCCAGCACCCGGTCCTCCCCGAGCCCCTCCACTTCGACCTCCTCCTCGAAGACGAGAAGATCGTCGGTGCCGTGCCCCAGCTGGGCTACATCCACCGCGGCCTCGAGCTCCTCTGCGACAAGCGCGACCTCGCCGACTACGTCCATGTAGCGGAGCGCATCTGCGGGATCTGCTCCTTCATGCACGGCATGGGCTATTGCGAGGCGGTCGAGCGGCTCTACGGGGTGGCCATCCCCGATCGGGCGCGCTGGCTCAGGACCTTCTGGTGCGAGCTCGAGCGCATCCAGAGCCATCTGCTCTGGCTCGGCCTCGCGGCGGATGCCTTCGGTTTCGAAAACCTCTTCATGGCGACCTGGAGGGCCCGCGAACTCGTCGTCGACGTGGCCGAGGAGACGGCCGGCGGCAGGGTGATCTTCGGCTCGGCCATCGTCGGCGGCGTCGGCCGCGATCCCGACGACGAGACCCTCCGCCGCTGTCTCGAGGCGATGCGCCCCGCGAGGGACGAAACGCTGAGGCTCGCCGAGGTGATGCTGCGCGACGCGACGGTCCTCCATCGCCTCCACAAGGTCGGCCCCCTCTCCAGGGATGCGGCCTATCTTCTCGGCGCGGTAGGCCCCATGCTCCGCGCCTCGGGCCACGACTACGATGTCCGCCGCGCGGGCTACGCCGCCTACGGCGAGTTCGATTGGTCCACGGTGATCGAGGAAGGCGGGGACTGTCTCGCGCGGGCACTGGTCCGCTTCAGGGAGATCGAGGAATCCTTCAAGATCCTCGAGAGGGTCGTCGCGGCCATGCCCGCCGGACCCACCACCGTCCCCGTCAAGGGACCGCCGCCCAAGGGCGAGGCCTGGATGAGGGTCGAACAACCCCGCGGAGAGGTCCTTTACTTCGTGCGCTCGAACGGCACGAGGCAGCTCGAGCGCTTCCGCGTCAGGACGCCCACCTTCGCCAACGTGCCCGCGATGGTCGAGGTCCTCAAGGGAGCATCCCTCGCCGACCTCCCCACCATCGTCCTCACCATCGACCCCTGCATCTCCTGCACGGAAAGGTAGAGCCATGACACTTCTGCCGATGTCGCGCATCGCGCTCCGCAACCTCTTCTCGAAACCGGCGACAAGACGCTATCCCTTCGTCGTCCGCGAGCCCTTCGCCGCGACGAGGGGGCGGATCGTCATCGACTATCCCGCCTGCATCCATTGCCTGGCCTGCGCCAAGCGCTGTCCCGCCGACGCCATCGTCGTCGACAGGGAGGCGAAGACCTGGGCCATCGACCGCTTCGCCTGCGTGATCTGCGGGGCCTGCGTCCGCGCCTGTCCGAAGAAGTGCCTGGCCATCACGAACGAGCGCTCGAGGGCCGTCGATTTCGCCGACCTCGAAGGCCGCGTGGAACGGCACTCGAGCCCCCTGCCCGAGACCGCGGCCGGCCCCGCGGTAGGCGCGCACGATGCATGAGGCCAGCGTCGTCGAGTCCCTCGTCGCCATGCTCTCGGAAGAGGTGGAGAGGCGAGGCGGCGGCCGGGTGACGAATATCCGCCTCGTCGTGGGCGAGGCCTCCGGCTACATGGCCGAGTCCCTGGAGTTCTATCTCGGCACCCTCTCGAAGGGCACGGCCCTCGAGGGCACGGCCCTCTCCGTGCGCTACGTGAAGCCCCGGCTCCGCTGCTCGGCCTGCGGCCTCGATTTCGAGCGCCGCCGTTTCAGTTTCGACTGCCCCTCCTGCGGCGGTCCGGGCAAGTTGACCGACATAGGCGGCGAGTTCTATGTTGAGTCGATCGACCTAGAGGAAGGGGCAGCCTGATGCCGACCATCGAAATCCGGAGAGCCGTCTACGAGGCCAATGACGAGAGGGCGGGCCGCATCCGCGCCGGTCTCTCGTCGCGCGGCATATTCACGGTCAACATCCTCGGCAGCCCCGGCGCCGGCAAGACGAGCGTCATTTCCCGCCTCGCCGCCCTGGTCGCGGCCTCGCCGCGGCCCAGGCCCGTCGCGGTGATCGAGGGGGATGTCGCCAGCGACATCGACACGAGGGCCCTCAGGGCCCTCGGCATCGAGGCCTGGCAGATCGAGACCGGCGGGGACTGTCATCTCAACGCCGCGATGATCGAAGGCATCCTCGGCCGGATGACCCTGGCCGACAAATCCTGGCTTTTCATCGAGAACATCGGCAACCTCGTGTGCCCGGCCGAGTTCGTCATCGGCGAGGACCTCAAGCTGGTCGTCGCCAGCGCCGCCGAGGGCAGCGACAAGCCCTACAAGTATCCCACGGCCTTCGCCCGCTCGGCCGCCTGTGTCCTCACGAAGACCGACATCGCCGAGGCGGTCGGCTTCGACGAGGACTTCTTCCGGGCCGGCTGGGAGGCCGTATCTCCCGGCGCCCCCCTCTTTCCCGTGAATGGCAGGACCGGCGAAGGCGCGGCGGAACTCCTTTCCTGGCTCGAAGAGGTCGCGGCGGCAAGGCCGGAGGCCTGAGCCCCGGGGAGGTGGGAGGGCGGCGAGGGGGCCAAGGACGCCGGACACCGATCTTGCCCGGGAAGCCGCTCCAGGTTAAGCTCCCACGGTGCCTGTCGACGCCCATATCCATTTCGCCAACCTCTTCGAACGCGACCCGGGCTTTCCGGGCCGCTTTGCCGCTTCCGCCATCAGCGCCTGCGCCGCGAGCCACCGCCCGGACGAGTTCCTGTGGACCGAGGCCCTCCATGCCAAGGGTCTAGAATTCAGAACGAGCTTCGGCATCCATCCCCAATGGCCGGTCATGGATCACGCGGATTTCCTGGCCGACCTCGTGCGCGAGGGCCGCGTCGACGTCATCGGCGAGGCCGGTTTCGATTTCTTCGGCGACCGGCCGGAATATACCCGCTCGGACGAGAACCTCGCCGCCCAGCGCAGGGCCTTCGAGTTTCAGCTCGAGCTGGCCCTGGCCTCTGGTCTGCCCCTCCTCGTCCACATCCGCAGGGCCATCGACCTGATGTTCGAATACGCGAAGCCCCTTTCGAAGCTGCGGGCGGTGATCTTCCATTCCTGGCCCGGGACGCCCGGGGAGGCCCAGGCCCTCCTCCGCAAGAAGGTTCCGGCCTACTTCTCGTTCGGGACAATTGTCATGAATGGGCACAAGCGCGCCGTGGAGAGCCTCGTCGCTCTGCCCGCCGACACCATCCTTTCCGAGACCGACGCACCCTGGCAGCCGCCGAGGGGCTCGAGCTTCTGCCGCTACGAGGATCTCGGGCGCGTGGTCGAGGCGATGGCGGCCCTCCGCGGCCTCGAGGTCCCGGCCCTCGATTCGCTCGTGGCCGACAATTGGGCGAGGGTCTTCGGAGAAGACTCTTGAGCTTCGACGAACGGACCCGCATCCTCCTCGGCGAGGCCGGCATGAAGGCCCTCGCGGAGGCTTCGGTGGCGGTCTACGGCCTCGGGGGAGTCGGCGGCGCGGCCGCCATGGACCTCGTGCGCGGAGGCGTCGGTCGTCTCGTCGTCCTCGATTTCGACCTCGTGCAGGAATCGAACCTGAACCGCCTGTACTACGCCTACCGCGCCGACATCGGTCGCCCCAAGGCCGAGGTCTTCGCGGCGAGGGCGAGGGAGATCAACCCCGAGGTGGAGATAGAGCTCCGGGAGGCCTTCATGTCGGGCGCCGAGGCCGCCGCCCTCGTCTCGCGGGACTGCGGTGTCCACATCGATTGCGTCGATTCGCTCAACTCGAAGGTGAACCTCCTCGTCGCCCTCGCCGAACTGGGCCGCCCCTTCGCCTCGAGCCTCGGCACCGCTGGCAGGACTGATCCGACGCGGCTCAGGCTGACGACCATATCGCGGAGCCATGGCTGTCCCCTCGCCAGGGAGGTGCGGAACCGGCTCCGGCGCCGCGGCATGACCCTCGACTTTCCCGCGGTATGGTCGGACGAGCCGCCCGTGCCGCCGATTCCGCGGCCCCCCGGCCCGGCCGAGGCCCAGACCGCCCCGGGAAGACTGCGCAACATCCAGGGCTCGGGGCCGGCCGTGCCCCAGACCGCCGGCCACTTCCTCGCCGCCTGGGCGACGAAAACTCTCCTCGAGGGAGTCGAACTCCCCACGAGAACCGGAGGAAATAATGGATAGAATTGAACCCTTCCTGCTCGAGCGTTTCTTCGCGAGACACGAGTTCAGCGCCCGGCGCCTCATGAGCTCCTCCGACTGCGAGACCACCACGGTGCGAGCCCTCCTCGGCATGGAACCGGGAGCGGAGGAGGCCTTCCTGGACGGCCGCCTGGGCTACACGGAGACCCGCGGCGCCCCCTCCCTCCGCGAGGACATCGCCGCCCTGTATTCGCCCGCGGATGCGGGTGGCCCCGGAGCCGAGGGCATCTTCGTCCATGCCGGAGCCGAGGAGGCCATCCTCAACCTCTGTCTGGCCATCCTCGGGCCCGGCGACCATGTCGTGGTGAACAGGCCCGCCTACCAATCCCTCGAGGCCCTCCCGCGATGGCGGGGGGCGGCCGTAAGCCATTGGGATCTCCGCGACGACGGCCGACGCTGGCGTCTCGATCCCGACGACCTCGCCGCCCTCCTCGGAGCGAGCACCAAGCTCGTCATCGTCAACGCCCCGCACAACCCGACCGGCGCCCTGCCGACCAAGGCCGAGTTCGAGGCTATCGTCCGACTCTGCCGCGAGGCGGGGGCCATCCTCCTCGTCGACGAGGTCTACCGCGGTCTCGAGCGCGATCCGGGCCGCGCCCTGGCGCCGGCCTGCGAGGCCTACGAAAACGGCGTTTCGCTCAACGTGCTCTCCAAGACCGCGGGTCTGGCCGGCCTCCGCATCGGCTGGCTCGCGACGAGGCGGAAGGACCTCCTCGACGCCGTTGCGGTCGTCAAGGACTACAACACGATCTGCTCCTCGGCTCCCTCCGAATTCCTCGCCGGGATCGCCGCGCGCAACTTCGCCACGATCGCGGCGCGCAACCACGCCCTCTGCGCGGCCAACATCGCCCTCTTCGAGGACTTCGTCCGTCGCCATCCCGATTTCGTCGCCCTCACGCCACCCGAAGGCTCGTCGATCTGCTTTCCCCGCCTCGCCGGTCGCGCCGAAGGCCTTTTCGGCGGCGATTCGGAGGCCATGGCCCTGGAGCTCCTCGCCGAGACCGGCATCCTCCTCATCCCCGGGAAGCTCTACGGCTTCGAGCCCCGCCACTGGCGCCTCGGCTTCGGCAGGGCCGACTTCGCTGCGGGGCTCCGAGAACTGGAGTCCTGGGTGCTTGCCAGGGGCTACTGAAGGCCTTTTTTTCGTTTTCAAGCCCATCGTGGGCAGCTCATGCGCGATATTTTCCGATAAGGTGACGGCGGGATTTTCCCGCGACGATAGTAAGAGGCGGAGCATAGACGATGAAGATACGAAGCCAGCTGCTTTTCATGACATCGGGGATGGGCATCCTCCTCGCCCTGGGCATCGGCTTCGCGGCCTCGGAGGTCGGAAAGAGGGGAACCACGCAGGACCTCGTCGACGGGGCGAAGTATCAGCTCCAGTCGGCCGACCTCGCGATATCCCTGTTTTTCGAACAAAACCAACAGCTCCTCGCCACCATCTCCCTGGACCCGGTCATGCGCCAGGCGGCGGGACACCTCGGCTCCTACGCCGCCACCACCGAGACGACGAATCCCGATCCGGCGAAATTCTCGAAACAGCAAGTGGCCCTTATCGATCTCTTCGCCAGGGTCAAGACTTCGGTGGACCACGTCACCCAGATGGAATTCGGCACGGAGGACGGGGGCTACGCGGAGTTCCCCTACGAGGCCAAGGGAGCGGGCTACGATCCGCGCAAGCGCCCCTGGTACCAGGCGGCCATGTCGGCACCCGACGGCATCGCCCGCACGCCGGCGCGGCTGACCTCGGACGGCCTCCACATCGTCATCAGCCTCGTGAAGAGGATCGACGACGCCAGGGGCCTTCCCGTCGGCGTGGCCTCCCTCTCGATCAACCTCGACGACCTCCACGCCCTCGTCGCAAACACGAAGATCGGGCAGAAGGGCAGAATGCTGATCTTCCAGGACGACGGCTCCGTCCTCGTCGACGGCGCGCACAAGGAATACGAATTCAAGGGGACCAAGGACATCGCCGACGCCGGCTACACCGCGATGGAGGCCTTCGCGCGCGGCGCCTCGAAGGAGGCCCGGGTCAAGGTCGACGGCAAGTCCTGGATAGCGGTCGCCCACCCCTACCAAAAACTGGGCTTCACGGGGCTCGCCCTCGTTTCGGACGAGGAAATCACGAGCCGCGTCGACGCGGTGAAGTTCCTGATAGCCCTCATCTCCGTGGGGGCGGCCATCTTCTCCGCCCTCTTCGCGATCGCCATGGCCGGGAGGCTCGCGGGGCCGATTTCCCTGACCGCCGGCAAGTTCGCGGAACTCGCCGAGGGCGCCGGGGACCTCACCATCAGGCTCGGGATTTCGGCCCGGAACGAGGTGGGGGATCTCGGAAGGAGCTTCAACGCCTTCATGGAAAAACTCCGCGACATAGTCGCCGGCACCAAGAAGGCCCAGGCCAGTCTATCGGAAATCGGCATGGCCCTCGGACGCAGCGTCTCCGCCACCTCCGATGAGCTGTCCAAGATCGGGGGCCTCGTCACCGTGGTCAGGCAGGAGGTGGAAAGGCAGTCCCAGAGCGTCGGCCAGGCATCGGCCGCCGTCACGGAGATCGCGGGCAACATCGAAAGCCTCGAACACGCCATCGGTTCCCAGGCGGCCGCCGTCTCGCAGGCATCCTCCTCGATCGAGGAGATGGTGTCCAACATCGGCTCGGTGAGTTCGTCCATCGAGCGCATGTCCACCCAGTTCGGAAAGGTCAGCGCATCCTCGGAGGCGGGAAGGAGCACCCAGGCCGAGTCGGTGGAGAAGATCGGCCGGATCGCCGAAAGCTCGCGCGCCCTTCTCGAGGCCAACGAAGTCATCGCCACCATAGCCTCCCAGACCAACCTCCTCGCGATGAACGCGGCCATAGAGGCCGCCCATGCCGGCGAGGCCGGCAAGGGCTTCTCGGTCGTCGCCGACGAAATTCGGCGCCTCGCCGAGACCTCGGCCGAGCAGTCGAAGGGGATAGGCGGCGAGCTACGCAAGGTCGAGGAGATGATCGACGACGTCGTCGCCTCCGCGAGGGGATCGGAGGACTCCTTCGTGGAACTCGCGACCCTTATCGCCGACACCGACTCCCTCGTCCGCGAGGTCCACCTCGCGATGACGGAACAGAGGGAGGCCTCCTCCCAGGTCCTCGACGCCCTCAGACAGATGAACGAGATCACGAGCGAGGTGCGCTCGGGTTCGGTTGAGATGTCCCTCGGGAACAGGGCCATACTCGACGAGATGGCCAAGCTCCTCGACATGACGAGCATCATCGAAACGAGGATGGGAGAGCTGGCCGAGGCCGCCTCGGGGATAGAGCGGGGAGCGAAGTCGGGGGCCGTGCTCGCGGATTCGACCCGAAGCACCATCGCGGGGATGGAAGCCAGCATAGGCCGATTCAAGGTCTAGCCCCGGCCGCTCCGACGCTCTCGGGCCCGGGCGGTAGGGGCCCGGGCGGGAACCTTCGCCGCCCGACCCCTCACTCCCCGAAGAGGAAGCTCACCGGGTTGATCGAGCACATCCTCTCCTTGAGCCTGTCGGGCAGGCAGGATTTCGAGAAGATGCCGATATACTCCGACCAGGACCTGATCTTGAGCAGGTTGATGGCGAAGTCGCTGCCGAAGAGGAGGCGGTCGGAGAGGAGCTCGCCCGAACGGCGCTCCTCCCTGGCGATCAGGGAAAACAATTGATCGTAGTACATCGGATCGCAGCCGTTGAAGGCGATGTCGGCATAGACGCCCTCGTACTCGCGCATGAGATCGACGATGGCCTCGGTCCACTCGTTCCGGGGCCCCTGACCGAGACGGAAGCTGTACTGCATGCCGAAATGGGCGAAATCGATCCTGAGACGGGGATTGGCCCGGAGCCGAGGGCTCCAGCGCTCCGGGGAGCTGTAGCGCCAGGCTTCCTCGAGGGGAAGGTCGCGGAAGCCCATGTCGTCGCAGTGGGTGACGATGGGTATGCCGCGCTCCTCGCAGAAGCCGAAGAGGTAGTCGGTCTTTTCCCTCTCGATCCCCCCCGGGGGGAAGGGATCGAAGCCCAGGGGCGGGTAGAGTTTGACTCCGGCGAACACGTTGGCCTTCCACGAGCCGTCCCAGGCCGCCATCGCCCGCGAGGCCCTGGTCGCGGCCTCGAGGCCCGACTGGTAGCCCTCGAAGGCCGCGCCGAGGAGGGCGGCGAGGGTTCCGCGATCGTGGAGGGCGGTGTTGACGCCGAGGAAGGGCCTGATGTCGAGAAAGCCCTCGGGTCGGCTGCGGCGATAGTGCGCTATGCCCTCGAGGAGATCGCGTAGCTGTCTCGTGACCTCCTTGGGCGGCTGCCGATCGTACCAGATGGCGGGATTGTCCTTGGGCGCGGCCGCGAAATCCATCACGAGGGGCACGACCATGGCCCGGTCGAACTCGAGGTCGCCGACGCGGAGGATGCCGTCGCGGACGAGGGCCTCGCCCCCGTGCCTCGCCGCGTAGAGCCCCAGGAGGTCGTCCTCCATCAGTTCGAAAATCTCGCCGGCCTGGCGTCCCATCACCGCGAGGAGGTTGCGCAGGCGCTCGCCCCCCTTGGAAAAGAAGCTCGTCATGATGAAATTGGGCGCGCTGAGGCCCTGGTAGATGGTCTCCAATCCGCGATGCCTGAGCCCCTCGACGAAATCCAGGAAATTGGGATGGGACAATTCGAGCACATGACAATGGGCATCGAAGAAGAACCTTGTGGCCATCGCCTTCCCCTTCCCCTCCGGAACGGCGATGCGAGGACCGCGGCTCCGTTTCGGCACGCCCTTTCTGAAAAGGGTCGCAATTGATTATAGTGGCCCCATGAACTTCGTAGAAGCCTTCGGCACGGCCGCATCGGTCATAGTCGCCATCTCCCTCATGATGCGCAACATCAAGTGGCTCCGCGTCATCAACGCGCTTGGAGCGATCGCCTTCGCGATCTACGGCGCCGCCATACACGCGCTGCCCGTCTTCGCCCTCAACGCCTTTATCGTGGCGATCGACATCTGGTATCTCGCCAGGATGCGCGCGACGCGCGACACCTTCGGTGTCATCAAGGGAGATCCCGCCAACTGGAGCTACCTTGACCAGTTCCTCGCCTTCTACGGCAAGGACATCTGTCGCTATTCCCCCGACTTCTCCCTGGACAAGACAGGGGGCTGGAAGGCTGAATTCATCATCCGCGACATGGTGCCCGTGTCGCTCATCGTCTGGAGAGCCCTGGCCGACGGCCGGATCGAGATCGGCCTCGACTACGCGGTGCCGAGCCATCGGGACTTTCGCAGCGCGGAATACTATTTCCGCAAGGCCGCGGAGGATATCGCGAAGGGCAAGGAGCTCGTCTTCGTGGAATGGAGCGCCGTCCCCGAGCATCGACGCTACCTCGAACGCATAGGTTTCGCGGCCGCGGGGATGGATGACGAAGGTCGAAGCGAGTACCGCAAGACCGTGAAGGCCTACTGAAGCCGCCGCCTCAAGCGTCGCCTTTTGTAAGGTCTTTGGCGCCGCCGCGCGCGCGCGGAGCGGGACCGGCTCGCACGAAGGCCTTGCGCCTCCCCGCCTTTCCCGCCTCGACGAGGAGACCGGCCTTCGCGTAGCAGTAGAGGATCTTCCTCGCGCGGTCGTCGGGGATGCCCAGGGCCTTTCCGAGGGAGCCCGAGTCGCAGGGCCAGGACAGATCGCGGGGAAGGAGGGCCATCCAGCCCGCCCGGCCGCGGAGGGCTCGCGAATCGAGGACCTCGAGGAGTTCCCTCGACAGGAGGCGGTCGCCCTTCTTGCGCCAGGTCCACTTGGCGTCGCGGACCCTTATCTCGCGGGCACGGACGAGGAGGACCTCGACGGTCACGTTGCGCGCGGCGATGAGGCCGCTCGCCATCACGAGCTCGTCGAAGACCGACCAGAAATCCCCCCGCCTCGGGCCCTTGCGCTCCGAGAGCAGCTCGCCCGTGGAGGGATCGAGGCGGGCGATCGAATAATTCGCGAGCACGGGATGGACGACGCGGACCGGCCCCTTCCGGGCAAGGGCGAGGACCTTGGGCGTTATCCGATTGAGGTTCTTCGTCTGTACCTCGACGCATTCGCCGTCGGCCCGGAGGAGGTCCACGACCTTGCCGTCCATGCTCACCTCGAGGCGATCGCCGGGCCTCGCGAGCCAGGATTTCAGCGAGGAATGGAGGGCGCTCTCGGCGAAGGTGTTGATGCCCTCCGTCTCGGCGTCGAGCTCTATCGAGGCCTCGGCGAGGGCTTCGGGCCCGATGTCTATCCTGCCGAGTCTGGTCTCGGCCACCTCCGTCGCCCTGCATCGGGCTGGGGCACGGGAACTCAGAAGACGCCTTCCTTCGCCGGCATGGCCTTGACCTGTCCGTAGTCGAAGACCGGGCCATCGGTGCAGACGAAGCGCCCGCCGATGTTGCAGTGGCCGCACTTGCCCACCCCGCACTTCATGTAGCGCTCGAGGGTCATGATGATTTCGCCGTCCCCGAAGCCCCGCTCGGCGAGGCCGGCGGCAGCGAACTTGATCATTATGGGAGGACCGCAGAGGATGGCGACGGCGTTCGCCGGCGAAAGTCCCACCTCGTCCCAGAGGGTGGTGACGAGGCCGACACGGCCCTTCCAGCCCTGGTCGGCCCTGTCCACGGTGGCAAGGACCTCCACGCCGGGGATGGCCTTCCATTCCTCGAGCTCTCCCTTGAAACAGAGCTCGTCGGGGCTCTTGGCTCCGTACAGTATCCTGACATTCCCGAACTCGCCCTTGGCGTCCAGGACCATGTTGATCAGGCTGCGGAGGGGCGCGAGACCTATGCCGCCGGCGACGAAGTAGAGGTTCTTCCCCTTGAGCGACTCGAAGGGAAAGGCGTTGCCGTAGGGGCCGCGAATATGCATCGTGTCGCCTATCGCGAGTTCGTGCATCGCGCGCGTCACCCGGCCGGCGGCGCGGATCGTGAACTCGAGGTGGCCCTTTCGCGAGGGCGAAGAGGTGATGGAGATGGGCACCTCGCCCAAGCCGAGGACCGAGAGCTCGGCGAACTGGCCCTGGCGGTACGCGAATGGCTCCCCGACTCCGACAGGTTCCAGGCTGAAGGTCTTGACGTCGAATGTCTCCCGCCGGATGTCCCGGATCAGGGCCGGTAGCGGCAGATACTCGTTGCGGACGGCGTCAGTCGTCACGATTCCTCCGTCCCGCCCGTGATCGTGCGGATGAATTTCGACATACCGATGCCGACGGGGCAGGCGTCGAGACAACGGCCGCAACCGACGCAACCGCTACGGCCGGCGGCGGAAGGGTCGTATTTGAGCTTGTGCTCGTAGCGTCGCGCCGTTCGCGAGGACTTCTTCGTCCTCGGATTATGGCCGCTCGCCTCCCTCGTGTAGCCCTCGAAGACGCAGCCGTCCCAATTGCGAAGACGTTCTCCTTCGCCGCCGGCTCCCCGGTCGAAGACATTGAAGCAGGTGCAGGTCGGGCAGACATAGAGACAGGCTCCGCAGTAGATGCAGCGTTCGCCGAGCTCGGCGTAGACCTTCTCGAAATCGCCGGCTTCCATTAGCTTGAGGGCCTTGCCGAAATCCACCTTGAGTCCGAGCGTCTCCGCGGCCCCCTCCTTGACCCTCGCGATCTCCGCCGACGGGCTGTCACGCGGCGCGAAATATCGCGGATGGTCCGCGACGAAGCGCTCGCCCGCCTCCGATCCGATCTCCACCGCGTAGTCCTCGCCGAGTTCGACGAGCTGGAGGTCGAAACCGCCTTCGGCGAAGGGGCCTGTGCCCGCGGAGACGCAGAAGCAGGAAGTGGGCCGGGGCGGGCTGAGACAGCCTTTTACCACGAGGAGGCTGCCCTGGCGGCGCGAATGGCGGTAGCTGTCGGCAAAGTCCTTCTCGAAGAAACCGTCGGCGAACAGGAGACCGGCGAGATCGCAGCTCCTGATGCCGAAAAGGAGCTTCGGCGAGGACTCCACCGTCTCTTCGACGCCGCCGGAGCCGAAGCGGAACAGGGTCTCCGATTGCGGAAAGAACAATCCCTTGGGCCCAGCGAGGCTGGGGAGATCACCGAGCTCGAGCCTGGCGAGCCCGCCCCCCCGGTCCGTCTCGTTCATGCGCCGAAACGCGACATCGCCCGGCGCCTCCTCGAAAGGCGCGTAGACATCCCAGTCTCCCGCGGCCTCGATAAGGAGGGCCTTGACGTCATATTTATGAAGAATCGTTCCCATGACTACCCCACGGCCTTTTCGATCTTCACGGCGCAGACCTTGAACTCAGGGATCTTGGCCACCGGGTCGAGGGCCGCGATCGTGAGGAGGTTGGCCGCAGCCTCGCCGAAATGGAAGGGAATGAACACGGTGCCCGTCTTGGTGCGGTCGGTCACCTCGGCCCGGACCGTGAGGCTGCCCCGGCGCGAGGCTACCGTCACCCTTTCGCCGTTCCTGACGCCCAGGGCCTTCGCGTCGACGGGATTGAGCTCGGCGTAGCACTCGGGGTTTTCGCGCTCGAGGGTCGAGGTGCGGCCCGTCATGCTCCTCGTGTGCCAATGCCAGTACACGCGACCCGTGGAGAGGATGAAGGGGTAGGCCTCGTCGGGCTCCTCGGCCGGCGCCTGGTACTCGCGCGGCACGAAGGTACCCATTCCCTTGGAAAAACGTTCCTTGTGGAGGTAGGGGGTCCCGGGATGGTCGCGGTCGGGGCAGGGCCACTGAAGACCCCAACCCTCGAGGCGGTCGAAGGACATGCCGCCGTAGATGGGCGTCAACGAGGCCGCCTCGTCCAAGATCTCGGAAGGATCGTCGTAATTCATCCCATTATAACCGCAGCGCGACGCGAGCTCGCCGATGATGCGCCAGTCCTCCCGGGCCTCGCCGGGGCACTCCACGGCCTTGCGCACGCGCTGGCAGCGGCGCTCGGTGTTGGTGAAGGTGCCGTCCTTCTCGGCATAGCTCGAGGCGGGGAGCAGCACCTTCGCGAAGCGGGCCGTCTCGGTGAGGAAGATGTCCTGCACGGCCAGGAACTCGACCGAGGCGAGGGCCTTGCGCACGTGGTTGGTGTCGGGATCGCTGACCGCGGGGTTCTCCCCCACGATGTACAGGCCCTTGATGCGGCCGGAGGCGGCCCCGCTCATGATCTCCGTGGCGGTAAGGCCCGGCTTGTCGGGGAGCCAGTCGACGCCCCAGGCCTTCGCGAATTTCTCGCGAACCTTCACGTCTCCCACCTTCTGGTAGCCGGAGAAGACGTCGGGCAGGGCGCCCATGTCGCAGGCACCCTGGACATTGTTCTGGCCACGCAGGGGATTGACCCCCATGGCGGGCGATCCGACGTGGCCCGTGAGCATGGCGAGGTTCGCGAGGGCCTGAACGCCGGCCACGCCGCTCACGTGCTGCGTTATGCCCATCGCGTAGACGAGCATAGCCTTGCGCGCGCCTGCGTACAGGCGAGCCGACTCGACGATGGTCCTCGCCGGCACCGAGGTCAGGGCCTCCACCCTCTCGGGAGTATAGGCGGCCACGAGATCCCGGAGCCCCTCGAAGCCCTCGGTGCGCGCGGCGACGTAGTCCGCGTCGTGGAGGCCTTCCGCGATGATGACATGCATAAGGCCGTTCACCAGGGCGACGTCGGAACCGTTCCGCTGTTGGGCGCTCAGCGTGGCGTACTTGACGAGCTCTATCTTGCGCGGATCGAAGACGAGGAGCTTCGCCCCCCGGTCCAGCACGGACTTGATGATCCGCGAGCCAATGAGAGGGTGTTGGGCGGTGGTGTCGGAGCCGATGACGAGAAAGGCGTCGGCATCGTCGAAGTCGCCTATCGAGTTGGTCATGGCCCCCGAGCCGAAGGTGTCGGCGAGACCCGCGACCGTCGAGGCATGGCAGAGCCGAGCGCAGTGATCGATGTTGTTCGTGCGGAAAACGGCCCTCGCGAGCTTCATCATCATGAAGTTCTCTTCGTTGGTCATCTTGGCCGAACTGAGAAAGGCCACCGAATCGGGCCCATGCCTGGCCGCGATGGAGCTGAGCGACCGGGCGACCTTCTCGAGCGCCTCGTCCCAATCCGTCTCGACGAGGCCGCCATCCTTCGCGATGAGCGGCTTTCTGAGCCGCGCCGGGTGATTGACGAATTCGTAGCTGTTCCAGCCCTTGACGCAAAGTGCGCCCTTGGAGACCGGATGGCCGGCGCTGGGCAAGGCTCCCGTGACCCTGTTTCCCTCCGACACGAGATAGAGCCCGCAGCCGCAGCCGCAGTAGGGGCAGGTGGTCAAGGTATGTCTGGTTTCCATCGGGCTTCCTTCGTCCATGATACAATGGGGAGGCGGAAAGCCACAACAAGAAAGTCCGCGACGGAGGACGGCGAAAGCGCATGGAGAAGGCTTCGGAAAGAGACGGGGCATGGAGAGTCCCCATCATGGCGGCGATGCTCGCCGGAGGCGAGGGGCGGAGACTCGGAGGTCTTCCCAAGGAAGGCATCCTCCTCGAGGGCGAGGCCCTGGGGCTTCGCCTCGCCAAGGCACTCAGGCGGAGCTTCCGGGACATAATCGTAATAACTAAGAACGAAAGGCTCTACGAGGGCACGGGAGCCCTCGTGAGTCCGGATCTCAGGCCCGGCTTCGGCCCTCTGTCGGGCCTTCACGCGGCCCTGAGCCAAGCGCGGGACCTCCATGATCGGCGCGCCACGAAGGCCCTCGCCGACAGGGAAGGCCCTCCCGACGACGCGAAGCCCTGGATATGGCTCGCCGCCTGCGACATGCCGCGCTTCGATCCGCGCCTCGTCGACATCCTCGCCTCGGAGCTCGTCGAGACTGGCCCCTCGGCCGAAGGCTCGTCCGCCACCCGGCCCCTGGCCTGCGTGACCAGTTTCGGCGGCCACTTCGAACCCTTCCAAGCCCTCTACTCGATCGAGCTCCTGCCCACCCTCGAGGCCCTCTTCGCGGAAGCCGCCGAAGCCTCGACGTCGCAGGAGAGAAAGAGCCGTCCGGGCCATGGACCGAGACGTCCCTCTTTCAAGGATCTTTTCGCGCTCGTCCCGGTAGCCTACGTCGCCGAAGAGAGGGTCAGGGCGATCAGCCCCGATTGGGAGCTCTTCTTCAACATCAATACGCCCGAGGACCTCGGGCGTCTCGCCTAACTTTCCGCCACGATCGAACTGTCCCAACGGGCCACCAGGAGGGTCGCGAGGGCCCAGAGTGCGCAGAGGGCCGCCGCCGCGGTCCACAGGGTCGAGCCTCCCCCGGCCGCGATGAGGGGGCCCGCCACGAGGGGGCCGATCGCGTTGCCGCCGCCGAAGGAGAGGGCCATGAAGGACTGGAAGGAAGCCCGCCAGTTCGCCGGCGAATGCCGGGCCACGAAGATGCCGAAGACGTTCGAACCCACGATCTCGCCGACCGTCCAGACCGCCGTCGAAATGGCATAGCCCGCCAACGGGAGCCTGAAGGCGAGCATGCCGAAGCCCACGACGTAGAACAGACCCGAAAGGGACATGCAGACGAGGGGCGGAAGCCCCCGAAGGGCGCGCGTTATCGGAATGGAAAGCACTATGACGAGTATCGCGTTGAGCGAAATCATCATGCCGAGGAAACGCGGCCCGTCGGCGCCGAAGACCGAGGACAGGGAGAGGGGGAGGGCGAAGAAGGTCTGGCTATAGGTAAGGCTGTTGGCGAGGGTCAGCGCCATGAAGGCAAGAAGGATGGGACGGCCCAGGAAGGCCTTGACGGCCCCTCTTTCATCGTGGCGCTCGAGCGAGGTCGCGGCCTTCGCGGTCTCGGGCATCCTCACGCCGCGCGCAATGAGGAGGACCGAGGCCAGAGTGCAGAGGGCCGAGCCGGCGAAGAGGAGGGACATCGCGCGGTCGAAAAGGAAGGCCGCCACGAGGGGGCCGAAGGCCACGCCGACATTGATCGACCAATATTGGAGGCCGAAGACCTCCTTGCGCTTCGAGGGCGGGGCGAGGTCGGTGAGGACGGCGCTGATGAGGGGGCGGGCGCCGCCGCCGAGAAAGGTACCGAAGGCAATGAGAAAGGGCGCCCATGACCTTGTCCAGAGGAAGGCGAGGATGAGGTTGACGAGGGCCGAACCGGCCTGGACGATGAGGAGGGCTCGCTTGCGGCCGACGAAATCGGCCAGCCGCCCCGACAGGAGGGAGCCCACCATCGAGGCGGCGAACACGAGGGACACGACGGCCCCCGAGCGGATCGAATCGTAATGGAGGATTCGCGTGAGGTAGAGGGCGAGGAAGGCCCCGACAAAATCGCCGAAGCGGTTGATCATCGTCGCGAAAAACATCGACCAGAGAGAAGCTCCGAGGCCGCGATAGGGAGCGAAGAGTCGCCTGGGCAAGGCGCCTAGGACTTCGAGGATTCCGGGCTGCTTTGACATGGGAAGGGATTGTATCGACCGCGAGGGTCTTGGTCGATAAGCGGCCCCGGAAACCGGAGCCGATTGGGGCTTTTGACAGGCTCATGCCGCGGCGCGATGATGGTGTGATGACGAAATCCCATCCCGACGGCGCGCGCGCCCCCCGCATCATCCTCGTCGGCGCCGGCGACCGCGGACGCAAGGTTTATGGAGCCTGGATCGCCGCCCACCCCGGAAAGGCGCGCATAGTGGGAGTCGCCGAACCCCTGGCCTGGAGAAGGGAGGAGGTCGCGAGGAGACATGATATCCCGCCTTCCGCCGTCGCCGCTGGCTGGAAGGAACTCTTCGCCTCGCCTCCCGAGGCCGAGGCATGCATCGTCGCGACGCGGGACGATGATCACGTCGGCCCTGCCCTCGCCGCCCTCGGGGCGGGTCTCGACGTCCTCCTCGAAAAGCCCATGGCTACGACGGCCGAGGATTCCGCCAGACTCGTCGAGGCCGCCAGGCTCGCGGGCAGGCGTCTCAGGGTCTGCCACGTGCTGCGCTACACCCATTTTTTCCAGGCCGCGAAGCAGGCGGTCGCGAGCGGGGCCCTCGGCCGCATCATCCACATCTCCCACGCCGAGAACGTCAGCTACTGGCATTTCGCCCACAGCTACGTCAGGGGGAATTGGCGCAACGAGGGCGAATCGAGTCCCCTCGTCCTGGCCAAAACCTGCCACGACCTCGATCTCATCCAGTGGATCGGCGGGGGAAGGGTCGCCCGAGTCCAGTCCTTCGGCACGACCACGCACTTTCGCGCGCATAACGCGCCACCCGGGGCCCCCGATCGCTGCGTCGGCTCGGCGAGGGGCATCTGCCCGCACGCGGCCGATTGTCTCTGGTTCGCGCCGAGGCTCTACGAAGGCGGAGAGGATGTGCTGGGCGCCGCCCTCCGCGCCAGCAATCCCCTCTGGCGCCTCGCCGCCCGGACGGCGATTTCGGGCAGCCATCTCCTCGGCAGCCTGGGAAGGGTCCTGCCCGCCGCGGCCTCGCTCGCCCAGTGGCGCCAATGGCCGGCGAGCGTCGCCTGCGACGATCCGAGCCCCTCGGCCATGGCTCGCGCCCTCGCCGAGGGTCCCTACGGCCGCTGCGTCTACCGCTGCGACAACGACGCTCCCGATCACCAGGTCGTATCGATGGAGTTCGAGGACGGCCTCACGGCGACGATGACGGTCGAGGGCTTGTCGGATTCGGAAGGACGCTGGCTGCGGATCGAGGGATCGAAGGCGACCCTCGTGGGCGATTTCGGCTTCGCGGGCGAGCGGCTCGAACTCCGCGAACACAGGAGCGGGAAGAAGAAGATCCTGCGCGCTCGGGGCTTCAGCTTCGTGGGTCACGGGGGCGGCGATGAGGGGCTCATGGATTCCTTCGTCGAGGGACTTTCGCGACCGCGGGAAGAGGAGGAGGCGCCTACCTCGGCCGCGGCCTCCCTCGAAAGCCACCTCATCGCCTTCGCCGCCGACAGATCGCGCCGCGAGGGTCGCATCGTCGACATGAAAGAAATGCGCCGCCTCCCCTGAGGCGGCGCCACGGTCGGAACTTGGGAGACCTCCAGAAAGGCCACTCCCCCCTGTCTAGCGATCCCTCATTCGCACGACGATCTTGAGGAAGCGCTCCGTGTTCTCCGTCATCCGCGCGACCAGCCGCGGATCGAAGTGGTGCCCCGCCCCGTCCCCGAGGAACTGCATGGTCTTGTCGATGGGCCAGACATCCTTGTACGGCCTCGGATTGGTCAGCGAGTCGAAGACGTCGCAGAGGGCGACGATGCGCGCGAAGAGGGAGATATTCTCGCCCTTGAGGCCCTGCGGGTAGCCTGTTCCGTCCCAGCGTTCGTGATGCTCGAGGGCGATCTGGGCGGCGCTTTTGAAGAGGGGACCCTCGTGACGCGCGAGGATGTCGTGGCCGAGCCTCGTATGATTCTGCATGACCGCGAGTTCCTCGGTCGTCAGCGAACCCGTCTTGTTGAGGATGTAGTCGGGTAGGCCGATCTTGCCGATGTCGTGCATCGGGGCCGCTTCGGTGAGGAGGAGGGATTGCTCGGGATCGAAACCGAGGATGTCGGCGAAGATGCGCGCGAACTCGGCGACCCGCTCCACATGGGCTTCCGACTCGCGGGTGCGGAACTCCACGAGCTCGGTGAGGGTGATGATGATCTGGCGCTGCCCCTCGACAATCTTCTCGCTCAGCGCCTTCACCCTGCTATCGACGTCGTTGGATTGGGAGGCCGTGACGACAGCCGCCTCGGCCCTTACCGTCGCTTGGAGGCACCTGGCCCGGGCAGAGAGCCAGAGTCCCAGGAAAAGGAGGGTTGCGAGAACCGCGATGATCGCGACGACGAATGTCGGGTCCAGCATGGCAGGCTCCTTTCGCCCTCCGCCCCTCTTCGGGGCGGCGAACTCACGTTCCTGTCTTTAATGCTAAGACCTCGGTCTCCCTCCTGCAAGGCGAAAAGCGGATAAATATTTACCGCTTTCGGCCCGGCCTGTCACTCCGATGCCGGGCTTCGGCCCGGCCTGTCACTCCGATGCCGGGCCGGAGAACTGGGCCTCGTAGAGATCGGCGTAGAAACCCTTCTTCGCGAGCAGCTCTTCGTGGCTGCCCTGCTCCACTATCGAGCCGGAGTTCATCACGAGGATGAGCTCGGCGTCCCTGATGGTGGAGAGGCGGTGCGCGATGACGAAACTCGTGCGACCGGCCATGAGGTTACCCATAGCCTTCTGGATGAGGAGCTCGGTGCGGGTATCGACCGAGCTCGTGGCCTCGTCGAGGATGAGGATGCGCGGGTCGGCGATGAGGGCGCGGGCTATGGTCAGAAGCTGACGCTGACCCTGCGAGATGTTGCCCGCCTCCTCGTCGAGGACCGTGTCGTAGCCCTTGGGCAGGGAGCGGATGAAGTGGTCGGCGTGGGCGGCCTTGGCCGCGGCCACGACATCCTCCTCGCTGGCTCCCTCGCGTCCGTAAGCGATGTTGTCGCGGATGCTTCCCGTGAAGAGCCATGTATCCTGGAGGACCATGCCGAAGAGGCCGCGCAGGGCTCGGCGGGGCATCGAGCGGATGTCCTTGCCGTCGACGCTGATGACGCCCCCGTCGATCTCGTAGAAGCGCATGAGGAGGTTGACGAGGGTGGTCTTGCCGGCTCCCGTCGGGCCGACGATGGCCACGGTGTGCCCCGGCTTCGCGTCGAGGCTGAGGGACTCGATGAGGGGCTTGTCGGCGACGTAGCGGAAGGCCAGCGAGTCGATGCCGACCCGGCCCTCGATGCGCGCGGGGAGGGAGGCGCCAGCCTCGTCGGCCAGCTCCTCGCCCTCGTCGAGGACCTCGAAGACCCGCTCGGCGCAGGCCAGGGTCGACTGGATGACGTTGGCGATGTTCGCGGTCTGGGCGATAGGCTGGGCGAAGTTGCGGGAGTACTGGATGAAGGCGACGATGTCGCCGAGCGAGAGCCGGCCCTTCGTGAGCCAGAGGCCGCCGACGACGCTGATGAGGACATAGCCGATGTTCCCTATGAAATTCATCAGCGGAAACATGATGCCGGAGACGAACTGGGCGCTCGTGGCCGCGCCGCGGAGCCTCCCGTTGATGCCGTCGAATTTTTCGCGCGATCGCCTCTCCATGCCGAAGGCGCGCACGATCGCGTGCCCCGAATACATCTCTTCGATATGGCCCGAGAGGGCCCCGATCTCGCGCTGCTGCGCGATGAAGTATTTCTGAGAGTTCTTGGCCACAAAGACCGTCGCCGCGATGTAGAGGGGAAGAGTCGCCAGCACGATGAGGGTGAGGAGGGGGCTGATCGTGAGCATCATTATCACGAAGCCGACGAGCTGGATGGCCGAGGTGATCGACTGGATTATGCTCTGCTGGAGGGTGTTGGAGATGGTGTCGACATCGTTGGTGACCCGGGAGAGGAGGTCGCCGTGGGGTCGTCCGTCGAGGTAGCGGAGCGGCAGGCGGTCGATCTTGGCCTGGGCCTCGCGCCTAAGCTCGGACACCGTGGTCTGGGCCACCGTCGACATGACCCATTGGGTAATGAAGAGGAAAAGGGAGGACAGGATATAGAGGGCGAGGAGGAGGACGAGGATGCGACCAATTGCGACGTAATCGACCTTGCCGCCCGT
>DATKTD010000340.1:0-70159 GCA_035531315.1 Rectinemataceae bacterium
GGCGACGGCACCCGCTGGATGATCGCGAGCCATCTCGGCTGGGACATGAACCAGCGCATCCTCGGCACCATCCCCGCCAACTTCCAGGGCTACTTCCTCGACAACACCACCTGGGTCACCGACGCCCACTTCATGGCCATCCCCAAGGGTCTCGACAAGGATAGGCTCGCCGTCACCATCGAACTCATGAAATGGCTCCTCACTCCGGCCCAGCAGGCCGTCACCTACGACGACGGCTACTTCTATCCGGGTCCCGCCATCAAGGGTGTGCCCATCAGCATGGCCCCCGCCCACAGCCAGCAGGTGGTCACGGCCGCCATGCGACCCGCCTACGACAAGGCGATGAACGATCTTCCCAATACCCCACAGCTCGATTCCGCCGCCCTCGTAAAGGCGATGGACATGTGGGACGACCTCGTCGGAGCCAAGATCAAGAAATAAGGGCAGGTCCCTTTCACAGCCACCGGGCGGGTCCGCATCGCGCGGCCCGCCCGTTTTTCATACCACCAGAAAGGACGCGGACGGCCGCGAAGTGACGACGGGCCGCGACGAGGGAGCCTGATGAAGGACTTCAAGAAAATATCGGTGAGGCGCATGACCAAGCGCTTCGGCGACAAGACCGCAGTGCATGATTTCTCGCTCGAGTTCGGCAAGGGCGAATTCGTCACTTTCCTCGGCCCCTCGGGTTGCGGCAAGTCCACCGCCCTCAATTGCATCACCGGCCTCATACCGATCACGAGCGGCGAGATATGGATCGACGACGAGTGCATCGACGACTCCAAAAGCCAGGTACCGCCCGAAAAACGCGAGTTCGGCATGGTCTTCCAGAACTACGCGCTCTTCCCCCATCTGACGGTCGCCGAGAACGTGGCCTTCGGTCTCAAGCTCAGGAAGATCCGCGGCGCGGAATTGGCCAAGCGCGTGGACGACGCCCTCCGGCTCGTCCACCTCGAGGGCTATGCCTCGAAATTCCCGGCGCAGATGTCCGGCGGCGAGCAGCAGCGGGTCGCCATAGCGCGCTGCATCGTCCTCGAGCCCCGCCTCCTCCTCCTCGACGAGCCCCTCTCCAACCTCGACGCCAAGCTCCGCATCGAGTTGCGCTACGAGCTCAAGGCCCTCCACGAGCGGCTCAAGGTCACGACGATCTACGTCACCCACGACCAGACCGAGGCCCTCGCCCTATCCGACCGCATTGTCGTGCTGCGGGCCGGGAAGATCCAGCAGGTAGGCAGTCCGGAGCAGGTCTACGCCGATCCCGCCAACATCTTCGTGGCCGACTTCATGGGCTACCGGAACCGATGGCCCGCCAAGATCCAGTCGATCGAGGAAAGAAGCGATACCCTCGTCGTCCGCTTCGGCTCGGCCGGCGCGAGTCTCGAGGCCCATCTCTCCTATCCCGCCGCCGACCCGCGTCGCGCCGCCCTCCAGGCAGCCTTCGCCTCCGGCAGCCCCGTCATCACCGCCGTGCGCCCCGAGGACATCGGCATGGACGACAAGGCCGGCAACGGCATTCGCTGTCATGCGGACATCGTCGAGTACCAGGGCAACGCGAGCCAGGTGAGCGCGACGGGAGCGGATGGGATCCGCATCGACTTCCGTAGCTCGCCGAAGGTCTCCGAGGGAGAGGCACTTTCCATATTCGTAGCGCCCGGGAAGATACTCCTCTTCCCCGCCGACAACCTCGACCCGAAGCAGGGGGGCAGCCCATGAAGGGCGCCTCAAGGAGAGGCCTCGGGTTCCTTCTCGCTCCGGCCATCGTCTTCGTGATCCTTCTCTTCGTCTACCCCTTCGCCTACGGCCTCTTCCTGAGCCTCACGAAGGAGGACGGAAGTTTCACACTCTCCAACTACCTCAATTTCTTCGCGAGCGCCCGCGACTTCAGGACCATATGGGTGACGCTCCAAATATCGGTGCCGGTGACCTTCATCAACGTCGCCCTCGCGGTGCCCTTCGCCTACTACATGAGGCGCGGCCTCAAGGGCGAGAAGATCATCACCTTTTTCCTCATAATACCGATCACCCTCGGGACGGTCCTCGTCTCCGAGGGCATGCTCACCTTCATGGGCCCCAAGGGCTGGCTCAACCAGCTCCTCCTCTTCCTCCACATCGTCAAGGAACCCTTCCGCTTCACGCACAACTATCTGGGCGTCGTCATTTCGCTGGGCCTCCAGGGTTTCCCCTACGCCTTCCTCATGCTCCTCGGCTACGTCTCGGGCATCAACCCGGATCTCGAAAAGGCCAGCCAGATGCTCGGCGCCAACAAGCTCCAGACCTTCTGGAAGGTTCTCTTCCCCCTCATGGTGCCGGGGATAGCCATCGCCTTCAGTCTCAACTTCGTCATGGCCTTCTCGGTCTTCCCCTCGGCGGTCCTCCTCGGCGAGCCCTCGGGGCCGACGAGGGTCATTTCGATCGCGGCCTATCAGTGGGCCTTCGAGAAATTCAACTTCAACGCCGCCTCCGCGATCTCGATGATCATGGCGGCCATCGAGCTCCTCGTCATCTCGCTCATCCTCGTCTGGCGGGCGCGGATGTACAAGGGTGCCTCGATCGTCGGAAAGGGGTGATCGCCATGCGCAAGATCAAGCTTTCGACAGTGCTCTTCGTCGCCGCGATGGCGATCTACGTCTTCAACGTCCTCGGCATCCTCGGTACGGTCGTGCTCAACTCGACCTCGAAGGGCTGGTTCTCGGGCGTCTTCCCGACTCACTTCACGACGGAGTGGTACGCTTACGCCGCCAACGACCACGACATCCCCAACCTCCTCGCGGTCACCTTCACCGTCGTGCTGGCCGACGTCCTCATCGCCCTCCTCATCGCCTTTCCGGCCGCATACGCCCTCGCGCGGCACGAGTTCAGGGGCAAGGGCCTCCTCACCTCCCTCTTCCTCCTTCCGATGATCGTGCCCCCCATGGCCTATGGCATACCCCTCGCCATGCTCGCCTACAAGGTGCATGTCGCGGCCCGCGTGTCCGGCGTCATCCTCGTCAACCTCGTTCCGATCGTGCCCTTCATGATCCTCGTCCTCATGCCCTTCATCGAACAGGTGGGGAGCAACCTCGAGTCGGCGGCCAAGATGCTCGGGGCCAAACGTCTCACCATCTTCCGCCGCATCCTGATACCACTTACGATTCCGGGCATCCTCACGGCAGGCATACTCTCCCTCGTCAAGGCCATATCGATGTTCGAGCTCACCTACCTCGTCGCGGGAGGCAAGAGCCAAACCATCGTCGTCGCCCTCTACGCCGACGCCTACGCCGCGGGGGCGAGACCGCCCCAGGCCGTCGACGCCCTCGCCGTCATCTACTTCCTCATCGCCATGGTCTGCCTCGTGATCGCCCTCCGCTTCGTGAGTCCGACGCAGATGGTATTCAAGCTCAAGTGAGCGACGCTTCGCCGCGGCCCGGCGCGGGGACCGGGGACTACCTCGATCCCCGCGCCCTCGCGGCGGCCTGGCTCGCGCGTCTGCCCCGGTCGGAGACGGGCTACGCGGAAGCCTTCGATCCCTCCTGGCGCGAGATAGGCGAGGGGGAGCGCACGATGCTCTGCCAGTCCCGCCTCGCCTATGTCTTCGTCCACGCGGGCATCCTCGGAGTCGTCGGGGCGGCCGAGGCGGGCTCCGAGGCCATCGAGAGAATGGACAGGCATTTCTGGAACGAAGGCGCGAGGGGTTGGATTCGTTCCATCGGGACCGACGGCCGGCCGGCAGATACACGAATCGACAGTTACGATCAGGCCTTCGGCCTCCTCGCCCTCGCCTGGGCCTATCGAGCCACGAGGAAGGCCTCCCTGCGAGAAAAGGCCCTCGCGGCCCTCGCGGGCCTGGACGAGGCCTCGCGCGAGCTCAAGCTCGAAGGCTACCCCGAATGGCGACCCTCGGAGGGCGGCGGAGCCTGGCCCGATAGCCTGGTGCCCCGACGCCAAAATCCCCACATGCACCTCCTCGAGGCCTTTCTCGCCTGGACCGAGGCCGACCCCGCCGGTCCCTGGCTCGCCAAGGCCGAGGCCATGGTCGAGCTCGCCCATCGGCGCTTCATCGATCCCGGGGACGGCATCCTCGGCGAATTCTTCGACCAGGGCCTCTCGCCCCTTCCAGGAGCTCCGGGACGGCATCGCGAGCCGGGCCATCAATTCGAATGGGTTTGGCTCCTCAGGCGTTGGTGGGAAGCCAGCGGAGACGAAGGCGCCTTCGCCACCGCCTCGAGGCTCTATCGCTTCGCCTGCGACAATGGACGCGACCTCGACGGCCTCTCCTTCGATGTAGTCGACCCCGAGGGGAAGATAGTGGCCGACAGCAAGCTCCTCTGGCCGCAGACGGAGATGATCAAGGCCCATGCCGCATGGTACGAATGGGGCAGGGCCGACGCTGACCGGCTTGCCGCGCGAAGGGCCGCCCTCGAGGCCATCGACCGGATCCGCGATGACTACCTCCTCCCCGGCGAGGCGCTCTGGCATAGCCAGCTGGGGCGCGACCGTGCGCCCCTCCCGATGCCGACCCTCTCGCGCCTTCTCTACCATCTCTTCCTCTCCCTCGTGGAGGCCGAACGCGTCTTCGGCCCCCGCGGCGCCTGACTCAGCGCAGGA
This sequence comes from Rectinemataceae bacterium, assembly GCA_035531315.1. Lineage (GTDB taxonomy): Bacteria > Spirochaetota > Spirochaetia > Treponematales > Rectinemataceae > CAIJMU01. The sequence goes on from DATKTD010000340.1 coordinate 4,582, forward strand.
GCCGCGCCACCATGTCATCGGAGGGGATCACGGGCCTTCCGCCCGACACGATGGCCGTCACCACCCTCGCGCTCGAGGCGACATGGCCGTTCGACTTCTTCACGATGTCCTGGCGGAAGACCAGCCTGAGCCTTCCCTCGCGCTCCACGACGACGCTCACGGCGCATCCGTCGCCCGAGCGGAGCGACTCGCGGTAGTCGACTTCGATCCGGAAGACGATCGCGTCGAGGCCCTCTTCGTGCATCGCCACGAAGTCGACGCCGCGGGACCGGAGAAAGCTATGCCGCGCGTGTTCATAATAATGCAGATAATTAGCGTTGTTGACGATTCCCTGGGCGTCGAGCTCGCTGTCCCGAACCTCGATATCGATGAAGAAGGGCCGACCGGCCCTCGCGCCTTCGACCGCGGCGGCCCCCGCCTCCCCGGCGGACTCCTTCGCGCCACCCTCAGAGATCATATACTTCCCCGTACTTCACCACCTGCACCTCCTTCACCCCCTTCTCGCGGAGGAAGGCCGCCTGGTGGGCGATGGCCGCGGGTTCGCCGTGGACGAGGAAGATCTTCTTGAGCCGCGACAGGTCGAGGCCCGAAAGCCAGTCCCAGACCTCCGAATAATCCGCATGGGCTGAGAAAGCGTTGATCTCCTCGACCCGCGCGTTGACCCGGAATATGTCGCCATGGATGCGCACCTCCTTTTCGCGGTCCCTGATGCGGCGACCGAGGGTGTGCTCGGCCATGAAGCCGACGATGAGGATGGTGTTGTTGGGGTCGGAGATGGTGTGGATGAGGTGATGCTGGATACGCCCCGCCTCGCACATGCCATCCGCGGAGATGATGATGGCCGGTCCCTCGAGGTCGTTGAGGCGCTTGGAATCCTCGACGCTCTGGCTGAAATGGAGGCTGTTGAAGCCGAAGGGATTCTGATGGTGCTTGATGAAGGCCTCGTGGGTTTCGCGGCCGTAGCATTCGGGATGGATCTGGAAGATGGAGGTCGCGTTGATGGCCATGGGGGAATCGACGAAGATGGGGATCTCGGGAATCCGCTTGGCGTCGACCAGTACGTGGAAATAATAGACGAGCTCCTGCGTCCTTTCGATCGCGAAGGCAGGAATGACGATCTTGCCGCCGCGCTTGGCCGTTTCGTTGACGATGTCGGCCAGGCTGTCGAGGGCCGCGGTCTGGGACTCGTGGAGGCGATCGCCATAGGTCGATTCGATGACGAGATAATCGCAGGGAGGCACGGGCTCGGGATCGGCGATGATGGGCTTGCCCTTTCGACCGAGGTCGCCCGTGAAGCCGATGGTGATCTCGCGGCCCGATCGATCCCTGGCATGCATGTAGGCGATGGCGGAGCCGAGGATGTGCCCCGCGTCGAAGAGCTCGATCTTCATCCCGTCGCCGATGGGCATGGGCCGGTGATAGGACACGGTGACGAACTGCCCCTCCACGGCGACGACGTCGTCCTCGTCATAGAGGGGCTTCCATTCGAATTTCTGTCCCTTCTTCGCCGCCTGCTTGCCCAGGTACTCCGCGTCGCGGGCCTGGATGGCGGCCGAGTCCATCATCACGAGGCCCGCGAGGTCGCGGGTCGCCGGCGTCGCGTAAACGTTCCCCCTGTAGCCCCGTTTCGCGAGGAGGGGCAGCATGCCGCAATGATCGAAGTGCGCGTGGGTGAGTACCACCGAGGCTATGCTCTCGGGGTCCTTCACGAGGGCGCGGTTCTTCTTTTCCGCCTCCTCGCGCCTGCCCTGGAAGGCTCCGCAGTCGATCAGGCAACGCGAGCCGTCGACCGAAATGATGTGCTTGGAGCCCGTGACTTCGCCGGCCCCGCCCTCGGAATGCAATCGTATGCTCATGGAGGCAATCCTAATCGAGGGGAGGCCGGGACGCAAACCCGAAGGGTGGGTGGAGGCCCGACGCCAGCGATGGACAGGCTTCCCCTCCTGCTGTAGATTGGCGTGGCGGCCCTCGCACAACGTGCGGAGGCCCCCCCTCGGGCGGCGCCATGCCGATAAACGGCGCCATCACATTTCCCGCCAGGGCGCGATGCGCGATGCGATGGAGCGAAGATTTTATAAGCACACGATGAAAAACAGCCCACGAATGGGACCCTCCGCGAGGAGGGCTCCGAGACCACAGACGGGCAGCTCCCCGGCATGGATGGACAGACGGATTGGCGCTCTTGGCGCAAGAAAGGCGCTTAGAGAGAGTCAGTCGCGTTTCCGCCGAGTCATCGAGGACGCGGCGATGCCCATCATGATCCACGCCGACGACCGGAGCATAGAACTCGTCAATCGAGCCTGGAGCGATCTCACGGGCTACAGCGCCGAATGCCTTCGCAACACGGTAGACTGGGCCCGCCTGGCATATGGCGAGCACGCCCAAAAGTACCTCGACGAGGCCAAACGACTCTTCACTTTAGCGGGCAGGGACGAGCCTCAAGAGCGCAAGATAAGGACCAAGGACGGTAGGGTCCTCGTCTGGATGGTCAGCTCAGCCATCCTCGATCGGCGCAGGGAAGGGAAGAAAACGATCATCACGACCGCCGTGGACATCACCGAGCGAGTCGCCGCGGAGCGCGAGGTCTTGCGGCAACAGCGTCTTCTCGTCCAGTCCGAGAAAATGGCCGCCCTCGGCGTCCTCGTGGCAGGCGTGGCCCACGAGATCAACAATCCCAACCACGCGGTGCGGATGGGCGCCACCCTGATCTCACGCATATGGAATTCGCTCCTCCCCATCCTCGACGAGGCCTTGGCCGGCGAACATGACAGCCTCGTCGGGGGCATCGAATACGGCGAGCTGAGGAAGCGGATGCCATCGCTTCTCAAGAGCATGACCGAGGCTTCCGGCCATATCGACAGCATCGTCCGCAGCCTCACGGACTATTCGCGAGCCGACGAAGGCGAGGCCATGGAGGAGATCGATATCGGAAAGGTGGTCAAGGCCTCGGTGGATCTTCTGCGCGGATACATCGAGCGCCTCGCCCCCGGATTCCGCCTCGAGCTCGCCCCCTCCCTGCCGACCGTACGGGCCGGTTTTCACGGTCTCGAACAGGTGCTGGTCAACCTCATCCAGAACGCCTGTCAGGCCCTCGACGATCCGGCGAAGGAGATAGTCGTCAGCAGTTCCTTCGAGGAGGCGTCCGGGCGGGTGAGGCTCGTCGTTCGCGACGAGGGGAGGGGGATGAGCAGGGAAGTGCTCGAGCATATCCGCGATCCCTTCTTCACCACCAAGGGGGGCCGGGAGGGCCTTGGACTCGGCATCACCATTTCTGCCGAGATCGTGGAGAAATTCGGCGGCAGCCTCGAGTTCGACTCCGCGCCCGGCATGGGCACCAGCGCCATCCTCGAATTGCCCATGGCGTCCGGCGCAGGAGAATCGGTGGCATGAGCGAGAGACCCTACCCCGCCTTCCCGATCGCGATCGTCGACGACGAGGAATACACCCTGGTCTGCGTCGAGGATCTCCTCCGGGCGGAGGGGATCACCAATGTCCTTCCCGTCAGGGATCCGAAGGCCCTGCCCGCCCTCATCGAGGAGTCGTCCATCGGCCTCGTCCTCCTCGATCTGGCTTTGCCCGGCATGGATGGGAGGGAGCTGCTGGCCCTCATCCGCAGGGACCATCCCCAGGTCGCCGTGATCGTCATAACCGGCAACAGGGACATAGAACGCGCCGTCGAGTGCATGAGGCTTGGCGCCTCGGACTATCTGACCAAGCCCGTCGACGGGGCGAGGATGGTGATATCGCTCAGGCATCTCATCGAGATGCAGGAGCTTGTCAACGAGAACCTCGACATGCGCGATCGCCTTCTCTCCCCACGCCGGGAACGGTCCGCGGCCTTCGGTGCGATCACCACGGCCGGGCAGACCATGGGCCCCATCCTCGACTACGCCGAAATGATAGCACCCAGTTCGCATCCCGTGCTGATAACGGGCGAAACCGGTGTCGGCAAGGAGCTATTCGCCAAGGCCATCCACGATCAGAGCGGCCGCGAAGGGGACTTCGTAGCGGTGAACGTCGCGGGCCTCGACGACGCCTTCTTTTCCGACCTCCTGTTCGGCCACCGGGCGGGAGCCTACACCGGTTCGCAGGGCGGCCTCGAGGGCCTCATCGAACGCGCGAACAACGGCAGTCTCTTTCTCGACGAGATAGGCGACCTTTCCCACTCCTCGCAGGTCAAGCTGCTTCGCGTCATCGAGTCGGGGGAGTACTACCCCCTCGGATCGGACCTCCTCAAGCGGAGCAAGGCCAGGATCATCGTCGCCACGAATCGCGATCTCCGCAAGGCCCTCGAATCGGGAGAGTTCAGGAAGGATCTCTTTTTCCGCCTCAACGGCCACCGCCTCCACATCCCGCCCCTGCGGGAGAGGAAGGAAGACATACCCTTTCTCGTGGAGCGTTTTTTCGCCGAATCCGCCGTGGAGCTTTCGAAAAAGTTCCCGAGCCTCCCTCCCGAACTCTCCGGCCTCCTTCGTTCCCACGATTTCCCCGGGAACGTGCGCGAGCTCCGGGCGATGATCTTCGATGCGGTCAATTGCCACAAAGGAGGAGTGCTGTCCCTTCGAAGCTTCAAAGAAGCCATCGACGAAAAACGGAGGACGGCGGTCGCGACTCCGGCCGGCATGGCCTTCCCCTGCCCCCTGCCCACTCTCAAGGAGCTTTCCGGGCTCCTCTTTGACGAGGCGCTCAGGCGGGCGGATGGCAATCAGAGTCTGGCGGCCCGTCTCCTCGGCATCAGTCCCCAGGCCGTCAGCAAACGCCTCAAAGCCAAACAGACGAAGGCCGACAACCTGGGTTGATACCTCAACCTCCCTACGCCAGCGCAAGTCGCTTCGCCGCCATCAATAAGCTTGCATTGGCTCAAGACCTTCAACCCCGATTGCAGCCCCGCGCTTGTCGATGGGCCTCCTCCACGGTGCCGAAGGCTTTATCCTGCATGCACTTCCCCGGCTTTCTCAGCCTTGGCATGAAGATTGCTAAAAGGGTTGCGGGATTCGATCGGAACCTTGCCGAGACCTCGAAGCCGGCTGCAGGAGGATACGCATGAAAATAGGAATGAAGTTAATCATCGGATTTCTCGGAGTGGCGATCATCGCCTTTGGCGTGGGATTGTTCGGCGTCACCAGTCTTGCCCAGATATCCGCGCGTGGCATGCGGGCCTTCACCTATGATACGGCACCGCTCGGCAATCTTTCACGCATGACCGATTCGATGCTGAACGCCTTCATGGCCATGAAGGACATGGCCCAATTCAAGGGCGACCAGGGAAGCGCCGCGAGGAATTCGATAGCCGGGTTCAGGGCCACCTTCGACAAGAACGCGGCGATCTACAAGCAAAGCATAACGGATTCCGGGGATCAGCAGAATTTCGACAGCCTCATGGCCAAATGGAAGACCCTCAACGACCTGAGCGACAGGCTGGTCGTTTTCGACGCGGCGAACAAGGACTCCGAAGAACAGACCTTGATAGCTGCGGAGGGGGAGAAGGATGGCACGGCGGTGGAGGGAACGATCAGGGCCATGGTCGACGCCAACCTCGCGTCAGCGAAGACCCGCTCGGACAAGAACCTCGTCTTGGCCGCGGAAGCGAGACTCACCATGCTCCTGGTGCTGGGCCTCGAAACCATCGTCTCCATCCTCGTCGGACTCCTCCTCTCCCGCTCGATCACCAGACCCCTCGGCCAGGCCGTCGATCTGGCGGGAAGGATAGCGAAGGGCGATCTCCGGACGGATATCGACGAGAGGCACCAGACACGGAAGGACGAGGTGGGAGTCCTCGCCGGGGCCCTCACCGAAATGGTGACGAGCCTCAGGGACATCGTCATCTCCGTCACCACCTCGGCCGACAACGTGAGCATCGGCAGTCAGGGCATCAGTTCGACGGCCCAGCAGCTTTCGCAGGGAGCCACCGAGCAGGCCTCCTCGGCCGAGGAGGTCAGCGCCTCGGTGGAGGAGATGGCGGCCACGATCAAGCAGAACGCGGACAATTCCCAGGCCGCCGAGGGAATCGCCCGGAAAAGTTCGGGCGACGCCAAGAAGGGCGGCAATTCCGTCGTCGAGACGGTGAGCGCCATGAAGGACATCGCTGGACGGATCGGCATCATCGAGGAGATAGCGAGGCAGACCAACCTCCTCGCCCTCAACGCGGCCATCGAGGCCGCGCGCGCGGGCGAGGCGGGGAAGGGCTTCGCCGTCGTCGCCAGCGAGGTGCGAAAGCTCGCCGAACGCTCGCAGAGCGCCTCCAAAGATATCTCCGAGCTATCGGGTAAGAGCGTTTCGGTCGCCGAGGAGGCGGGTGCCCTCATACAGTCGGTCGTTCCCGACATCCAGAAGACCGCCGAAGTCGTACAGGAAATCTCCTCGGCAAGCAAGGAGCAAAGCACGGGCGTCGAGCAGATCGGCAAGGCCGTCGCCCAGCTCGATTCCGTGATTCAGCAGAACGCGGCGGCTTCGGAAGAACTTGCCTCTATGGCGGAAGAGCTCAACAGCCAGGCCACCCAGCTAGCCCGGACCCTGGCCTACTTCAAGCTGCCTTCCGAAATGAACGCCCATGAGGCCGGCTCGAGCGCCGGCACCACCTTGGCCCGGCATGAGGTGAGGGTCGCCCACGCCGCCAATGCCTCGGGCAGACTCGCCATCACCGCCTCCTCCGCGCAAGGAGGCTCAAAGGCCCATGGCGGCGAAAGGCCGGCGAGACAGCTGGCCAAGGCCGCCATCACTCCAGTCGGCAGCATTGCCGACTCGGATTTCGAATCATTCTGAAGGACCTCCGCAATGCAGTACCTGAGCTTTCGATTAAATGGCGTCAGGTACGCCGTGGATGTCACCATCGTCGAGACCGTCGTCGAGGACAATGAGACGACGGCGGTCCCGAGCCCCGTGGAATACATGAAGGGAGTGATGGATCTCCGCGACCAGGTGATACCCGTCATCAACCTGCGCAAGAAGTTCGGTCTGGAGGACAGCCTCGGCAAGCACCGGGCGAGCATCATCGTCGCCAGGGTCGATGGCGGAGGAGGGAAGACCCTGATGGTGGGAGCCCTCGTCGACGAGGTATCCGCCGTGGTGGATATCGATGAGACGAGCATCGAGGCTGCGCGATCCGAAGGAGCCGCGCTCTGGGAACGCTACGAGGGCCAGGCCTGCCGCCATGGTTTCGGTCCTGCCCTCAAATCCCGAAGCGCAGCACGAAGGAGCTGCCCGCCCCCGTGTCCAGCTCCAAGCTCCCTCTCAGCTCCTTCTCCACGAGGAGTCTGATGAGGGTCATGCCCATCGTCGACGAGCTTCCGGGCAGACGAGGATCGACGCCTATCCCGTCGTCGGAGACCAGGAGCCGCGCCTGGCCTTGGTCGACCTCGAGCGCGACTCTAATCGTGCCGCTGCGGCCGCCGGGAAAGGCGTACTTCGCGGCGTTCGTGAAAAGCTCGTTCACGATGAGGCCGAGGGCGATGGCGCGTTTGGTGTCCAGCATCAGGGTCCCGGTCTCGACGAGGAGACGAACCCGCGACTGCCCCGCGAAGAAGGCGGCGAAGATCGACCTCGCGAGGCCCTCGAGGTAGACCCCGAAATCGAGCGAATCGACGCTTTCCGCCAGGTAGAGCCTCTCGTAGATCGCCGACATCGAATTGATGCGCGAACGCGTATCGTCGAGAACGTCGATGGCCCTCTGCTCCCTCAGTTCGCCCATGGCGATGCTAAGGAGGCTCGAGACGATGCCGAGGCTGTTCTTCACCCGGTGTTGGAGCTCCTTCATCAGGACCTCCTTGTTCCGGACGAGCTGGTTGAGGGCCTCGTTCGCCCGGAGCTCCTCGGTGATGTCCCTGAAGATCACCGTCGCGCCGGAGTATTCCCCGGTCGACCTGCCCAGCGGCGCGGCGTTGACCCTGAGCCATCTCCACTGGCCGTCTCGGCGTCTGACCCGCAGCGTGTAGTCCGAGGATTCGCCCTGGGCCCGTTTCGCGTTCTCCGCCTCGATGATCGCCCTGCCCTCGTCGTCGAGGTAGCTCAGGAAACAAGTCCCGAGCAGCTCCCCCGGACCGACGCCGAGGACCCTCTCGCAGGAAGGATTGGCCATCCTGAAGACTTCCTTGTCGTCCACGTAACAGAAACCCACGCCGATCGAGTTGAGGAGGTCGGAGTAGCGTCTGTTCGCCTCCCGGAGTTCACCCTCCCGGCCTCGGGCCTCCGTGATGTCCACGATGTGCGAAATCAGGAAATTGGCGCCGTCGGCGTTCCGCACGAAGGCCGTGCTGACTTCCGTCCAGATGGCCCTGCCGTCCCGGTGGAGGTAGCGCTTCATGATGTGGCCGGTTCCGGAGCCCGCCGCGACGAGGCCGTCCAAGGACGCCTTGCTCATCGCGCGGTCGTCGGGGTGGGTGAGCTCCGCGAAATCCATCGCGTTTATCTCGGTCATCGAAAGCCCGAGCATGGCGCAGAAGGCGCGATTGACCATGCGGAGCTGGTTGTCGAGGGTGGTGAGGACGATGCCGATGGGCGAATTCTCGAAGGCAAGCCTGAATTTACGCTCGCTCTCGTCGCGGTCCCTCTCGAGACTCTTCAGCTCGCTGACGTCCTTCGTGATCGAAATCACGCAGGCCTCGCCCTCGACCTCGATGAGGCGTGCCGACATCAGCCCCGTGATGACAGCGCCGTCCTTGCGCCGGAATTCGGCCTCGAGATTCAGGACCTCCCCGCCTCGCCGAAGGCCTTGGACGAGCCGAGCCCTGTCCTCGGCGCGCGCCCAGACCCCGAGATCGCCGGGGAGGGAGGAGCGACCGAGAACATCGGCCTTGGCGTAGCCGGTCATGTTGGTGAAACCCTGATTGACGTCCACATAGACGCCGTCGGACAGGCGATTGATATTGATCGAATCGGGATTGAGGTAAAAGGCCTTGGCGAATTTCTCCTCGGACAGGGTGAGCCTTTCGTTCGCGCCGCGAAGCGAATCGAGACTCGCGTGGAGCTCCTTCGCGATCCTCTCGTGCTCCCCGCTCAGGGCAACGAGTCGCCTCTCCGCGTCGAGGAGTCCCCTTCCCAGTTCGCCCTCCACGAGAAGAAAGTCGCTCGAGCCCTGGTTCCGATCGACGACCGCCTCCACCTCCCCGAGTTCCGAGGCGAGCAGCACGCGATAGCCGGCATCCTGGAGCCGCGCCCTCGTGATCGCGGCGGCCTCAAGATCGGTCTCGACGAGGAGTATGCTCCTACGCTCATCCACCGGGCTTCCTCCCGAAACGAGCAGCTCGTCCTTACGGCGAGCGCCGAAGAGTCGACAGGGCCCCATGCCAGGGCATCGCTCAATCGGCGCAGATCGGGCGATCACTCCCGCCCATCCCAGTCTCGGCGGGATTATGTCCCATTCTGAGCCTGATTTGAAGAGCGTCTCGAAAGGAGGTCTTGCCTTGGCGGCCCGGCAGCCGGCGGATCAGGCCATGAAAAAGAGGGCTGTCCCTCCGACGGCAATGGCCGCCCCGACGACCTCCATCGCAGCCACCCGCTGACGCATGAGTAGGATGGCGGGAGCGATGATAAGGACGGGGGTGAGGGCCATCAGGCTGCTGGCGGTTCCGACATCGGTATGCTGAAGGGCGAACAAGGAAAGGACCACGCCGAGGAAGGGGCCGACGATGGAGCCGGCGGCGATGCGCATGGCCGCGCTCCGGTCCCGGAGTGCTTCGACGAAGACCTCGCGCCCGCGCCTGAGGATCAGTGCTTGCAAACCGAAACCCACGATGGCCGCGAGAACCCTGATCTGCGTGGCGGGGATCGCGCCGATGTCCGCGAGCCCCAGCTTGGATGTCACGAGGCCAAGGGCCTGGAAGACCGTCGAAAGGAAGGCGAAGACGTAGCCTTTGAGCTGCTGGCCCTCGCGGCTCCGCCTCCCGCCGACCCTGGCGACCGCCAGGTTCTCCGCCCCGGAATGGGGGCTCGCGACCGCCCCCGGTGCCTCCGCCCGGACCCTTTCCCCCGCCTCGGTCCGGGCCTTCGACGCGTTGCGCGCGATCACGAGGATGGTGATCCCCGAGACCACCGCGCCCATCCCCGCGAGGGAACGAGCCTGCATCGCCTGTCCAAGGACGAGATAGCCGAAACCGGCCGCGAACAAGGGCGTCAGGGCCTGGAAGACGACGGTTACCCTCGAGCCGATCAGCACATAGGCGTTGAAGAGGAAGTAGTCCGAGATCACGAAACCGATGAAGCCCGAGAGGGCCAGGAAGCGCCACGACGCGGCGGAAGCGTCGAGGGGCAGGGGGGAGCCCCGGATAAGGAGGCCGGAGAGGGCGAGGAGGAAGAAGGCGATCGTCACCTTCCAGAAATTGACCGCGAGGGCGCCTACCCGCTTCGAGGCTCCCTCGAAGGCGATGGCCGAAGCCGTCCAGAATACCGCCGTGCCAAATGCCGCGAAGGCGCCGAGTCTTTCCATTGTGCGGCACTCTATCCCGAATGCCCCCGCCCTGCCCAGTTCGATTTGACTTCGAGCCATGGTCGCTCTATGTTTTCACTAAAGGGGACAGAGGTTCCCGGGGAGGCCGCAATGGCAGTTTTCACGATAGCGCGCCAGTTCGCCGCCCTCGGCGATGAAGTCGCCCAGGAACTCGTCAAGCTGACCGGATATCGTCTCGTGGATCGCGAGTCCCTCGAAAAGCGCCTCGGCGATTTCGGCATCGACGCCGACAAGCGGCGCAAGTACGACGAGAAAAAGCCGGGCCTATGGGCCTCCCTGTCCCAGGAGCGGGACGATTACCTCCACTATCTAAAGACGGCGATATTCGAGGAGGCGGGCAAGGGCGATTGCATCATCGTCGGCAGAGGAGGCTCGGCCATCCTCAAGAGCCTGCGCAACCTCGTGTCGATCCGCGTCGTCGCCCCCCTATCCTCCCGCATCCGCCGCGTGATGGAACAGTACGCCTGCAACGAGCGCCACGCCCTCCAGCTCATCGAACAGAGCGACCGCGACAGGTCGGGCTTCCAGAAGTACTTCTTCTCAGTCGACTGGGCCGATCCCAGCGAATACTCCCTCTGCGTCACGATGGGCGATCGGCCACTCCCCGCCGAGGCCGTTGCCATCTTCGACGACTATCGCCGTCGCGTCATCGGGGCGGAGGCAGAGGTCGAGGGTCGCGCGCGCATCGCCGAACTCGTCCTGGGTCAGAAGGTCGTCACCGAGATCGTCTACGGCAGACGTCTGCCCCTCCACTTCCTCGAGGCCGACGTACGGGGAGGCCGCGTCATCCTCCATGGCGTTTCCAACACCCAGACTGCCATCGAGGCCGCCATCGGCGCCGCCCGCTCCGTCCCCGGTGTCGACGAGGTCGAGAGCGCCATCCAGGTCGTGCAGGAATTCACCGTAATGCCCTGATCGGCCTTCGCCCCCCCAGCGCGACGTCGTGCCGGGCCCAGCGCTTCACGCCCTTCTCGTTGCCTCGACCTCCCGTGGACACCCGCCCCCCCCGCCGCGTACTATCCCCCCCATGCGACGCATCACCGGCTTCCACGCCATCGAGGAACTCTTCCGTTCGGGCAAGGCCATCCACGGCCGCCTTCTCATTTCGGGCTCGGGGCCGCGGATAAAGGCCATCCTCGAGATGGCCGCCAAGCAGGTCGTGCCCATCGCCCGCCTTTCCCAGGCGGAACTCGATCGCCTCGCCCCCGACAACCGCGGCGTCGCCTTCGAGACCGACAGCTCCCAGAACCCGGCCGAGGCCGACCTCGACGAGTTCCTTTCGGAGGCCGAGGATCTCGAGGAAAGCCTCGTGCTCATCCTCGACCATATCGAGGATCCACAGAACTTCGGTGCCGTCCTTCGCTCGGCCGACGTATTCGCCTGCGACCTCGTGATCGCCCCCAAGCGCCGCGCCGCCCCCCTCTCCGAGGCGGCGGTCCGCGCCTCGGCCGGCGCCGCGGCCCACGTCCCCCTCGCCTGGGTGCCCAACCTCGCCGAGGCCCTTCGCCGCCTCAAGAAGGCCGGCTATTGGAGCTACGCGGCGGACATGGGCGGCGATCCCCTCCCGGAGGCCGAGCTTCCCCCCAAGACCGTCCTCGTCATGGGCAACGAGGGCGAAGGCGTGTCGAAGCTCGTGCGCGAGCAATGCGACGGGAGCCTCGCCATACCCCAGGCGGGACACGTCGATTCCCTCAACGTGTCCGCGGCCACGGCCGTCATGCTCTACGAGTACCGGAGGGGCCGCCCCGCGCGCTGAGGCCGGGCGGCCTGGCGCCGACGGGGAATCTCGCCGGCGCCGACAAGAAGTCCCGCCGGGAGCGGCGCGGCGCCCCCGCCTCGCGCGGCGCCCTAAAGATCCCGCTTCAATACGGCCCGAAGTGCCGGATCGTCGCGAGGCTCGCGGCGTCGAGCGAGAGGAAGCCTCCGCCCGCCGCCTGCGCGACGATGCCATCGGCCCCCTTCACCATGAAGGTGAGGGGGTTGACCGCGTCCTTCGAGCGGGCCGTCTCCTTCAGATCGCTCCCGAATCTTCCCAAATAGTACTTTCCGTCGCCCGCCTTGATCACGGCATAATAGGCCCCGTCAATCTTGGCCACCAGGCTTTCGGGATGGATGTCGACCGAGCTTTCGGCCACCTTGGCGAGACTCTTCCTGTCGAGGGCGACGAGGCGCACCGCCCCCGTCCCCCCCTCCTTGCCGGCGACCGCTACGATGAGGCTTCCGTCGTCCACGATGGACCGCGAACGGATGCTGTTCAGGGTCGAGGCGCGGATGAGGGCCCCGGTCGTGGTGTCGACGAAATCGAGGCGCGCGAAGGGATAACCCGCGTCGACGATCTCGAAGAGGAGGATGCCCGCCGACTCGGCGGCGTTCGCCACGGCCACCTGCCCCGCTATCGCCGCGTTCTGGTCGGTGGCTATCGACTTCCTGTCGGCGGCGATTTCGGCCTGCTTCGAAGCCGCGGCCGCATCGGCCTTCTGGGCCTCGGCTGTCTTGGCAGCCTCCGTGGCCTGGGCCGTGTCGAGGGCCTTCTGCGCGTTGGCGACATTTTGCTCCGCGGCAGCGACGGCCGGCGTGGTGACGCTTGCCTGTTGAGCCTGTCCCTGGGGCGTGGCTGCCGGCGTCGCCGGGGCCGGGACCGTCGGGGCCGCGGCGGGAGGCGCCGCTGTCGTGGCCGCCGCCCCGGCCTGGGCAGTCTGGGCGGCAGGGGCCTGCGGCGTGGCGGACGGGGCGGCAGGCCCAGGAGCGGCTGCTTGGGCCGCCGGCGCCGCTGCTTGGGCCGCGGCGAGGTCCTTTTGCGCCTGGGCTAGCTGGGCCTTGGCGGCCTCGGCCTGGGCTGCGGCGGCGGCCGCCTCCTCCTTGGCCTTCGCTGCCTGGTCCTGGGACTGCGCGACTTCCTTTTGCTTGATATCGACAAGGGCCTGGCGATCGGGAATGCCGCCGCCCTGCTCCGTCTTCATCCCCTGGGTGACCTCCTGGCCGGAGATCGTGCCCGTCGAAACGGCACCCGCAGCCCCGGGCTTGGCCCCCGAACTCAGGGGTATCAGGATGCGCGTCTTCCCCGGCCACTCGTCCCACTTCGTCGCGAGGCCGGCATTGTCGGGAGAGAGCTGAGCCAGCACCACGGCCTTGTACTTGGCGCTCAAATAGGCCATGTCCCCGCGATGGACGGCGTTATATACCGTGATGAACACGGAGAGGGTGGCGGCGTCGGCCCTGGAGTAGCCCCAGGCCTTCTCGAGATAGCCGGCGACGATACGTCGAACGTTGTCGATGTGATCGACCACGGCGTCCTTGCCTATCACGATGATGTCCGCGTCGAGGCCGGCCTCGATCGAGGGGTCCACAGCCCTGATGACCGCGTAGCGGTCGAGGTCGCCCGCCCGAGCGATCGCCTGGCCCGGCGCCCCGATGGCGGTGGCTAGGCCCAGGCCGATGCCCCGGATCTCCGCGGCACTCTGCACGATGGACTGGGGACCCTCGTAATTCACGAAGCTGATCTTCGCCTCGCGCGTCGACTCGATTTCGCTCTTTGCCACATCCAGGGCGGAAAGTCCCAGGAGGGGAAGGATCGCCAGAAGGATCGTGGCGGCCGCGCGCGGCCCTCGATCGCGATATGTCCGTCTGTTGCTGAAGTTCACGATTCCTCCTCGGGCTTTTCAATCCATCTGCTGGGCGCGCACGAGGCGCCCGAGGACCGCACGGGCCCGGACGCTCACCGCGTTCGGGAAGGGCGGCCCGGAAAGGGCCATGAGCGAACGGACGACGGCGATCGAGGGACTCGCTCCCGAACCGAGGGCCTGCGACTCGATCGCGTCGACGAGGGCCCAGGCCACCTCATCGTCGAGATGCCCGCCCCATCCGCCGAGGGCGAGGGCGGGAGCGGCCAGGCCATCGGGATCGACGCCGATCGCGCCGATGGCCTCGAGTGCCGCGGCCCTGACGGCGGAATCCTCCCCCGAGACGGCGATGTCGGCCAGAGCCCCGAGGGCGGCGGGAGAGCCGATCTCGCCAAGGACCCGGCAGGCCTCGACACGGGGCCTCGCGAAGAGCCGGAATTTCTGTCTCGAGGCAGACTGACCGGCCGTAGACAGGCTTCCGGCGGCGATCGCCTCGAGAATGGCCCGATCGCCCGCCTCGCTTCCCCCAATGGTAGCCGAATCGAGGCTTTTTTCAATATCGAGGACGAGGGCAAGCTGCCTATCCTCATCCGCGGCCGAGGGATCGAAGAGCCCGAGTTCCCTGAGTGCCGAGGGATCGGAGGGACAGGCGGGCGGCCTGGTCGCCACCGCCGCGTCGAGGGGGCCCTCGTAGCGATAGGCGGCGAGCACCCAATCCTCGCCCGCGGAAAAGAGAAGACCCCCGGGCGTGAGGAGGGCGGGGGCGATCGCGTGCGAAATGCCCGCCGAGCGAAGAAGGAGGCCGGAGTTCGAATACGAGGTGGCCCTGCCCAGCCCCGTCACCACGATGCGCCCTGTCGACATGAGGACCGAGGCCTCGGCAATCGCGGTCGAAACGCCCCAGAGCCGCCGCCCCCTGCCGTCAAAGACCTCGAGATTCCCCTTTGCGTCTATCGCGGCTAGGATTCCCGCGGCCGGCCGCGCCGATAAGGTCGAGGCAAGGGCCCGAGGCGCGGCCGCCATCGTAGCGAGGGAAAGCTCTGAGCCCGAGCCCTTCAGAAGGACAAGACGGCCGTCCTCATGGCCCACGATAATATCGGCGCCGAAGCGCCCCAGGACCGAGACGGCCGAGCCCTCCCCCGCCGGAAACAGGGCCTTCTTTTCGCCATAAGGAGAGAGAAACAGCAGCCTCCCATCCGAAAGACCGATGAGGAAATTCCCCGAGGCGTCCAGAATTGCCGGGCAGGAGGGAGGGGTGGGAAGGGAATATCGCCAAAGCCTCCGTCCCGATGGGGCGAGACAGAGAAGACTTCTTCCGCTACCGAGGAGGTAGCGGCCGTCGGGACCGAAGGCGACGAGGTCCGGCATCTGCGATGGGTCGAGCCAGTCGCCGAGGGGAAGTCTCCACGCCAGATTCCCGGTGGCCGTGATGATGCCGAGATATGGCTGGCCTCCTCCATCGAGGAGGACGAGGGCCCTTCCGAAGGGGTCGAGGGCAAGCCAGGGCCTCGGTGAGGGAAGAGCCTGCTTCAAACGAAGTTCGCCGCCCTCGGAAAGGAGATAGAGCGAATCGTCCTCGGAGAGAAACCAGACGGCCGCGCGGTTTCGACTCGTGTCGAGAAGGGGGGGGGCGAGGGGCCTCCCCCCCACGGATAGCCTGAAGAGGGGCGGCAGGTCCGCCGCAGATAGCGGGAGGCCGAAGGCCAGAAGACAGAGGGCTAAGGGGAGGGCCCGGAGGCTTCGCTTCATGGCCTGGAGGCTCAGGAGCCCGTTTCGGGGACGAAGCGGGCCAGCGATTCCACATGGCCCGTCTGGGGGTAAAAATCGAAGAGAACGAGGCTGTCGAGGCGATAGCCTCCCGCCACGAGCTCCTTGGCGTCGCGGGCGAGGGTGACGGGATCGCAGGACACGTAGGAGACCTGTGGCGGGCGGCTGCGAAGGATCCATGACCTGAGCGCCGGACTCAAGCCGCTGCGGGGCGGATCGACGACGAGACTGTCGAAGCGGGCCCTCGCGCCTGGGCCTCGGCACCACTCGTCCACCGACTGCGCGTGCCATTGATGGACGGGACCGACGACATTCTTCCTGGCTTCGGCCAGGGACCTCGCGTCCTGCTCGACCATGACGACCCTGGCTCCTCCCTTCGCGAGGAAGTGGCCGAAAAGCCCCACCCCCGCGTAAAGATCGGCCGCCGTCCCTCCCTCGATGCCCGCGAGGGCGGCCTCGACCAGTTCGCCCAGAATGCCCAGATTGGACTGGAAAAAGGCCTCTATGTCGAAGAAGATCCGCTCGCCCAGAACTCCCACCGAAACCCGCCGATGCCTTCCCTCCAGGTAAGAGGCCCCTTCGGCCCCGTACACGATGAAGCGCGTGGCGTTTCCGATAAAAGGCCGGAGCTCCTCGCGGAGCGGCCCCCCGTGTTCGGCCAACCAGGTCTCGATCGCCGGATCGGCGATCGGGCAGGAAGCCACGGCGACGAGCTCCTCCGAATCCCTTTTCATGTAACCTACTCGACCCTGGCCGTCGAGATGGAACTGGACCCGATTCCGGTAGCCATAGGGTTTGGAGGCTACGATGCGGGGCAGGCCGGGATCGAAGCCCGCGCCACGCCGGAAAATTTCGCGGACGAAGGCCTGCTTTGCCGCAAGTTGGGCGGAATAGCCGGCGTGCTGTAGCCCGCAGCCGCCGCAAAGACCGAACAGGGGACATTCGGGATCGACCCGATCGGCGCTCGGTGCGAGTACCGCGAGGAGCTCGGCCCTCGCGTAGTCGCGACGTTCCTCGACTATCCGGGCTTCGACCCTCTCTCCCGGCAAGACGAAGGGCACGAAGACCGCCCGGCCCTCGTGGAAGGCGATGCCCTCCCCCCCCGCTACCAGCTTTTCGATGTCGAGCGTGACGCGTCCATCCCCAGCCATGGCCCAAGCCTCCCCTTCATGTATCGACGCGATGATCGGTAGATCCCAGCCTAATCGGCGGACCCAGCGGCCGCTCCCGAGGCTGCCGCGACGGGTCCGGGCGCCGTTCACGCGCTTCCAACATCGCTCTTTGTCTTCACACTCCGCGGAAATGGCCCTATAATCGGCCTCAAGGAGATTCAATGAAAGCCCTCGTCAAACGAGTGCCCGGAGAAGGCATTTGGATGGAAGACGTCCCGATGCCCACGGTGGGGCTCTCGGATATATTGATCAAAGTAAAGAAGACGGCGATCTGCGGCACCGATGTCCACATCTATCAGTGGAACGAATGGGCCCAGCGCACCATAAAGACCCCCATGGTCATCGGCCACGAATTCGTCGGCGAAATCGTCGAAATCGGCAAGGACGTCAAGGGCTGGAAGGTCGGCGAGCGCGTCTCCGCCGAGGGCCACGTCGTCTGCGGCGAATGCCGCGCCTGCAAGGCCGGCAAGCGCCACCTCTGCCCCAACACCAAGGGCATCGGCGTCAACCGTCAGGGCTGCTTCGCCGAGTACGTTTCGGTACCCGCCACCAACGTCTGGAAGGTCCACCCCTCCGTGCCCGACGACATCGCCGCCATCTTCGACCCCTACGGCAACGCCACCCACACCGCCCTCTCCTTCGACGTCGACGGCGAGGACGTCCTCGTCACCGGCGCCGGCCCCATCGGCATCATGGCCGCAGCCATCGCCCGCCACAACGGGGCGCGCAACGTGGTCCTCACCGACGTTAATGACTGGCGCCTCGGCCTGGCCCGCAAGCTCGGCATCGAGAGCACCGTCAACGTGACCAAGCAGAGCCTCAAGGACGTCATGGACGGACTCGGTATGGTCGGCGGCTTCGATGTCGGTCTCGAAATGTCCGGCAGCCCCCAGGCCTTCGCCCAGATGCTCGACAGCATGTACAACGGCGGCCGCGTCGCCATGCTCGGCCTCATGCCCAACGGCGCCGGCATCGACTGGGACAAGGTCATCTTCAAAGGCCTCTTCATCAAGGGCATCTACGGCCGCGAAATCTTCGAGACCTGGTACAAGATGGAAGCCATGATCCGAAGCGGCCTCGACATCTCCCCCATCATCACCCACCGCTACGCCTTCGACGACTTCCAGAAAGGCTTCGACGCGATGGTCAGCGGAGAATCCGGCAAGGTCGTGTTGAGTTTCTGACCGCATCGGAGCTTCGCGTCGAAGGGCTTTGATTCGGTCGCCCGCCGAAAGGCGGGCATTTCAATCCATTCCCTGCCGTACAAGGCGCGGAGCGCCTTACGCGATGATCTCCGGAGAGTCCGGCAAGGTCGTACTGAGCCTCTGATCGGGCCTTCCACCGCGCGCCCCTACGATTGCGCGCGCGGGGATTTTCGCTCCGATCCCAAACGCTCCGCTAGGCTAGGCCTGCGGTCCCTCCGCCCACCTATTTTTCCTTTTCGTTTCATGCTACAGTTTTTGGACCGTGAAACCACGCAACTCCAGGCCCCGACAGGAGGCCGACGGAACGCGGGCAGAAAAGCCCGCGGATGAAGGCGCTCGCCTCCCCTTTTCCGATGACGCATCGTCACCGCTTCCGCGCTCCGCGGCACCCGGCAACGGCGATTCCGGCGAGGGGGGACAGGGCGGCCGCAGACGCCGCAGACGCAGACGCCATAGCGACGGCGGAGGCCAGGAACTCTTTCCCGAAGGCGCACAGGCGGAACGGCCCCCGGCACCCACCCAGCCGCAACAGGGCGGCGAGCCGACGCAGGGGGAAAAGGCCGGTCGAAAGCGTCGGCGGAAACGCCATGATTCTGTCGAAGGCAAGGGCCAGGACCTAGGGCAAGGGCAAGGGCAAGGGCAAGGGCAGAGCAAGTACCAGGGACAAGGCCAGGGTCAAGACGTCCCCGGGACAGCCGCAAGACGAGGACCCCAGGATCCGTTCCGAAAAGGGGACCCCCGCCAGAAACGCCGCCTTGACGATGGCCACCGCGCGGGACCCCAGCCCGACTATCGCGGTAGACAGCAACGCCCCGGCCCCGAGGGACATCGCCGCCCCGAGGGCAATGACCGCGGCGACAGGGGAAGACCACAGCATTTCGCTCCGCCCCCGAGGCCGCCACGGATCGACGAGAGGGTCTCCGTCTTCGGCCAAGGCGAAGACGACATCGAACTTCCCCCGGGCATAGCCGGCTTCGACGCCGAAGGAAGGCCCGTCTTCTCGAAACACGGGAGGCCGAGCGGCAAGAAACCCGTTTCGCCCGTGCGGACCCTCGAGTCCCTCTCGCCGGCGACGCCCAGCCTGGCCCTCCTCCAACGCCTTGATGAGGCCATCGACGAGGTGGCTCCCCTCCAGCCCAAACACAAGGCCTCCCTGCGCGGCGATATCCGACAGCTCTGGGAAGACCTGACCTCCGATCGCGAACATCGCCCCGCCGACTACCTCGGGAACCCGGCTTCCCTCTCGGCCTATCTCCGCTACTTCCTCCCCTGGAATGTCTATCGCCTCTCGGCCATCCTCTCGAACGCGGACTTCTGCCTTCCCGACAAGGCGGTCATCGTCGACATCGGCTCCGGGCCCCTCACCTTCATTATTGCGCTTTGGATCGCCCGCCCGGAACTCCGCGAGGTACCCCTCACGATCTATTGCCTCGACCGGGTCGAGCGCGTCATGGAGACGGGCCTCGCGATTTTCGAAACCCTCTGTCTCCGATCGGGATTCCCCGTCCCTCCCTGGAAGATAGATCTCCGCAAGGACGGCTTCGGCACGCCGGTACCCGAAAGGGCCCACCTCCTCGCCGCCGCCAACGTCTTCAACGAGTTCTTCTGGAAGGACAAGTCGAGCATTGGAGAGCGGGCCATCGAGATCGCGCGAAGCCTCCTCTCTTACCTCAGGCAGGACGGCAGCCTCTTCATCATGGAGCCGGGGGATCCCCGTTCGGGCGCCTTCATTTCCGCTTTGCGCGCCGGCCTGATCGCCGAGGGGGCGACCCCCCTCGGACCCTGTCCCCATGCCTACTCCTGCCCTTTCCCCGGCATCTTCAGGGGCTTGGCGCCCTTCGAACAAAGGCCGCATCATCCCAAGGGCGATCCCAACGTCGCCCCCTCTCGATTTCATCTCCATCCGGTCGTCATGCCGAGGAAGCGCGATAAATTCCCCTGGTGCCATTTCGGCGTCGATACCGACAGGGCCCCAGCCTGGCTTCGCGAGCGATCGGAGGAGGCTGGGCTCCCCAAGGAACGGGCCGTGCTTTCGTATCTTTGGGCCGCCCGCGGGGTCCTCGCCCGCCCGGTCGCCGCCCCCATCGCCGATCATCAACCGAGCGAAAAGGAAAGACGCGCCAGGGCGATCAATCACGGCATCCTCGTGCGCGTGGTATCGGAACCCTTCGCCCTTCCCGACGGCTCCTTCGGCCAATACGGCTGCTCCAATCTCGGCTATTCGATGCTTCGTCGTCCCCACGACGCGACGGCTTTCGAACCGGGCGACCTCCTCGAAGTCCAGGCCTCGCCGCTTCAGCGCAATGACGAAAAATCGGGTGCGGTAATCCTGCCCACTTGACAGTGAGGGCCTCCGTCAGCATAATCCCTCTTCGTCGGTAACGACACGGGGGCGTGGCGAAGCTGGTTTATCGCGCCGGCCTGTCAAGCCGGAGATCGCGGGTTCAAGCCCCGTCGCTCCCGTAGCCCCGTCCTTCGACGGGGCTTTTTTTTCGGGCTGTAGCGCAGGGGCTAGCGCGCTTGGTTCGGGACCAAGAGATCGACGGTTCAAATCCGTCCAGCCCGACTTTGAAAAAGAGCCATCCGCGAGGATGGCTCTTTTTTTTCAAGGATCGGACGGATTTGGGCTCGGCGTGGCCCTCGCCTTCTCGATACTCGAGATAGTGACCGTGATCGCCCCACGATCGTCTTCAACTAGTCCCCTGATGACGAGTGGCCGCTGTTCGAACAGAAGGTGCCGATAGAGCTCATACTCCTCGGGGAAGAGGGTCGTCTCGTAGAGCGCAGTCTCGTCCTCGAAGGAGAGGAACTCCATTGTCTCATCCTCGGAGGTCAGAACAGATTTTGCCGTTATCGGCCATCCGACGAGCTCGACTCGCCGACCTACGAGGGCGGGGATATCCTTGCCGAGCACCCTTGTCTTCGATACCAATAGGCCCGGCCATAGCTCAAGGGGATGGACTTCCAGGGTCGTCCCCAAGTAGCGCATATCGGACTCGAGTTGCTTTCTTGCCGATTCGCGTTTCCGCTTCCGAAGCGGCACTACCGGGCCATCGGCCTCGAAGAGTTCGCCTTGCTTATCGCTATGCCTTTCGCTGACCGCTTGGACCGAGAGTAGGCGCATGAGCTTGGCTGCGCTCGACAGTTCGCTCGAAACCGAGTCTACCGCGCCGGAACCGACAAGAGCTTCGGCGTCGTCTCGGCCGGGCCCTACCCGTCTCGCGAAGTCGTCGATTGAGACATAGCTGCCGCCACGCCTCCGCTCCTCGACGATCCTCTTCACGGTCGCTGAGTTGAGGGAGCCGATCATCTCGAGACCGAAGCGAATGGTCCTCCCCTTCCCTCTACACCGAAAATCGCTGTCGTTAATGTCTGGAGACAGCAGATTGAGTCCCATCCTGCGCGATTCGCTCGCATAGGCCAAAGTCGAGTAGAAGCCGCCGTGGTTCGACATAACCGCCGCCATGAACTCGGCCGGGTGATGCCTCCGAAGGTAAGCCGACTTGAAGGAGAGCATCGCGTAGCTCGCGCTATGCGCCTTGACGAAGGAGTAACCGGAGAACGACTCGATCATGGCCCAGACATCGGCAACAGTCTTCTCGTCGACGCCTTTTGCCTTGGCTCCAGCGAAGAACTTTGCGCGATACGTCTCGAGCCTGATCTTCACGTCTTTCTTCGAGAGGACCTTCCTGATGCCGTCCGCCTCGGCGGCCGTGAAGTCCGCCAAGGCCACGGCAGCTTTGCAGGTATCCTCCTGGTAGCACATGATCCCGTAGCTCTCGTCGAAGAGCCCAACGAGGAGGGGGTGGAGCGGAGGATACTTCTTCCCACGTAGCCTATCGACGTACTCGTTGATGTACTTGTTGGCCGCGGGCCTGATGATCGACGAGTGGATCACGAGGTGCTCGAAGTCCCCGGCCTTCGTCTTCTTCTGCAGGAGGCGCATCGCGGGCGACTCGACATAGAAGACGCCCATGGTGTCGCCCCGCGCTATCAGCTCTACGGTTTCGGGATCGTCTATGGGCATCCACGCCGTTTCGTCGATCTCTGTTCCATTCTCTCGAAGGTTGGCGAGGGCGTCGCGGACTACCGCCAGGGAGCGATTGCCGAGAAGGTCGATCTTCACGAGCCCCGCGTCTTCGACTCCTTCCTTGTCCCATGCCGTTACTCGGATACCCGTGCCCGTCCTCTCGAGCGGCACGTGACTCGACAGCTCATCCGGCACGATGATGACGCCGCCCGAGTGAACCCCCAGATGGCGAGGGAAGCCGACTATCCTGTGCGCGAGGCTCGCGATCTCCTTCCAGATCTCGTCGACATCGCCCATCGCCTTTTCCGCGTCGATAGTCGTCGAGCGCTCGAAGGCTCCTATCTCACCGTCGGGCATTCCGTAGGCATGGGCGGCTTCCCTGAGCGCCGACCGCGACTGGAAGCAGACATGGTTGGCCACTCGCGAGGCCCGCGTCTCGCCATACTGGGCTATCACCTTGGCGAGCAGCTCATCGCGCTCGTCCCAGGCAAAGTCCACGTCTATATCCGGCGGGTCCTTCCGGCCGGGGTTGAGGAAGCGCTCGAAGTAGAGGCTATGTCGGATGGGGTCCACGTCCGTGATCCCGAGGCAGTAGGAGACGATGCTCGCGGCGGCGCTGCCCCTCCCGCATGTTCTCGACGCCTTCCGCGCGATCTCCCTAACGACGAGAAAGTAATCGGCGAAACGCTTCTCGTCGATGACCCCGAGTTCGTACTCGACACGCTTTCGGATAGGCTCGGTGAGTTCCCCATAGCGCCGTCGCGCTCCCTCATAGACCAGCTCGCGCAGCATGGCCGTCGAGCCGCCATTCGTTTCAGCCGGACCAAAGGCCGGGAAGACGAATCCGCCGAAAAGGCTAGTCTTCACAACGCGTTCGACGAGGGCCTCGTTCTCCTCGAGGGCCTCGGGTAAGTCGGCATAGATCTTTAACAGGGTATCCGGGCTTGGCAGCAAAGACGAGTCGCTCGCGAGCTCCTCCTCGCGGACCTCCGATACGGTCTTCTTCTTTCCTATGGCGACGAGGAGCCGCTGCAAGGACCTATCTTCCGGAACCAGGAAGCGGACCTCTCCCGTCGCCATGCAGGGCGAGCCCCTTGCCTTGAGACGCCGCCATGAGGCTTTGTCGACGGAGGAAGCGAGCGCATAGAGTCCGCCGCGCCCCTGGCCCGTTTCTAGAAGCGCGATGTCGTCGGTGATTACCGCAAGGCCATCCAGGTCGGCGAGGATGGCCGCTCGGGCGTCGAAGGCTCCCGCCGCGCGCTCGGTGAGAAGGCGCGTTATGCGCGAGAATCCCCGATCGTTCTCCGCGATGAGGACGGCCCGTCCGCCCTCGTAGACGAGCTCCGTTCCGAGAATCGGCTTCAGGCCCGCGCTGTCGCAGGCCTCTATGAAGGTCGGCAGTCCATGGACGCCGTTACGGTCAGTCAGGGCGATGGCGCCATACCCCAGCTCCCTCGCCCGTTTGGCGAGGTCGGCGGGTGGGATCACGCCATAGTGGAAGGAGTAGGTCGAGGACACGAGGAGCGGCGCGATCATGACGAATTACCAGACCCTTCGATCGTAGTGCGACACGCGAGGTGTGTCGTGAAATTGAGGTGGGCCTTCGTGTAGCGGCTCCCAGCTTGACGAATCGCCGGCCGCGATTCGTCAAGCTGGCCAATGCGTATGTCGTGCAACTTTCGAAAGCCGCTATTGTCCTTCACCGTAAAAGTGGCGCAGGACTCTATCGCGTCGAGCCCGAAGCGGCCATGTATCTTGTCCAGGGCGTTTTGGAGCTTCGATAGCCTCGCGTCTCTAGGCTCGAAGAGATCGAGCTCAGGTCCGGCGGACTCTATCTCCGAAAGTCGGAGCCCGAGCCGCCTGATCCTCACGCGGCGCTTGCGCGCGGCTTCAAGCGCCGTCTTGGCTATCGCGGCCAGCTCATCGTCCCTTGCGACAACTCGCGCGATCCTCGCCCTCCCGTAGCTTCGCATCCCGTCGGTGTACCCCAGCTCGACGGAAGCCTGCCTCGCTCCCCGGCCTTCCTTACGCAACGCGAACCCCAGTTCCGCGACGAGGCCTTGGAGTCGCAGCCTCAGGACTTCCGGGTCGGTCGTGTCGGGCTCGAAGACGAGGTCGCCGGCGACCGCTCGCCGTTCGGGAGGCTCCGGGTCCACAGGCGATGTATCTACTCCCCGCGCCCTCGTCACAAGCTCGGGGCCTCGGGATCCTATCGCCCGCGCCTCGCGCTCGGATAGGTCCGCTAGGTCGCCTATCTCGTCGATATCCAACAGGCCGAAGCGCCCCAGCAGCGCGGGACCTACTCCGGGCAGGAGCCCGACGGGCTGCATGCGTATGAGTCCGCCCTCTTCGTTCGGCGAGAGAGCCACGAATCCGGCGGGGCGGAAGACCCGCGTCGCGACCTTGCTCACGGTCTTGTTCGTCGAGAGCGCGATGCTCGGCGACAAGCCCGTCTCTTCCCTGATGTCTCTCCGGAGCCTCTGCGCCGCATCCTCGGGAACGCCGAAGAGCCGAGTAGTGCCGCGGAGATCGATGAATAGGTGCCCTCGTCCCGCGCGCTCCACGATGGGCGTGTACTCGAGGCCGATGCGCCAGAGCCTCTCTTCGGCAGCGGTGTAGAGCTCGGGGCGCGGGGCCTTGACCTCGAGATCCCTACACAGGTTTCGCGCGAGCGAGAGAACCATGCCGCGACGCAGGCCCTCGCGATGCGCCTGGGGCGATAGATCGAGAACTACCGAGCGCGGCGCGTCCATGTTCGCCACGACGAAGGGCCGGCCGCGAAGCGACCTGTCGAGCCCTTCTTCGAGCGCGGCCATGATGCCGACGGCATTGACGTGGAGGATCGTTCCCGACGACATCGGCCGATCCTAGATGAGCTTCGCGCCCGTCGCGAGGGCCACGAGTTCTTTCGCGTTTGTGGGCGCGGCGCCGTGCCTATGGTTGTTGAAGAAGACACGCAGCTTCTTCGCCTGCGTGCTCATGGCCTCGAGCCGAGGCACCCAGGCCGAAAGCTCGTCTTTCGAGTAAAGATACTCGTAGCGCGAGCCTGCGTCGCCGTTCCACCATGTCGCCTCGTTGCGGCCATGGAAGCGGACATAGGCGATATCGGAGGTGACGAGATCGGAGAGAGGGGGTAGACCCTCGAGCCGCGGGACATCGACGGAGCAGAGCCCGACCCTTCGTTCCTTGAGTCCGTCGATCACCCTGGCGTTGAACCAGTCGGCGCCACGGAACTCCACGACCAAGGGAAACGAGGATAAGGCCTTCAAGACCTTGTCGAGATACCGCCGCTCTTCGTCATTGTAGTGGAAGGAATAAGGGAACTCGAGGAGAACGGCGCATAGCCGCCCTGATTCCTGGAGGGGAACGACCCCCCTCGAGAACTCCGCTACACTATCTCGCCAGGTCGCGGGATCGATCTTGTGGGTGAGGGTCTTGTTGGCCTTGATCGCGAAGTCGATAGGCTTTCGCGTTTGACCGAGGAGTTTACGGATGTTTTCGGCCTTCGGCATTCCGTAGTAGCTGAAGTTGAGCTCGACCGAGCCAAATGCCTGGCTGTATGACCCCAGATACTCCCTCCGACCGATACCCTTGAGGTAGAGAACACCCTCCCATTCGGGATAGTCGTAGCCCGATGTTCCGATGCGGATATCGGGCAGGCCTTCCGGATCAACCATACCATATTTTACTATACACCTGTATAGTCTTCAAGGGCCGCGGGAGAAGCTAGGCACGATCCCCTTGTCTTCGCCTACAATGGCTTAGGGAGATACAAGCCATGAATTCGATTCGCAGATCCGCCCTCGCGCTCATGCTGATATTCGCCTGCTTCTTCGCGGCCGACCTGGCTGCCCAAGGTTTCAAGCTGCCCGGGGTCACTCTGCCCGCCGCCGCCCCGCTTCCCACCGCCGAAATCACCGGCTTCCAGCTCAAGGCCATCAGCCTCCGCGATGTCACCTTTCGCTTCGAGCTTACCGTCAAAAACCCCTACCCCGTTCAGCTGTCTTTTTCGGGCATGGACATGAATTTCTCGGTCGAGGGCCAGAGGGTCTTCTCCGCGAAGAGCCAGGGAGGTTTCGCGGTTCCTGCCGGCAATACGAAGACCAATAGCTTCGACGTAACCCTGACCTACGACAGCATCATCGCCCTGGTCAAGAATTATGTGGACAAGGACTGGCTCGACACCACCATCGACGGCCAGCTCACCATTCCCCTGCCGAGGATCGCCGCCTTCCCCACCCTGCCACCCGACGTCAGTTTCAGTTATAAACTCGACAAGAAGATCCCGGCCATCAAGCCCAAGGTCGAAATCCTGAATTTCACCGTCAAGGCGCCCAGCGCCGCCGAGGTTTCAAAGGGGCTGGCCAGTGCCGCCTCGAAGGCCAAGCCCGAGGCCGTGGCCAACTTCTTCGGCGCCCTCGCGGCCGGCAAAAAGCCCGAGGTGGCCCCCATCAAGCCGACGGACATCGACGTGCCCTTCACTGTGGGCTTTACCCTGGCCATCCAGAACGAAGCCAAGGCTCCCCTCGGTTTCGACAGCATGGACTACAGCCTGACCATCGGAGGCAATGACCTCCTTCAGGGCGGCAGCAGCCAGGTCCGCAGTGTCGGCAACCTCACCATGGTCACCATCGAATCGACCTTCAGTTCGCGAAAGCTCGCCCAGGCGGTCATCGATGTCTTCTCGGCGAGGAAGGGAAGTTTCCGCGTCGTCGGCAAGGCGAGCCTCGTGCTGCCCAAGGAAGTCAGCGCCAGCCCCCTCCCCCTGAGCTTCGACGAATCCGGGAATTTCTCCATGTAGAGTAGCGGCTTCGCGATGGGAAGGCGGCCGGGACGTTCAGTCTCGGCCCGCCTCCGATCCGAGCACGATGCGATCGTCTCCGGATCGCCTAACGCGGCCATCGCGCTCCATGCGGTTGAGGAGTGGCAGTATCCACTTCCTCGAGAGCCCCGTCGCGGCCTTTGCCTCGCCGACGCCAAGACGGCTGCCCGCGGGCCTGTGCCCGACGAGGGCCTGGACGAAGGCCTGGTAGGCCTCCGGCGAGAGGAAGAGCCGTCCATCGAGGCTGATCGCCCGGCCCGCCCGACAGAGGACGCCGAGGGCGTTCTTCGCCCCCGCCGCGGCCTCGGGGCCCAGGTCCAGACCCTCGCTTCCCGCAGCCTCCAGTCTCCGGGCGAGTTCGGCGAGCGGCTTCGGCAGGGCCGGCGCGCCAGCCTCGGCCGCGGGCACTACCTGTTTGTTATTGACAATTATGATCTTTTCCGCCGCGAGCCGGCCGATCAAGGAGACCGCGGCCTCCAGGGGAATGCCGAGACGGCCCGCGATGCCCTGTTCGGGAAAGCCGCCGGGCTCGCCAGCCGCGGCGACGACGGTGCGGACCGCCGATTTCCAGGATGTCTCCGAGAAGATCCACTCGCCGGCCCTCTCACCCGAACGTGGCGCCACGATGCAGTCCTTGAACCGAAGGCATGCCGCGGCGCCCAGGTCGAAGTCCGCCTTCGCAAGGACCGTATCGGGCAGATCCCCCTGGGCGAGGGCCAGGGCCTCCTCGATCTTCCGCCTCTCGCCGGCCTCGTGGCCGCCGATGAGAAAGGCGCTTCCCGAAGCCAGAAGCTCGGCTCCTCCCTTCTGGAGAAGCATCACGGCCTGGCCGAAGGCCACCGCCACCGACAGTTCCGGCGCCAGACGCAGAAAGCCTCCCGTACGCGACGGCCAGACCCGCGCGTCGCAATGAATGGTGCCGGTAGCCAACTCGAGGCTGACTCCCGCCCTCGGCCTGAATCCTCGCGATCCGGGATCGAGGGCCAGATATAGGGAACGCGCGGCGAAGTGACCGCTTCCCGCCGCGGCTAGGCAATTTCCGCGGCCGATCGAGGCTCCCGTTCTGGCGAAGGTGATGGCGACGCGGCTGCCGGGATCGGCGACGGCCACGGGTTCCCCGTATCGCTGGAGGCCGCGAACGCGCAACTTCTCGCCGGAAGGAAGGAGTTCGAGCTCGTCGCCTGCGCCGAGCCGCCCTCCCCTAAGGCTGCCGGCTACAACCTGTCCCGTCCCCGACAGAATGAATGAGCGATCCACATGGAGGAAGGGCGCGCCTTCGCTTCGCTTCGGAGCGAGCCTGGCGGGGGCGAAGGCAGGAACGGCGCCGAAGAAAGGGATGAGGCCGATTGGCGCCTTGCCGGAACGCCGATCCTCCGAGACGGCCTCCAGGTCGCGAATTCCCACGGCAAGCAGCGCGCGAAGCTCGGCTATGCCCTCGCCGCTCAGGGAATCGACGGCAATCCAGGGCGGGCTCCGACGGGTCTGCCCGGTGGCCCCCATAGCTCCCGTGGCCCCGATCTCGCCGAGCCGCGCCTCCGCCTCCTTGGCCACGAGCCTTGGCCGTCCTGGAGACACGATGGCGCTCTTGGTGATGACGAGGGCGATGATGGGCACGCCGAGGGCGGCGAGCACCGCCGCGTGGCGCCTAGTCTGTTCCATCCAGCCATCGTCGGCGGCGATCACGAGCATGGCCCCGTCGACGCCCGAGGCACCCGCGACCATGTTGCGTATGTAGCGTTCATGCCCCGGGACGTCGATGACGCCGATCTGTATTCCCCCGCTTTCGAAGTGGGCGAAACCGAGGTCGGTGGTCATTCCCCGCGCCTTTTCCTCGGGAAGCCTGTCCGTGTCCATTCCCGTAAGGGCGGCGATGAGGGCCGTCTTGCCATGATCGACATGGCCGGCCGTTCCGATGACGGGCACGTTCAGGAGCCTGCGGCCGGAATTTTTCCGCCGAGGGGGAATAGGGCGGCGCGAAGACTGTCGGCCACAAGGGCCGGATCCTCGCGATGGAGGGTGCCGAGATCGATGTGCAGCCTGCCCTCCCGTATCGTCGCGACGAGGGGCGGATCGACCGCGCGAAGGAGGGCGGCGGCCCGTGTCGGGCCTCCGAGCGCGGCGACCAAGACCTCATCGACGACGAGGGCGCGCGACGGGAAGCTCTCGTCGGGTTCCGTGCCTCCGCCCATCGTGCCGAGAGAGGGCACGAGACCGAAGGCTCCGCGGGGAAATCTTCGTCGCAGGGACCTGCCGAAGCGCTCCAGGACGGCGGTATCGGGAGGCATCGCCATGCCGACCTCCCCGTTGAGCCTCATAACCAGACGCCGCTCGAGGAGGGAGAGGATGGTCTTTCCGGGCCGAAGGGCCCTCGCCAAGGGATCGGCGGCCATGGCCGCGATGAGGTCGCGCCGTCCGGCGGCCAGACCCGCCTGTGGCCCTCCCAGGAGCTTGTCCCCCGAAAAGCAGACAAGGGTGGCTCCATCGCGGGCCAAACGCGCAAGAGACGCCTCGCCGCCCCGGCCCTCCTCGCTGCAGCCCGAACCCTGATCCACGATGATGGGGAGTCCCGCGGGCAAGGCCGCCACCAGCTCGGCCAAGGTCGGCTTGGCGGTAAAACCGCGGATGGCGAAGTTGGAACCCTGCACGACGAGGACGCAGGCCGTGGCCTCGCCGACGGCCTTCCGGTAATCCGCGATCGTCGTCACGTTAGTCGTTCCCACTTCGACGAAGGATGCCCCCGAGAGGGCCAGAATCTCCGGAATGCGAAAGCCCCCGCCGATCTGCACCTGTTCGCCCCGAGAAACGATGACCTCCCGGCCCGAGGCCAGGGATCGCAGGGCCAGGAGGAGGGCACCAGCGTTATTGTTGAGGACGATGGCCGATTCCGCGCCCGCCAGTTCGGCGGCAAGGTCGGCGGCGAGGCCGCCGCGCCTGCCCCTCTCCCCGCTTTCGATATCCATCTCGAGATTGCAGTAGCCCGAGTTGACCCTCCAGGCGGCCTCCCATTCGTCGCGACCCAGGGGGCTTCGGCCGAGGTTGGTATGCAGCACCACCCCCGTGCCGTTGAGCACGGGGCGAAGGCCTCCCTTCGCCCGGGAGGCCAGGTCCGTGACGAGGGCGACGACGAAGGCATCGAGGTCCCGGGCCGCGTTCATGGACCGCCCGGAAAGGAGACTCGACGGCCGATCCCGATCCGCGTCCGCAAGGTCGCGATGCCCGGAAAGCGAAGCATTGGGAACTTCGTCGCGCATCGCGGCCACCGCTTCGCGGACGAGGCGGGCAACCAGGGGCCGCGACAGGATGGGGAAGAAGGCGGCGATCTCGGGACGCTCGAGGAGGCGCCCGACCGCCGGTGGCCGCGACGAGGGGAGGTCTTTCATACGGAAGAGGCAGGAATCGGACCTGCCGTCGCGCGAGGCGCGACCGACGGTTTTGAAGACCGCGAGAGCCACCAGACCCCATCAACTTCCATCATAATTCTAAGAGTCGCCATGAGCGGGGTCAAGTGAAGGGCGGCCGAAGAGGGATGCCCGTGGAGACGCCCGGCGCGGGGGATTCCCCGCGCCGGCGAAATCCTCAATCGCTCAACGCCAGGTCAGGATGGCGAATTTGACGTTCGGATCGGCGGCCATCACCTGGGAAGAGCCGTCGAAGCTGCGGACGTCCTTCCAGCCGAGGCTCTCGGAGAGGATCCACCACCAGGTCGTGGCGAGGACGCCCGAATCGCAATACACGATCGTCTCGACTCCCGGGGCGAGGCCCATTTTATTGACAATTCCCCCGAGTTCAGCCACGGGTTTCACGAGGCCATCGGCCGTCGTGATCCAGCCGCTGGGCAGGGGGATGGCGCCGGGAAGATGGCCGGCCTGGGCCACGAAGGCCTGTTTGGTCAAGCCGAAATAGGTATCGTAGTTTCGGGCGTCCACGATCTGCGCGCCCTTGGCCCCGAGGATGGCGGCCTTGTCGGCGAAGTAGGCGGGGACCCACTTCACGACGAAGCTGCCTTTCATCGCCTTGACCGGCTCTGTCTGCACCGCCTTCCCGGCCTTGATCCAGGCGGCGTAGCCCCCGTCGAGGATGGCCACGTTGTCGAGACCGGCATACTTGAGGGTCCAGCCGACGCGGGTGGCCCAGGCGAGACGGCTTCCGTCGCTCTCGACCACGACGACGAGAGAATCGGCCCCGACTCCCGCGGCCTGAAGGACGTCGGTGAGGTCGTCGGCGGGCGGAACCTCGTTGTTGATGCTGCCGTTCTTGACGTAGACGCTCGCGCCGATGACGTTGACCGAAGCGGGGATGTGACCCGCCTTGTAGTCCTCGACCTTGCGCATATCCATGATTACGAGCCGGGGATTGGACGCGGAGGCCTCGAGCCAGGCCGGATCCACGAAGGCCGCGATGTCCCGCGCCGAGGCCAACGGCGCGAGGACCGCCAGCCCGATCAACACTGCCAGTAGTTTCTTCATGTCACCCTCCTCCTATTTTTCGAAAGTGAAAATGAGCTTGTCGTTGGCCGCGGAGCCGCCCGCCGGCAGACTCCCGGCGTCCAGGAAATGCTCCCGCCTGTCGTGGCAGGTCGAGCAGTCGCGGGTCCTGTCCGTCCGCTTCTTCGTGTTATGCGGCACGGTGTCCCAGAAATTCGGAAGGGCGTCGAAGGAACTCGAGGCTATGCCCGCCTTCGCGAAAGTATCGCGGACCGCCGGCACCAGCCTCAGGGTGCTGAGCTGGCCGGGCTTCCTCGGATTGTTACCGAGCACGAACTGCGGGCTTGCGCTCGCCCCCTCGCCGAGATGGCAGGAGGAGCAGCCCCTGTATTCGCTCGACGAATGGCAGGCCGAACAGGAAACCTTGTCGCCGTGGATCGCGTGGGCCTGACTGCCCTTGTCGGTCGTCTCGGAGCCGGGAGCGTGGCAGGCGGAGCAGCTCGGCTTCTCGGCGACCGACCTCCTGTCGGGATAGGCGACACCCCTGCCGTGGAGCTCGAGCGGGCGATGGCAATCCACGCAGCCCATGCCGTTCTGGTAGTGGATGTCGGCGTTGCCGCCGTAATCGCCGGTGAATTCCGGATAGACCCTCCCGCCGTGACAGAGGGCGCAGGTCTTGCCCTCGTCCTTGCGGATGAACTTGTGTCCGGCGATGAGCCCGAGATCGACGCCGGAAACCGTGGGGCTCTTGACGTGGCAGTCGCCGCAGGTCGCGTGACAGGAGCGGCAGGATTGCTCGAAAACCTTCTTGTCAAAGATCGCCGACTCGGCCGCGGAAAAACGCGGACGAACGCCGTTTTTCATGCCGGAGTCCGTGAAATGAAGGGACAGGGAATAGTCGCGCGCGATGTCACCGTGGCAGGGAGCGCAGGTCGAGGGATTGTCCGAGGGCCTCTTGATGAGACCGACATGGGCCTTCGCCTTTTCGCCGGCGCCTTCGTCACCTCCATGACAGGAGACGCAGCCTTGGCTGAGATGGGGATCGCTCTTGATCAGGGAGGCGTCGACGACGAGTCCCTTGTATAGTTCTTCCGCCCGAACCGGGGGAGGAGCGCCAGCTCAGCCCTCGGCCTCGGACTCGACGATCGGAGGAGGCAGATAGAGGGCCTTCATCTTCGCGTCGTCCGAATGACAGGCGACGCAGGTAGACCCCCCGGCATAGGCGCCAATTCCCGCCAGGGCAAGTCCGGCCACCAGAAATATGGATCGTTTCATCCACTACCTCCTGTGAGTGTCGTTGCCACAACTATAGTAAAGAAAATATTAAATGCAAATATATAAATATATTTTCATCTATATAAGTCCAAGACCTTGTTGAACTCCCCAGACTTGGTCCCGAAAGTGGGGATCGGGGCAACAATTCACGATCCATGCCAAGGATGCGATTGTGCGGTATATTCACGACCATGCGTCACTACACAGCGCCGACCATTGCGGCGCGCCTCGGCATTTTTTTCCTTTTTCTGGCGATGGGCTTCGCCGCCTCGGCCCAGGCGGCAAGCGCGGCCCCCGGCCGGCTTCCTAGCGTCGCGGCCCTTCTTGGCGAAACCACGGCGGCCGAACTCGCCTCGGGGGGCAAAGCCACGCGGACGGACACCCATGGCTTCCTCGGCCTCCTCCCCAAGGATGCCGCGGCCGAATCGCTCCGGGCCCTCATCGCCGCCGACAAGCCGGCCATCCTCGTCGAATCCGTCTTCACCCTGCCCAGGGTCGCGCCGGAGGGCGCGGCAGGCATTGCCGCGGAAATGGCGCGCATCTACGGCCTGATGCGGTCCTTCTCGTCGCTCGAAGGCATCGAATACTACTCCGCCTCGCGGAAAAAGATGCGGACCTTCTATGCCGAGTCCTGGCCCATCGCGGATGCCGAGACCAAGACCCGTCTTCCCGATCTTCCGGCCCCCGAGGCAGGAGCCATCCCCGCCACGGAGCGCATCACCGTCTGGCAGAAGGATCTGACCTTCGGCGGCAACGTATACAGCTACGATTTCGCCTCGTCCGCCGGGACCCTCCGGGTCATGTCGACCAACCTGACGCGGATGAGCTATGGCCCCATCCCGCTGATCGCCCCCCTCGGTCTCAAGTCCCGCCTCCTCGTCATCCAGGCCGAGGACGCAATCGTGTTCTACGTCGAGAGCGACGCGAAGGCGCCCGGCCTCTTCTCGGGCCGGATAGGCGAATCCTTTTCCAACAGGGCCGCGGCCCTCTTCGCCTGGTTTTCGGACAGACTCCCGAAGTACCGCTAGGACGGAATGGGCCGCGGTCTCCTGGGCCTCGGGAAACCGCGGAGAGCCGGCCGGTCGTGCTGCGCGCCTGGACGGCCGCGGGGGCCGGCCCGGGCCGAGCCCTCAGCGATAGTCCTCCCAGGGCCGTATCTCGAGGCCCATGTCCCTCTCGTGCCTGAGCGAATGGATGAAGCTCCGGGCAACCTTGATGTTGGTGATGAGGGGTATGTCGAAGTCGACGGCCTCCCGGCGTATCCGCCAGTCGTTTCGCAGCTCGCGCTCGCGGTTGTTCTTGGGCACGTTGATGACGAGGTCGAAGGCCCGCTCGCGCAGCATCGTCGCGATGTTCGGCTCCCTGCCCTCGAGGGGCCAGTGGAGGGCCGTCGCCGCCACGCCGTTCTCGCCGAGGAAGCGGGCCGTGCCGTGTGAGGCGAAGATCTCGCTTCCCATCTCGATAAGGGCGCGGGCGCTCTCGAGAAACTCGACCTTGTCCGCGATGGGGCCGGTCGAGAGGAGGACCCTGCGGAGGGGTCTCCGATAGCCCACCGAAAGCATGGCCTTGAGGAAGGCGTCGTCGAGATCGGTGCCGATGCAGCCCACCTCGCCGGTGCTCGCCATCTCGACGCCGCTCACCGGATCGGCTCCGTGTATCCGCGAGAAACTGAACTGGGCGGCCTTGACGCCGACCCAGCCCAGATCGAGGGCCGAGGACTCAACGCGCGAGACCTTCTCCCCGAGGATGGCCCTGGTCGCCAACTCGATCATGTTGACGCGGGAGACCTTCGAACAGAAGGGGAAGCTCCGGCTCGCGCGGAGATTGAGCTCGATCACCATCACGCTGTTGTCGGTGGCGAGGAACTGGATGTTGAAGGGCCCGGTGATGTCGAGGGCCGTGGCGAGCCTCGCGGCGATGTCGCGGGCCTTGCGGGCCGTGGCGAGGTAGATGCGCTGGGCCGGAAGCACGACGGTGGCGTCGCCCGAATGGATTCCCGCGTTCTCGACGTGCTCGGTGAGAGTATGGAAGAGAATCTCGCCCCGCTTCGCCACGGCGTCGATCTCGATCTCCTTGGCCCCCTCGACGAACTTCGTGACCACCACCGGGTGCTCGGCCGAAAGGCCCTCGGCCAGATCGAGGGCGGCGGAAAGGCTCGCGTCGTCCCAGGCGACCTTCATGGCCGCCCCGGAAAGGACATAACTGGGACGAACGAGGACTGGATAGCCGACGACGGCGGCGAAGGCGAGGGCCTCGGGGCGGCTCGAGAGTTCCTTCCAGGCGGGCTGATGGACGCCGAGCTCGTCGCAGAGCGCCGAGAACTTGTGTCTGTCCTCGGCCCGGTCTATCGAAGAAGCCGGGGTCCCGAGGATGACCGATCCCGCCGTCTCGAGCCCGAGAGCCAGATTGTTCGGAACCTGGCCGCCCATCGATAGGAGGAGGCCCTCGGGGCGCTCGAAATCGCGGATGTCGAGGATCCGCTCGAGCGAGAGTTCCTCGAAGTAGAGGCGGTCGCAGACGTCCCAATCGGTGCTGACCGTCTCGGGGTTGCAGTTGACCATGATGGTGTGGCGGCCGGCCCGTCGGGCCGTCTCGACCGCGTTGACGCAGCACCAATCGAATTCGACGCTGGAGCCGATGCGATAGGGACCCGAGCCGAGGACCATCACGCCCTTCCCCGAGGGGCTCACGTCGCCCTCGCCGCCGCCGAGCCTCGCGTCGCCATAAGTCATGTAGAGGTAATTGGCACGGGCGGGGAATTCGGCGGCCAGGGTGTCGATCTGCCTGACGAGGGGCCGTATCCCGGCCTTTTCGCGCAGGGCGCGGACCGAGCTCTCGGCCATGCCGCAGAGGGCCCCGATCCGCGCGTCGGAGAAGCCACGGCGCTTGGCCTCGAGGATGAGTCCGGCCTCGGGAGGGCGGGCAAGTGGCTTCGCCCCCGAGCCCCGCCTCGGACCGGACCCGAGGCCCTCCTCGGCCGGTCCTTCCTCCCCGCCGAGAAGCCGCTCGATCCGGAGCACATTGGCCATCTTCGCGAGGAACCAGCGATCGATCCTCGTGATGGCGTGTATCTGGTCGACACTCATGCCTACCGCGAGGGCCCGATAGACGGCGAATATCCGTCTGTCCGTGGGGCTTCCCAGGGCTGCGCGAAGCTTGGGTCCCGGGGGGATGCTCTCGTCGGCGACCAGCCCCGAAACCCCGGTCTCGGTCATGCGGAGGGCCTTCTGGAGGGCTTCTTCGAAACTGCGGCCGATCGACATGACCTCGCCCACCGACTTCATCTCGCTGCCTATGCCCCTTTCGGCCTCGGGAAACTTGCCGAGGTCCCAGCGGGGGATCTTCACGACGCAGTAGTCGAGGGCCGGTTCGAAGCAGGACTTCGTGGCCCCCGTCATCCGGTTTTCGATGTCGACGAGGGCCTGGCCGAGGCCGAGCTTGGCGGCGACGAAGGCCAGGGGGAAGCCCGTCGCCTTCGAGGCCAGGGCCGAGCTCCGCGAGAGGCGGGCGTTCACCTCGATGACCCGGTAGGCCGCGGAATCGGGATCGAGGGCGAACTGGACATTGCACTCGCCCACTATGCCGAGGTGGCGAACGAGGCGGATCGAGACCGATCGGAGAAGCTGGTACTCGGCGTCGTTCAGGGTCTGGGAGGGGGCGACGACGATGCTCTCGCCCGTATGGATGCCGAGGGGATCGAAATTCTCCATGTTGCAGACGGTGATGCAGTTGTCGTGGCGGTCGCGGACAACCTCGTACTCGATCTCCTTCCAGCCGCCGAGCCACTCCTCGACGAGAACCTGGGGCGACACGGCGAGGGCCCGCGCGCAGCGTCTTCGGAGTGACTTCTCGTCGCGACACATACCCGAGCCCGAGCCGCCGAGGGAATAGGCCGCCCGGAGCATCACCGGATAGCCGAGGCGGCCGGCCGCCGCGAGGGCCCCCTCGACATCGGTGGCGGCCTCGCTCCTGGGCGTGTCGATGCCGATCGAGGCGAGGGTGCGCGCGAAGAGGTCGCGGTCCTCCGTGAGCTCGATGGCGCGGACTGGGGTGCCGAGGACGCGGACGCCGAACTCCTCAAGGCTGCCGTCGCGATCGAGGGCGATGCCGCAGTTGAGGGCGGTCTGGCCGCCGAAGGAGAGGAGGATGCCGTCGGGTCTTTCTTTCTCGATGACCCGTCTCACGAATTCGGGCGTCACGGGGAGGAAGTAGGTCGCGTCCGCCATGCCTTCGCTGGTCTGGATGGTGGCGATGTTGGGGTTGACGAGGATGGTGGCGATGCCCTCCTCGCGCAGGGCCTTGAGGGCCTGCGAACCCGAGTAATCGAACTCCCCGGCCTGCCCGATCCGGAGGCCCCCGGAGCCGAGAACGAGCACCTTGCGCGGCGCGGTAATGCTGTCGCTCACTTCGTCCTCCTCGCGTCTTCGACATCGGCCAGGAAGTCGTCGATCAGGTACTCCGTATCCCTGGGGCCAGGGCAGCCCTCGGGATGGAACTGGACGGCGCGGAAGGGACCGCGCCTCGAACGTATGCCCTCGACGCTGCCGTCGTTGGCATTGACGAACCAGGGCTCCCAGTCGCGCGGTATGCTCTCCTCGCGGACCGCCCAGCCGTGGTTCTGGCTGGTGATGGAGCAGCGCCTGGTTCCCACTTCGATACAGGGTTGGTTGAGGCCTCGGTGACCGTAGGGCAGCTTGTAGGTGTCGGCGCCGGCGGCGAGGGCCATCAGCTGGTTTCCGAGACAGATGCCGAAGGTCGGTTTGTCATCCTTCAGGGCTCGCCGGATATTCGCTATGGTCCGGCCGCAGGCCTTCGGATCGCCGGGGCCGTTCGAAAGAAATACGCCGTCGTGCTCGATGCCTTCGAGGTCGTGGTCCCAGGGCAGGCGGATCACCGTGGCGCCCCGATCGAGGAGGACCCGGAGGATATTGGCCTTGGCGCCGCAATCGACGAGGGCGATGCGGGGAGCGGCCCTCCCCTCGCGATCCGGCGGCGATTCGTAGACGCGGAGCTCCTTCGGCGAGACCTCGGCGACCGGGTGGGCCAGATCCCCCGAGTCGAGATCGACGGGGAGCTCGCCATCGACGAGGATGGCCCCCCGCATCACCCCCGCCTCGCGGAGATGCCTGATGAGGCTCCTCGTGTCGATGCCGGCTATGCCCGGTACGCCCTCGCCCTCCAACCAGGAGCCGAGGGTCGAGGCGGAATCGCGGTGGCTCGGCTCTTCGCAGGCCTCCGACACGACGAGACCCGACACCTGAATGCGCTCCGATTCGAGCTCGAGGGGAAGGCCGCGGGAGTCGAGGCGGGGGCGAGCCTTCTCGTCGAGGGGAACGCCATAGTTGCCGGCCA
This sequence comes from Rectinemataceae bacterium, assembly GCA_035531315.1. Taxonomy (GTDB): domain Bacteria; phylum Spirochaetota; class Spirochaetia; order Treponematales; family Rectinemataceae; genus CAIJMU01. The sequence goes on from DATKTD010000340.1 coordinate 42,690, forward strand.
GGGGCCAGGCCAGGACGAGGATCTGTCCGCGGAAGGATGGATCGGTGAGGGACTGGGGATAGCCGGCCATGCCGGTGGAGAAGACGACCTCTCCGGCCCGCGGCGAGGCCGCTCCGAAGGACCAGCCTTCGAACTCCCTGCCGTCCTCGAGGACGAGGCGAGCCGCGCGGCGTTGTGTGGTCACGAAGCCTCCTTCCCGCTAAAAAGCGGAATGCCTTTCGGCAACCGCGATTCCGTCGCCGGAAGGTAGGCAGAAAATATGCTAAAGGAGGGGCTTGCTCAAGGGGTTTTCTGCAAATTTATGCAGATTAATGTATATTTATGCAGAATGGTCGCTCATTTACTGCCGCCAGGATCGAAGGGGCAAGGGATCGCGAGACCGAAGCCTGCCCTTGACTCAGTCTCCTCCCTCATGGTCTCCGCCTTCGGCCGAAGGTCTTTCCGCCGTCGACTGGGGGCGGCTTTCAGTCTGGGTGCCTGCGCGAGCCTCGCCCCCAGCTCGACTTCTATCCTGGCTTGTTGCCGAAGGTTGGGCCTGGAAGGAGGCGATAAGGGCGATGGTCGCCTCTTCTGGCGTCATGTTCCTGGCAAGGAGGTCGGCGAGGGTCCCGCGAACTCCCCTAAAACGGGGCGTGGGCAGGGGGCTCGCCGCAAGGGCCCCGACAAGGGCAAAGCGCTGATCGGCGTTGAGCGAAAGGCCGGCGACCGCCGATAGGACGGCGACCGCGCGATCCCTCGTGGCCTGGCCGGAACCGACCCTTTTGACGGAACCGTCGAAGGCCGCGTCTATGTCTCGACGCTGGAGGCCGGCTCGCAGGGCGATGCCGACCTGGGACATCAGGTTGCCGGCCGAAGCCGAGTCGGTCGGGAGCAAGCCCCGGGCCTCGATATCGGCAGCTACCTCGAAGAGATGATTCATCTCCAGGCTAAGGGCCGAAAGGAGGCGGTCGGGGGCCACATGCTTGCGCGCGCCCTCGGCCAGGCGCTCGGCGAGGGGACGATCGCTATGCATGTCGCTGATCGAGCGCTCGGCGAGGAGGACGAAATCCTGTCTCACGGATGCGTAGGCCTTCGCGTCGGAAGCGCGCGCGAACCAGGATTCCACGTCCTGGGCCGCGAGGGCGGTCGAACCGAGGAAGGCGAAGATGAGCCCCAGAAAAAGCCCTGGTTTCATCGATCCAACCTCACAGTCGGAGGAGGCTGCCCGAGCCCCCGAAGCCATCGTCGACCTTGGCCTCGACCGAGGGGTCGGGAACCCAACGAACGCCGTCGATCACGAAGTCGTAGACGTACATCTTTCCCTTCGGCAGTTCGACCCTGAGTTCCCAGGGTTGGCCAGGATCCTTACGCCGCAACTCATGGACGGCCGGATTCCATTTATTGAAGTCGCCGACGAGGGAGACCGTCTTGGCCGAAGGAGCGTTGAGGACGAAGAGCACCGAAACCGTGTTTCTCCGCTGAGGCGCGAGGACGCGGGAGCCGAAGCCGGCGCCGACGAGGAAGAGGGCCAGGGCCGCCGCCGCCGCCAAAACGAGGCCCCTCGAAGAAATGGAAGAATGCCGACGCGATTCGATCCGGCCAAGCACCCGGTCGGCATAGCCCGCGGGAAGGACCGCGGCAGGGAGGGCCGAGGCACCTTCGACATCGCGGCCGATCAAAGCGAGGATCGCGTCGAAACGCGGGGCACAGGCGGCGCAACCACGCGCGTGGGTCCGGGCGGCGGCAAGGGATTCCGCCTCCGGCAAGCCTCCCGACTCCCAGGTCCGGACGAGGACTTCGACCTTCGCACACTCCATCATTTTCAATTACTCCCCCCGGCTAGCTCCGGTTGTGACTTTTCGAGCTTTGTCCTGAGCTTTCCCCTCGCCCTGAAGAGCCGCGACTTCACGGCCTCCTCGCCGAGGCCGAGGGCCTTCGCCGTCTCGCGTATGTCGAGGCCCGCGAAGTAGTACAGCTCCACGACGCGGCGAAGATCCGTCGAAAGCGCGGCGACCGCCCCGCGGAGCTCCTCGGCCCTGAGCCCCTCGTGGGCGGCCTCGGTCGGATCCTCCTCCGGGGCCGCCGAGAGTTCGACGGCGACGGCCTGGTTCTTTCGGGTTTCGAAGGCCCTCGAACGCCAGCGGCTCCGCACATGGTTGGCGGCGATAGCGAAGAGCCAGGCGGCGAAACTTTCGCCGACGCGAAAACGCCCCAGGGCCGACCACACGCGCACGAAGACCTCCTGCGAGGCATCGAGGGCATCCTCCTCGGAGTCGAGGCGGGAACGAAGATAGGAGACCAGCCTGGGCCCCCATTCCTCCACGATTTCCCTGAAGGCCCCTTCATCTCCCCCGCGGGCGCGGAGGATGCGGTCGTCGATCGTTGCTGCTTCGGACATTGCCGGAATTCTATCGACATTGCCGTCTTTCTTCCATACGTATCGCCACGGAGGGCTCGGAAAGCGATTCGGCCCGAGAGCCCGGACCCTTCTTTCATCCGAAGTTCCGCGGTCCGTCGCCGAGAAGCGGCGCGGGTGCATTTTTTTCCACGACCCTTTCGCAACCGATTTCCGGGCGGCGAGTATCCCCTTGCGTCCGGACGCGAAGACGATACGAAGAGCGCCCGGCCAAAGGAGAAGACTTTGAAAAAGACCCTGGCTATTCTTATCACCCTGGCTATCTTCGGTTTCGGCGCCGCGGCGCAAGGCGCGACGAACTCCACGGGCAACAGCGAGCTGGACGCCTACCTCGCCCAGCTCAACCAGGCCGGGAGCGCGAACTCCAGCACCGTCCTCGCCCAGCTCGCCAACAAGTTCAAGGTGCCCGTATCGACCCTCGACACGCTCGCCAAGGAGGGCTACAAGCCCGGCGAGATCATGTTCGCCCTCGAGCTATCCAAGGCCTCGGGGAAGAGCCTCGGGCAGGTCGTCGCCCTCGCCAAGGGCAAGGGACACGAGTGGGGCCTCGTCGCCCAGTCCCTCGGCATCAAACCCGGCTCGAAGGATTTCAAGGAGCTCGTCGGCACGGCCAAGGACGACGCCGAGACCATCAAGACCCAGACCGAGACCAAGACCGAGGTCCAGGCCGAAAGCCCCGATAACGCCGACAAGCAGGACGTCGAGACGGAGAAATCGTCCGGCCATGGCGGCAAGACCGAAGGCTCGGGCCACGAAAGCGGATCGTCCGGAGCGGGAGAGAAGGACTGAAGTAGGACTATTTCAAATAACCTGAGCCGCCGAAAGGCGGCTTGCCGAAAGGCGGCTTGCCGGTCAGGCCTTCATTCGGGGGAGGCCGGATCGGCGAGGGGGGCGGGGCGAGGGCCAAGAGGCCTTCCCCGCCCCTTCATTTTTTCTTCTCGATGACCGATTGTTCCGCTCCCGTCAGCACGAAACCGTTGAGGAGGGCCTGGAGCCGGTCGACCACTTCCTTGTTCTCGTTGGTCACGGTCTTGAGGTGGCGGATGCCCGCTATGATGTCGCGGTTGCCCTCGGCCTGCCTCGTCGTGGCGGCCACGATGCGATCGAAGACCTGCACGAGGCGGCCGATGATGGCGCGCATCGCCTCGCCTTCGGCCTTCTGCGCCTCGGCTATCGTCCTGATGCCCTGGCTCTCCTCGACGAGTGAGGACATGGCCCGGACGATCTCGTCGGCCCCCTCGCCCTGCTCGCGCATGCCGGCCGCGATCTGGTCGATGAGGGCCGTCGTGCCTCCCACGTCGGCGGCGATCCGCTTGAGGGCCTCGCTCGCCTCCTCGGCGAGACGCACGTCGTCCTCGATGAGGCTCCTCATGTCGCGGATCTGTGCGCCGATGTCCTTCGCGCTCTTCGCGCTCGACTCGGCGAGATTGCGCACCTCCGAGGCCACCACGGCGAAACCCGCGCCGGCCTCCCCCGCGTGGGCGGCCTCGATGGCCGCGTTCATGGCCAGTAGGTTGGTCTGGGAGGCTATCTTCGAGATGACCTCGACGAAGGAGGCGACGCGTTGCGAGGCGGCGGCGACGTCGCGGATGGCCCGGGCCGCGTTCTCGACGGCCCTGTTGCCTCCCTCGGCGACGCTGCCCAGCTTCGATGCCACCTCGTTGGCGCGGGCGGTGGCGTTGCCCACGGATTGGATGTTGGCGGCCATCTCCGAGACGGCGGCCGAGGTCTGCTCGACCGCGCTGGCCTGGCCGTCCACGTGCTCCGAGATCTTCCTGAGCGAATCGAGGGTGTGGCCGAGGGAGGCGGAGGCCTCACCCACGAGGCCGGCCTGCCCCGAGGCGTCGGCGCTCGTGCCCTCGATCGACTCGACCATCATCTCCGTCGTCGCCATGGTCTCGGCGAGGACATCCCTCAGCGAAAGCGAGGATTTGGCGACCCGCTCGCCGGCCTCGGCGAAGCGGGAGAAGAGGTCCTTGAGCTTCTCGATGAAGACATTGATCGTGTCGGCGAGATCGCCTATCTCGTCGAACTGACCGATGACGAGGCGCTGCGTGAGGTCGGCCTTCCCCGCGATGATGCTCCGGAGCTTCTCCTGCAGCGAATTGTATTGCATGCGGCGATAGCGGCTCGACGCGAGCTGGATGAACACGGCCAGGCCGACGAGGAAGACGAGGATGGGGATGTAGATCGCGAAGGGATTGACCGTGCCCTCCGTGGCCATCTCCGAGACGGCGATGTCCTTTTCGGGCACGCCGAGGTAGGCGGCCACGGCCCGTTTGTACTCCGCGCTGGCCGTCTCGAAGTCCTTCCCTCCCGAGGCGGTCGTCTGGTAGATCCGGTCGCGCATGATCGTCGCCTCGTTGATAGCCTGACCCACGCCGACGACGGTGAACATCGTGTACATGGCGAGGGCGATGGTGACGATCATCGAGCGCCGCCCCTCTGTCCATTCCCTGAAGCTGCCGACGAAGCGGACCCGGAGGAGGGCCCGGGGCGGAGAGAGGAGAAGGTTGTTGATCACGATCTGGACGGAGGCGCAGACCAGGGCTCCCGCGAGGTATTGGAGGAGGAAGACGACGAGCTGCGAGCCGCTGAGGATCGTCCCGCGGGCGCCCACGAAAAGGGCGAGGACGAAGCCGGCGATGTTGAAGAGGATGATTATCCTGGGCAGGCTGACGACGGCGCGAAGGGCCCGATTGAAGGAGTCCACGCTTATCTTCCGCCCCGCCTCGATGTCGCCGACCGCGGCCGAAAAGGGTCTCATCCAGAGGAGGATGCCCAGCACGGCGATGAGGACGGAGGGCAACACCGATATGATCGCATAGCGGGCGAGCCCGGCGAAGAAGACCCCGGAATCGAAGGTGTCATAGGCGATTTGAAAGGCGAACTCGTTGAGCAATTTCTGGGCGAAAAGGCTCACCGACATCAGAATGGCAGTACTAAGTGCGATACCGGAGCGCCAGGGCAGGCCGGAAGGCCTTGGCAGAGCGGCAGAATTGGCTGAATCATCCATTGGCGCGATTATAGCTTCAAGACTGAAATGATGCCATACGACCAGCTTCATCAATCTTTGGCCTGTTGTGGGAGCCTCGCCTCGACTATACTTTCGGCATGGACGCCAAAGTGCTCGTCGTCGACGACTCGATAGTCGCGCGCATGTCGCTCCGGGCGACCCTCAAGGATCTGGGTACGGAGACGACCGAGGCCCGCAGCGGCGAGGAGGCCCTCGCCCTGGTGGAGGCCGGCCTCGCCCCCGATGTCGTCTTCCTCGATCTGACCATGCCCGGTCTCGGAGGCATCGAGACCCTGAGGCGCCTGGTCGCGACCAGATCCTCCCTACCCATCATCGTCGTCACGGCGGACCTCCAGGAAGGCACCAGGGAAGAGGTCCGCAGAGAAGGGGGCTTCGACATCGTACGAAAACCCGCCGATCCCGCCATCGTCCGCGATGCCCTGTCGCGCGCCCTGGGCGGAAGGTCTCGAAGCTGATGGGCGAAGACATTCTCGAGGCCTTCGCCGCCGAAACGAGGGAATTGCTCGAAGGGATCGAACAGGCGACGGCCGACATCGAGCGTGGAATCGATAGGGCCGTGGATGCGCTTTTCCGGCACATCCACACGATCAAGGGATCCGCCGGCATCGTGGGTCTGTCGAGACTCGAGGCCTTCGCCCATGCCTGGGAAACGAGGCTCGGCAGGGTCCGGCAGGGACAGGCGGTCTTCGGCCCCGCCTCCTTCGGCGCCCTCGAGGCCTGCCGAGCGCGCATCTCGGCCATCCTCGACGAGTCGCGCCCGACGATAGGGTCGAAGAAGCAGCGGGATCTCCCGGGATCGGACGAGTCCGATCTCGGCGCCCTCGACGCCCTCGACTCGACGATGAGCGAGGCCGGAATGCCCGCTGCGGAGGCGGGCGAAGGGGGCGAGGGGGCCGAGCTACAGGCCGCGAAGGCAGGACGAAACGCGACATCGGCCCAGGCGACCGATAGGCTGAAAAGCCTGCGCGAAAAGGTGCGCAACTCCGGCCCGGGGGAAAAGCTGAGCTCGGGCGACGCCTTCGCGAGGATACCCGCCTCCAAGCTCGAGAAGATCCAGTCCTATTCCAGCGAGATCGTGGTATCCCTCTCCAATTTCTCCCAGAGTCTCCGCGCCGTCGGAGCCGAAAGCCTCTCCGACGAGCTGGCCGCCCTCGAGTCCCTGGCGGCCTCCCTGTACCGGACCGTGCTCGAGACGAGAATGGTGCCCTTCGGCGAGATAGCCGGACGCTTCGTCAAGGCGGTGGAAGAGATAGCCCGCGATCGCGGCAAGCGCATACAATTCGTCCTTTCGGGGGCGGACACCGAGATAGACAAGAGCCTCGCCGACAGGATGATCGAGCCCCTCCTCCACCTGATACGCAACGCCGCAGACCACGGCATAGAGTCGCCGCAGGCCCGCGTCGCGGCGGGCAAGACGCCAGAGGGAAGGATCGCCCTCCGCGCGAGGCGGGAATCCGGGCTCCTCTCCGTGCGCATAGAGGACGACGGCAAGGGGATCGACCCCGCCGAGGTGCGCGCCATGGCCATCGAGCGCGGCAGGATCGGCGAGGACGATCGCCTCGATGAGGGGGAGCTTTTCGACCTCCTCTTCGAGGCGGGCTTTTCCCTGACGACCGAGGTCACGCGCTGGTCGGGGCGCGGGGTCGGCCTGGACGTGGTGAAGAAGTCCGTCGAGGCGATGAGGGGCACGGTGCGCATCGAATCGAGCCCGGGACGAGGCTCTTCGGCCATCGTGCGACTCCCCCTCGCCCTCTCCCTCGTGGAAGGCTTCGTGGCCCGCGTCGGCGAGATCGATCTCCTCATCCCCTTCGACGTGACGGCCGCCTGTTTCGAATTCGTGGACGAGGAAGAAGCGACCTCGCCCTGGCGCACGGTGTCGTGGACCGGCAAGCTTGTCCCCGCGATCGACCTCGGCATGCTTTACGGCGAGGTCGGCGGCGGGAAACGGCGGGTCGCCGTCATCCTCGAAGACCTGGATTCGCACAACGCGCTCATCGTCGACGGGGTCGGCGAGACCCTGTCGGCCGCGGTCAGGCCCCTGGACAGGAAGATGACCGACTCGCCGGGGATAGCGGGAAGCGCCATCCTCGGCGACGGTTCGATGGTCCTCGTCCTCGATACCGCGGAACTCGCCCTCATGGCGCAGCGCGGGCGCCGCTCCGCGCTGGGTCAATAGCCAGTCAGAGTTCCCGGATCTCCACGGTCTTGCCTTCCCCCGAATCCCCGTCGCCGCCCTTCCGAGCTTCGCCCGTTCCCGAAGCCTCCCCGCGGGAGCCGCCATGCGGCGCGGCGCGGCCGGCGGCCTGGGTCTCCTCCACCGTGGTCATGGCGACAGTCGGCAGGAGACCCTGCTCGACGTCCTCGACGGCGTGCTCGATTTCGGCCCTGGCGGCGTTGAAGTCGACCTGCCGATTCCTCTCGAAGAGGAAGAAGGCGGCGGGCACCACGAAGAAGGTGAGGATGGCGGAGAACATGATGCCGCCGAACATCACGATACCCATGCGTTGGCCGAACTCGGCGCCCTGGCCACGGGAGAAGACCAGGGGTCCCGAGATGACGAGGACCGTCAGCGTGGTCATGACGATGGGCCGGAATCGCAGGCGCGCGGCCTCGAGGAGGGCCTCGCGGATGGGCATCTTGCCGAGTCTTTCCACGACGAAATCGAGATAGAGGATGGCGTTCTTGGCGGAGAGACCGATGAGCATCAGCATGCCCATGACGCCGAAGATGTCGAGGCCGCCGCCGACGATCCAGACGACGAGGATGGCGCCGACGATGGCCAGGGGCACCGGCATGAGGAGATAGATCGGGTAGCGCCAGGAATTGAACTGGGCCGCCATGACGAGGTAGGCGAGGAAGAAGGCGAGGAGAAAGACGATCACGCCCTGGCTCTGGAGCTGACCGGCGAGGGCCACCGGGCTGAAGGCGCTGCCGCTGGTGATCGAAATGCCCTTGTCGAGGAGGCCCCTGTCCTGGAGGTCCTTGATGATGGACTTCTGGACCTCGAGGACGGTCGGCGCGTTGGGCTTCAGGTTGATGCTGAGCGAGCCCGTGTATTGGCGATTGTAGCGGGAGATCGACGTGGGCTTCTCGCTGAGCACGAAGGACCCAAGTTGACCGATCTGGAGATTGGTCTGCAAGGTCGACGAATAGATCGGCAGATCGAGGAGGGTCTGGCCGCCGTTCATCGCCGTCGGATCGAGCTGCACCATGATCGGATAGGAAAGACCGTTGGTGACCACGTTCGAGGCCTGGGTGCCCGTGGTGTAGGTCTGGAGCGAGTTGGCGATCGACTGGGCAGTGATGCCGGTGCCCGACATCTTGGCCGGGTTGGGGACGAAGTCGTTTTCGAGCGAGGTGTCGGAAAGGCTCGAGCTCACGTCGGCCACGTAGGGGTTGGATTGGATGGCCGCCACGATGGCCGAATTTTCCTTGAGCAGCAGGTCCATGTTGAAAGACACGAGGCTGAGGGAGACCGAGGAGCCGCCGAAGCCGCCGCCGGGGCCCCCGCCGCCGAAGCCTCCGGTACCCACCGAGATGCGCGCCGTGGGAAAGTCCTTGAGGATGAGGGGCTGGAGGGCCGCCCGGTACATCGGCGCGAGCTTGCTGACCCCGGGGCGCCTGTCGATGGGAACCAGGGTGAGGTTCTCGCTGACCCTGTTGCTGATTTCCGACTGGACGCTGGCGACCTCGGGCCGCGTCGCCAGAAAGGCCTCAACCCGGGCCGCCGCCATGTTGGCCGTGTACTGGGAGGTGCCCGGCGGGAAAAAGAGGTTGACGCTCATGGAGCCCGAGTCGGAGTTCGGCACGAAGTTGAAGGAGATGTGGGGGGCCACGAGGATGACGATGGCCACGAAGCCCAGGCCGGCCGACACGAGCACGATGGCGCTGCGCTTGAGCATCCGCCCGAGGAGATTCACGTAGTGGTCGCGCACGAACTCCACGAAGCGCTCGGTCCATCCGTGCAGGACCTCGGAGATCGATTCGAAGAGGCTCAGGCCCATGAAGATCACGTAGTTGGCCAGGCCGAGGGCCAGAGGGTAGAGGAGGAGGGCGGGAATGAAGACGGCATGGTGGGTGAAGGCCAGGCCTCCCGCGATCGCGAGGGCGAGGATGATTCCCGGCCCCTTCTTCCAGGACTTGAGTCCCCACCTGATGGCTTCGCCGAAGCGGCCGAAACTCCGGATGAAGTCCTTCCAGTGCAGGTCGCTCGAATCAGGGGTGTAGGCCAGGCGCACGGTGAGGAAGAGCACGGCCTCGAGGAGGGAAAGGGCGACGGCGGCGGCGAGGCCGAGGGAGAATTGCTTGATGTACATGCCGATGAAGCCGCCCATGAAGCTGACCGGCATCAGGACCGACAGGAGCGACAGGGAAGCCGCGATGACGGCGCTGAAGACCTCGCTCGCCCCCTTGAGCACGGCCTCCTTGAGGGAATAGCCCATCTTCCTGTATCGATCCACGTTCTCGGCCACGACGATGGAATCGTCGACCACGATGCCGATCGCGGTGACCATGGCGAGAAGGGATACGAGATTGAAGGAGAAGCCAGCGAGCTTATAGAGGATCGGCGAGGCCGAAATGGCGATGGGCACCGCGAGGATGACCGAGAAGGCCATGTTGGGTTTGCCGATGAACAGAAGGACGATGATCGCCACGACGAAGAGCGTCATGAAGAGCTCGTTGAAGGTGTTGTTGACCGAGGCGCGGATCGATCCTGTCGTGTCGTTGCCCATCAGGACCTCGTAGCCCTTGGGCAGCTCGGTCTTCGCGAGCAACTTCTTGACGCCGTCGACCACCGAGATGGCGTTCGAATCCGCGGTGCGCTGGATCGAGAGGAGGACCGAGGGGATGCCGTTGATCCTCACATAGTCCTGCTCCGTCGCCATGTCCCGCACGACGGCGATGTCCCGCACGGCGATGCCCTTGTTCGAATCGACGAGGATGCGCTCGATCGAGGCCACGTCGGTGGGCGTATTCGAGGTGGAGAAGGTCAGGGAGGTCCTGTTCGTCGTGATGGTGCCGATCGGCTGGTTGAAGGCGCTGCCGGAGATGGCGGAGACGACCTGGGTGGGGCTCAAGGAGTAGAACTTGAGCTTGTTTGGGTCGAGGAGGACCTGGAACTCGCGGGACGGAGCTCCCGACACGTTGATGTTGGCGACGCCGTCGACACGCTCGAGGAGGGGAGCGAGACTGTTCTGGACGTAGTCGTTGACGTCGGACAGGGAGGCGCCTCCCCCGGTCACCCCGAATTCGATGACGGGTTGGGAGTTGGGATCGAAGGAACGCACCACCGGCGTCTGTACCCCCGAAGGCAGACGTCTCGACAGGGAATTGACGACGGCCGCCACCTGCTGGAGCACGGCGTTCTTGTCGACGCTCGTATCGAAGGACAGCACGACTCGACTCGAGCCCAGATTGCTCGACGAGTTCATGTCCGTGATGCCGGAGACAGTCGAGACGGCGTTCTCGACGACCTGGGTCACCTGCTGGTCGACGACCGTCGGATCGGAACCGGGATAGCTCGTGAAGACCGCGACGACGGGAATGCTCACCGAGGGCATGAGATCGACCCCCAGGGTCACCGTGCTCACGAGGCCGAAGGCGACGATCGCCACGAAGATGCCGATGGCGAGCACGTAGCGCGTCACCGAGAATCTGACCGCGGGGTTGACCCGCGTGAAGATCTTGCTTTCGAAATCCCGAAGGGCCGTGCCGGGAACGGAAGCTCCCCCTTCCGTCTTGGCCGGAAGATTGTCCTTGGAATCGCTCATCACTGCCCGCTCCCCGTGGCCGGCGCGGTCGCCGTGCCGGAGCTGGAGGAGTACTGGGCGCCGGAGCCGGCAAGGCCGCTGCTTGTGCCGCCTTTGCGCTGCCCCGAATAGCCGCCGCTCCCGGTCTTGCCCTGGCCGGAATACTGGCCCGAGTACGAAGCGCCGCCCTGTTTGCCGACGCTTGTGGGATTGCCCTTTTGGGAACCCAGGGCCTGGCCATTCGCGGCCTGTCCAGAGGCTCCGCCTTGCTGGTCGATCATCATTGTTTGCACTTGGGATCCCGAGAGGAGGCCGGGAGGAGGACTCACGACGACGACCTCTCCATCCTGAAGCCCGAGGACGGCCGCGGATGTCCCCGACTCGGCGGCTATCGTCACGTCGAGGGTGGCGACCCTGCCGTTCCTGACGACATAGACGAAATTCTGGTTCTCGAGGGTATCGAGCGAGGCGATGGGAATGATGGCGCCCTTGGCGAGGGGGATGCTGTAGTTGATTTCCCCCACCGATCCATATTGGAGTTCGATGCCGGCCGCGGAAGCCACCATGGGCAGGACGCCGGAAATAGGCGCCGCGGGAGCCTGACTGATGCGTACCGGATAATCCTTGCCCTGGAAATTGAATACGATCGGCATACCAGACTTGAGGAAGGGGGCGTCGCTCGGCGGGACGTTGAAGGATATCTGCTTCGCGGCACTCACGAGGGTGAACACCGGCGCGCTGACGCTGGCGGACATGCCGGGCTGCACATTGATCGCGGAAATCTGGCCCGCGAAGGGAGCCCTGATGCTGGCATTCCGCAGATTGAGTTGGGCTTGATCGTAGTTGTTCTGAGCCTGCTGCACGGCGATCTTGAGCTGGGCGATGGTCTGGTCTCCGGCATTGTTGTTCTGGTCGAGGGCGGTCTTGGCCCCCTCGAGATTCGCCTGGGCGGCCGTAAGCTGGCTATTGGCCGTATCGAGTTGGGATGCGGAGATGCCCCCGAGATCGAAGAGGGCCTTTTGGGCGTCGTAATACTTTTTGGCCGAGTCGTAGGCCGACTGCGCCGATTGGACCTGGAGGCCGAGCTTCGGGTTCGCCTGGCTCGAGTTGTCCTGACCCACCGAAAGGTTGATCTTCGCGTTTTCGAGGGCGGAGGCGGCGGTCGCGGCCGTCAGCTTGAGCTGCGAATCATCGAGCTGGATGACGATATCGCCTTGCCTTACCCATTCGCCGACGCTACGCGGCACCCTGGCCACGAAACCGGCGACCTGGGTGGCGACCTGGCTTTGGACCGCGGGGATTATGACGCCCGCCGTCGTCCGATCGGCGTTGAGGAGGCCGATGTGGACGGTAAGGGCCTGGACGGGCACGACGGCGTTCCGGCGTCCGCCGAATTGTCCGCCTCCGGCGCCCTGTCCATTGCCCTGTCTGCCGCCGGAAGCGCCTCGCTCCCCCGCCTGGGCCGGTGCCGGGGCCCCGGCGGGAGCCTGGGCCCCGGCACCGGCCTGGCCGCCCTGGGAAGGCGCCCCCTCGGAACGGGAGCAGCCCGCGAGGACCACCGCCCCGGAAAGGGCCAGGGCGACGATAGCAATTGTTATTGATTCGACCTTCTTCACTTCATGCTCCTGCGGGGACCCTTCGGCCGCCCTCGTCAAAGTCCCATCGCGGTCTCGAGGGAGAGTTCCGCGAGCAATTGGTTGCTTTTGGCCGTAAGCCAGGAGACCTCCGCGTTGGCTGCGTTCACCGAGGCGGTGAGCAGATCCTGGTTCGTCGCCGTGCCGTATTTGACCTGGGCCTGCGTCAGGTCGAGCTGGTTCTGGGCGAGCTCGACGCTCTGCGCGGCGAGATCGGTGCGTTCGGCCAGGATCTGGAGGTTCCACCAGGCGTCGCGGATGTCGGCCTGGACGTTCTTGCGGAGCTGGGCCGCCTGGGTGGAGGCGACACCGGCGTTCGCGCTCGAGACTGCCTCGGCCGCCTTCGCCGCTCCGGCGTCGAGGATGGGCAGGCCTAGTTTCAGGCCCAGGCTTATGGACTGGCCGTTGGCCGCGGAAACCGAGGAAGTGCCGAGGACCGGATCGGCCGAGGCGCCCCAATTGAATCCGAGGCCGATGCCGCCCGTGGCGATCAGCGAGGGCTGGGCGGCTCCCCTTGCGAGGGCGGCGCCGATCAGGGCCTGTCGCTTGGCGATGTCGTACTGGGCTATGTCCGCCCTATTCGCGAGCCCCTTGGCGATCGCCTCGTCGAGGCTCGAAGCGGGGGGCTTCGGGGCGTCGATTTCCGCGACGCGGTAATCGGCCTCCGCGGGAAGACCGATGAGGGTGGCAAGCCGCTGTCTGGCCAGGGAATAGTCGTGGCGACTCGTCTCGACATCGAGTTCCGCGCTTCTCGCGTTGATCTGCGCGGTCTTGAGATCGATGGCGCTCGCCTGCTTGATCGCGTAGGTGGCACGGATCTGGGCGAGGAGGGATGCCTGTTTGCCCTGGATTCCCAGGCGGAGGGCCAGGGTGCGCTGGGCCACGAGGGCGCTTATGTATGCCTGCTTGACCTTGGCCGCGGCGGCCGATCGGGCCTGGCGGGCGGCGAGCTCCTTGCCCTGCAGGGTGAGGAGGCTCTGATCGACGACAGCCTTGGTCTGGCCGCCCAGGTAGCCGTCCCAAATGGTCTGGCTGATGGTCGCCGAAACCAGGGTCGTCTGGGGCACCGCGACCTTGTTCGTCGCGCCGCCGCTCGTCCCCGTCTGGGGCGAGACGGGCAGGCTTTGGGTCGCGGTGAGGCCGATCCTCGTGCCCGAAGTCGCCGTGGCCGTGCCCTCGGCGAAGCTGAGGCCGCCCGATAGCACCTCGCCCAGGCCGATGCCGCTGGCCCCCGTGGCCTTGGCCTGGGTCTGGTCGCCGAAGCCTTCGGTCAGACCCGCCGAGGCGCTACCGGCCAGACTCGGCTCGGCCTTGGCCAGATTGGTGGCGTGGGTGGCGCGGGCCGCCGCCAGGTTCCCCTGGGCGATGGAGAGATCGTCGTTGCCCGCCATCGCCGCCGCCATCGCCTCTTCGAGACTGACGACGCGACTCCCCGCCTCGGTGGCGGGGAGGGGCGCGAGAAGGCTGGTCGCCGACGAAGGCTCCGGAAGAAGGGCCACGGAAGACGCTTGAGGCGCGGGCTCCGGCGCCGAAGCGGTACTTGCGACGCCGGGAGCCGGCCCGGTATCGGCCGCAAGGGTGACCGCGAAGGCGAAGGCGCACAATGACGCGCCGATGCTTTTCCTCGACATGCCTCGATCATAGTGGCGCGGGAATGAAGAACCTAGTTAAAAATGTAAAAGCAGGGATAATTCGACGTAAAGGGCCGACGGAGAAACCGCGGCGGCCGCAGCCCTCCGGGGACCAGGAGTTCCCGGGCGCGGCGTCCATGGAGGTCCTTCGGGAGGATCAGAAACAGGAAAGGATGTACATCCCTATGACCGTCTCCATGGTAAGCAGCTCGTCCGGGCCCGACTCGGCCCGCACCTGCTCCTCCAACTCCTCGACGAACCAGAAGAAAAGCCCGAGCTTGGGATCGATGCGGAAAGCATAGGACAGGAAGTCGTCGGCCCTGCTCTGGGATCCGAAGAGGAGGTGGGCGATGGAGTGGCAGAGGAGCACGAAACGGCGGAAGGAGGCCTTGACGGCCCCCTCGCGGAATTCGCGCTCGAAGGCCAGAATCTCCTCGATGAGTCTTTCCTTGCGTTTTTCGTCGCTCTTTTCGACCCAGGTCTTGTGCACGAGGAGTTCGGTGTTTTCCCGATAGACCTTGAGAAGATGATCGATGCGCGCGAGGCGATCGGCCATGCGGCCCTGCGCGTACTGTTTGAACTCCCCCGGGCTGCCGAGGCTGTCGGCGAAGGCAATGGCGGCGACGGAGAGCCCGTCGCCGGATTTCGCCGCGACGAGACGGTCGAAGGCCTCGAAAGCGACCTTCTCGGAGTCCGTTACGAGTCGCTCATCTGTCGCGAAATCGGGCAAAGGCATGGCGTACCATGTCCCGAAGCGAACTTCCTTGTCAAGACGGGCCGCCGGCGACGAGCCCCGGATAACGGCCCACGACTTGCGCCAAGCCCTCTCCACGGGTAGGCTTCGGGCAATATGAACGACATACGACTCCTCGCCTCCGACGCAATCGGGACGGGCTTCGTCCCCGCCGAGTTCCTCCGCCCCGGCGAGGACGAATACAGGATCCGCAACGAACAGCTCTTGCTGGCGGGCAAGGCGCCCTCGGGCTACCGGAGGCTTCGCCCCTACGAGATCGAGAGCCTGGTCAAGAACGAGAACAACTGTCCCGACTGGAATTTTCTCCTCGTGAGCGACCCCTTCAACCCCGAACTCGTGAGACAGTCCTCCTTCGACGGCCTCGTGCGAATCGGCAGGCTCGAGCGGGCCGTCCTCGAGCACCACGACACGAGGGTGCCCGTGGGCATCTACCGTTCGCGGATCATCGCCTGCGACATCGGCGACAACTGCGCCATCCTCGATTGCGCCTACGTCGCCCACCAGGTGATCGGCGACGGCTGCATCCTCCTCAACAACGACGAGATCGAGTGCTCGAACCACGCAAAGTTCGGCAATGGCATCGTGAAAGAAGGCGAGGACGAGGAGGTCCGCGTCGAGCTCGACGTCATGAACGAGGCGGGGGGCCGCTCGATCCTGCCCTTCGAGGGCATGCTCGCCGCCGACGCCTATCTCTGGGCCCGTCACAGGGACGATGCCCCCCTCATGGCGGCCTTCCGGGCCATGACGGACGCGATGTTCGACAGGAGGCGAGGCCGTTACGGAAGCATCGGCGCCTATTCGGTGCTCAAGTCGAACGGCATCCTCAAGGACGTCGCCATCGGTTCCTGCGCCTACATCAAGGGCGCCAACAAGCTGAAGAACCTCACCATCCGCTCGAGCGACGAGTCCCGGACCCAGATCGGCGAGGGCGTCGAGCTCGTGAACGGCATCGTGGGCTACGGCTGCCGCGTGTTCTACGGCTGCAAGGCCGTGCGCTTCGTCATGGGCGATAATTCGGCCCTCAAGTACGGGGCCCGTCTCATCCATTCCGTGCTCGGCGAAAACTCCACCGTCTCCTGCTGCGAGATCCTCAACAACCTCATCTTCCCCGCCCACGAGCAGCACCACAACACGAGCTTCCTCATCGCGAGCCTCGTGCGCGGTCAGTCGAACATGGCGGCCGGAGCGACCATCGGCTCGAACCACAATTCGCGGTCGAACGACGGCGAGATCGAGGCGGGTCGGGGCTTTTGGCCGGGCCTTTCCACCTCGGTCAAGCATTCCTCGCGCTTCGCCTCGTACTGCCTCCTGGCAAAGGGCAACTATCGTTTCGAGATCGACCTCCCCCTCCCCTTTTGCCTGGTCGACGACGACCAGGCCCGCGACCGCCTCGTCCTCGTGCCCGGGTGGTGGTGGGCGAGCAACCTCTACGCCCTGATGAGGAACGAGGCCAAGTTCAAGGCCCGCGACCACCGCGCGTCAAAGAGCCTCCTCATCGAGTTTTCTCCCTTCGCCCCCGATACGGCCGAGGAGTGCGTGAAGGCCCTCGGTCTCATCGAGGAATGGACGGGAGCGGCCGTGGCGAGACAGGAGGGCGAAGACGCCGCCAAACTCGGCCGCGAGGCACTCCGCGAGCGTGGGAAGGCCGCCCTTTTCGATCCTCGTTTTGCCCTGCCCGCCGAGGTGGACGCCTGGGGAATCGAAAACTCGAGACGCCCCGTGGTCGTGTCCAAGCCGGGAAAGGCCTGGAAGGCCTATCGCGAAATCCTTCTCTGGTACGCCGCCTCGACCCTCGTCGCGGAGGAGGGTGCCACCTTCGAAAGCCTGGCCGGACGTCTCGCCCTCGACCCAGGCAGGGAGCCTCGCGAGGGCGGCTGGGAAAATCTGGGAGGCCAGCTCGTGCCGAGGGAGAAGGTCCAAGGCCTCCTCGCCAAGGCCCGAGAGGGGGCCATCCCCACCTGGAACGAGATGCACGAGGCCTACGCGGACTTCGCCGCCGACTATCCCCTCGACAGGTCCCGGCACGCCTGGGCCATCCTCGCCTGGCTGGCGGGCAAGACGGCCGCCGACCTCGACATCGCGGATCTCCGTGATGCCCTCGCCTCCTTCGGCCAGCTCTGCGACAAGGTCGCCGACGAGGTCTGGAAGTCGCGCAAAAAGGACCACGACAACCGCTTCCGCAAGGCCACCTACAGGAGCCAGGCGGAGCAGGATGCCGTCGTGGGAACGGCGGAGCGCAATGTCTTCGTGCTCAAGACGAGGAAGGAAATGGCGGCCATGAAAGAGAGGGTCGCGGCCTTCGCCGCGGCGCTCTAGGCCCCCACAGCACGGCGCGGCGGCCCAAGGATCCTCCTGCGGGGGCGGCCCCACGCAAAAAAAAGTCGCCCGCCGGGGAGGCGGGCGGGCGACTGGGGAGAAGCGCGTCGCGGGCAAGCGATCCGAGGGCCGTTCATCGGATGCGGCCCGCCCGCCGGCAAAATGGGACTTTGCCGTCTCAGGGAAGGGCTATGTTGAGGGTCGTCTCCTTCGCGCTCAGGACGCTCACTCCCACATAGCTCGTGGCGTCGGCCACCGTCGCGGCCGTCGTGTCGAAGACGACGAGGTCATAGGTCCCCGCCTCGAGGAAGGCGAGGGTATAGGTATAGCCCCCAATGCCATCGGACTTGGGCAGGGCGGCAGTTATCGCGTTCGCGAAGTAGGTGCCCTCCGCGTTCGGCAGGGCCTCCGCCGAGGTATAGGTTCCCGTCTTGTACGCGTAGACCATGTAACTGTCGGAGGCGGGGTTGGTGACGCCGGCCGTGGCGAAGCTTCCGAGGATCTTCCCCGCCTCGTTGTCGACGACGGCGCGGAGCACCGGCGTCATCTTATAGCCGGTGGCGCTCGTAACGAGGGACTTCCTCGCGTCGAAGTCGACCGTCAGACTGAGCGTTCCGGTAAGGGGAATGGCGAAGGCCTTCACGATCTTGAGACTGCTCGAATTGAGCGTGCAGGGAAGCTGGGTCGTCGGATTGGCCGCCTCGACGACGGTCAGCACGGGGCTGGTGAACCTGATTTGATTGACCTGGGTGCCCGCTGTAAGCGGCACCGTTCCCAGTAGATCGGAGAGGCCCCCGGACAGGGCGAGGAGGTCGTAGACCTTCGTCGTGTCGATGGGTACCGAAATCCAGGACGATTCGGGCGCGGAAGCGCTGGCCGACTCGTTGACCGAGAGTCCGCCGAACTGGGCGTAAACATGAGCGATCGTCGACGTATCCACGGGGGCGTCGGTAAGACTGAACGTGACGCTGGTCGTGCCGGGACTCGAGCAGCCCGCTATTAGCAGGACGGCCAGGACAAGCATCCCCAATAGCTTCATGATCTTCATGGAATTCCTCCTGTCTTGTCGCCGGCGCGGCGGTCGGGCCCAACCGATCCTCGTCGGGATTTCGCATAGGGCTACCTCGAGCCCTCGGGAAAGGTTGCGCGGGCTTCTTTCTTTTCGCAGCCCCCCCCTTCCTGCGCCCCGGCCCTGTTCGCGCTATAATCCCCTGCCGTGGACGAGGGTGACGCTCTTAGGGACATCGAGGACATCCACCGGGTTCTCGCCGGGGATAAAGGGGCCTTCAGGCCCCTCGTCGAGCGCTATGCCGACAGGGTCCTCGCCTTCTGCCGCTCGCGGAGGCTGGAAGAGGAGGAGGCCGCCGATATCTCGCAGGAGGTCTTCCTCCGAGCCTTTCGCTCGTTGCGAAGTTTCAGGATTGGGGAGAGCTTTCCCGCTTGGCTCATCGCCATCGCGGCCAACAGGGTAAGGACACGCGGCACGAAGCGGGGCAACGACGAGAGGAAGATCGCCGCCATCGGCGCCGAGACAGGGAGCGGAGCGGCGCCGGATTCTTCCATCGAGGTCGAGAAGAAACTCGAGGCCGAGGCGATCAGGGCCAGCGTCGCGAAACTGCCCGGCGACCAGCGAAATGTCGTGGAGCTCTACTATTTCGCCGAACTCCCCGTGGCCGATGTGGCGAGGATCCTCGGCCTCGGAGAGGAAGCGGTCAAATCGCGGCTATTCCGGGCCAGGAAAAAGCTCCGCAGCCTCCTCGGCGGCGACGAAGGTGAGCAACCGTCGGAAGCGGGAGGGGGTAACACTCGATGATGAGGAACTGCGCCGACCTTGAGGCCCTCGCCCGCTCATGGGATGAGGGTGGAACGGTGGAAGCCACGGAGCTCGCCTCGTTCCGGGAACATATCGGAACTTGCGCCGCTTGCAGAAAACGCCATGGCCTCGTCCTTTCCCTTATGGAGCGCGATGCCGCGGCCTCGACTTCCCGCGAGCCATCGGGGGCCGCCATGGCCCTCGCCGACACTGTCATGGGCGCCCTCTTCCTCGAAGGCTCGCCCGAAGCCCTGCCCATCCTTCGACCGCCCCGGTCGCGTTGGCGCCTCCCCACCCTGGCCGCCGCCGCGGCGGCCCTCCTCGCCCTGGCCTTCACCATGGTCGCCCCGAGGCTCTTCCAGCCCTCCGACAGGGTCCTCGTCCGTTTCGTGATCGTCGAACCGAAGGCCAGCACCGTCAGCCTCGCCGGCGATTTCACGGGCTGGAAGACCGAGGGCTATTCCCTCCGTCCGGACGCCCAGAGGCGGGTTTGGGAAATCGACATCCCCCTCGAGCGGGGTAAGATATACCTGTACAATTTCGTCGTGGATGGCACGAAATGGGTGGGCGACCCGGCCGCTGTCGAAAGGGTCGATGATGGATTCGGAGGGTCGAGCGCCCTCTTGAGGCTCTAGGAGGCTGTCGTGAAACTGTCAGCGCTGACGGCATCGGGAAACCTGGGTCTCGCCGTCGCCCTCTTCGCCATGATGGGACTCGGCGCGGGCCTATCGGCGGAAAATTCCTTTTCCGCCCCATCCCCCGACGCCGGGCTCGCCGCGACAGGTCCTGCCGATAGTCGGACCGCGCCTTCTTACGCCGACATCGTGAGGGAGTCGGAAGAGGCAGGAAGGCCGGCCCCCTCCCCCCTCGCCTACCGCCTCGTCCTTCGATACGCCAGCCCGGCCGTCCTCGAGTCGCCGGGGCTTTTCGAGAAGCTCCTGGGCGAGGCCGACCGAGCCCTTCGCTTCGGGGCCTCGGCACAGGAGACGGGCCTGAGGCTCCGGAGGGAAGCCCAGCTTGCGACGCGAAGCCGGCAAGGGCCCCTCACCGAGGGGATGATGCGGCTCCTTCGCGAAGAGGAGAGAAGGAGTTTCTTGTATGGTTCTCCCTTCGGCGGTCCCGAAAGGGGGGCGGGCAGGCTGATCGGCAACTTCGACAACTTCATCGGGACACTCGGGGCGGGTAGCGTCATAGGCACGGGCGGCTGGGCGAGCGGCGGCGGATCCACGGGGCTGCCGATCGGCAGCGGCTCGGGTGGCGGAAAGGGACAATGAGTTCTCTTCGCCGCGCCGGCTCCATCCCGGCCCTCCTGATCCTCTGTTCGGCATCGCTCCAAGCCCTGCCCAATCTTCCTTCCAGCATCGCCGAATGGCTGGGCTCCCCGGCGGCCGCGGCCTACGCGCCGATAGCCGCCGAACTCGAGGCGATGGCCTCGACGGCACGATCATCGGGCATTCCCGAAATCGTCCTCGTGGAAAGACTCCAGGAAGGGGCGCTCAAGAATATCCGCCCCGCCCTGTTGGGTCCGGCCCTGCGCCTCGACCTGGGGCGCTTCACGGCCATGCGCGAGCTCCTCGCCCACTTCGATTGTCTGCCAGGGGATACGACATCCCTCGCCTCCCTCCTCAGACAGGGAGCCATCCTGATGAGGGCTGGCTATACAGATACCGAGCTGGAGACCATCCTGGCCGCAACGGGGAGCCAAGCGGCAGGGGGGGGCCAAGCCGCCACAGGCGGCTACGCATCCGACCCCGAGGCCAGGGGGCCGCGGGCCCTCCGCGCGGCCGCGGTGGCCCTCGACGCCAGCGGCCGTTTCGGCCTTTCTGTCCAGTCACGGCTCGCCTTGGGAAGGGCCCTTGCCGCCTCCGAGCTGTCTGCGAAACGTTTTGCCGAGCTACTATCGCTCCTGGCGAAGGCCCGGGGACTCGGCCTTTCAAGCGATGGGGCCATCGCGATCATAATACAGGGTCTCGAGCGAGGCGCCTCCCTCGATGCGCTCGAGCGCGACATATCGAGGAGGACGATTAAACCATGATTTCCGCCACCATAGCCGCGACAGGTCGCGTCGCGGCCCTCGTCCTTCTCTGCAGCGCCTTCGGCGTCACGGCGGAGACGAGGGGGACCTTCTCCACCGAAGCCGGGGCCGCCTTCCTCGATGGATCGCCCGTCGCCGCGGCGGAGGCGGCGGCCAGCCTCGAACTGGCCGAGGGAAGGACGGCCTCGCGCTTCCTCTGCAACCTGCAAGGCAGGGCGGGTGCCCTCCTTTCGGGTTCGGCGGCGGCCCGGGCCGATTTCTCCTGGAATCCCGGCGAGCTCTCCACGGTCTGCAGCCTCGAAGGCGGCCTCTCCGGCACGGAGGGAGGCCTTCCCTCCTGGCGTTCGGCCCTGGGTCTCCTCGTTGCCATCGACGGAACGGAACTTTCCACCAAGGGAAGCCTCGGTCTCGAGCGACAATCGGTGGATGGACTTCTATCGACCATCGCCGACGCGGGTCTCGAGTTCTCCTATCTGGCCGGGGATTTTCTCCTCAAGCCGAAGGTGGACGGCTCGTTTGCCCTGGCCGACGCGGGGGGCACTACCCTCAGCATCCTGCCCGGCCTCGGTCTCTCGTGGTATCCGGGTCTCCCCGTCTCGGCATCCCTCGCGGGGGGCTGGAGCCGCAGCTACGCGGGCTCGACGCCGAGCGACAGCCTCGTAGCCGAGGCCGGTCTCTACGCCGCCCTCGGCCCGGCCTACGGCCGGATCGAGGGAAGCGCGACCATCGGAGCCGGCGGTTTGTCGGCGGGGGCGGCCGAGGCGGGCATCACTTTCGACATCGGCCGCATCGGCAAAAGCCGCCTGAGCCTGCCGACCCGTGCCTCATGGCTCCTTGGAGGGAGTCCCGTCTTCTCGCTCTTCGCCGGCCTCGGTCTGTCGATGGACTAGGCGGCGCCTCGTGACTTCGCCGGAGCCCGGGCCCGGCCTTCCCTTCTCGTTCGCGGGAAAGCGGATCTTCCAGGCGCTCCCCCCTCCGCCATGGAACTCCATCCTCCCTCCGACCTTGGTAACCATGGAGGCGATGACCGTGGCGCCGAAGCCCGGGTGGAGGGGGGGCCAAAGCGTCCCCACCCCGTCGTCGGAAATCTCGAGGCCGAGTTCTTCGCCGCTCGAGTAGAGGCGCAGGCGTATCGTCCCCTGCCTCCCGCCCGGAAAGGCGTGTTTGAGGGAGTTGGTGACGAGCTCGTTCATCACGAGACCGAGGGGAACGGCGCGGGGAAAGTCTATTTCGATCGGATCGAAGTCCACCTCGATGCGGATCCGCCCTCCGGGCTCCAGGGCCCGTGCCAGGTTTCCGAGATAGCCGTCGAGCCGTATCCTTCGGAGATCGGTCCCGACCGAGAGCAGTTCGTGGGCCGAAGCCAGACAGCGGATCCTCTCGCGAAGCCTGTCCAGGCGTTCGGCCTCTCCCTCCCTCGGAAGCGAGTCCTGTTCGAGCGATATCAGGCCGTCGACTATGGCGAGATCGTTCTTGGTCCGATGCGCCATCTCGCGGAGGAGAATTTCGCGGTCTCGCACGGCTTCCTCGAGGCCCGCGTCGAGCCTCGCCGCGTGGATGAAAAGGATCGACAAGGCGAGCCCCACGAAGGCCGCGGCCGTCAGGATCTGGAGGGCCGAATCCCAGAGCGGGGCGGAGAGGAGGTCTTCCCCGATGCCGAAAAGGACGGAGAAGAGGACCCTCGTGGCCGCCAAGGCGGACAGGAAGATGAGGAAGAAGGCTCCAAGGAGGACGCTGCGCCCCTGCTTACCCCCCTGGCCCTCGGGCAGGCCAAGGAGGACGAGGGCCGCCACGAGGTTGGTGACGAAGCCCATCGAACCGAAGAAGACGACCCTGGCGAGGGTCGAGGGGGCGACGAGGCTCCAATAGCTCTGGACGAGGAGGGTGAGGAGGAGGACGGCGACCGCGACGAGGGGCCGGAGACCCCGGCCCTTGAAAGCGAGGGCCCCGGCCACGAGGAGAAGATAGGCGGCCACGAGGAGGAGGTTGCTCCCCAGAATAGAGACGAGTTCCGGCAGGGGCCCGCGGAGGGCGACGGCCAGATTGCCCGCGAGGAATACCGGGAAGGAGAGAGACCAGAGGCCGAGATAACGATGGGCGCGCATCTCGGCGGAGGTCGCGAGGAAGGGGAAGAGCGAGAGGGCGACGAGGATGAGGCTGTTCTCGATGAAGATCGTCCTGAAATCGATGCCCACGCCGATAGACCTCCCCCCGACAGGCGGGTGGCGGAATCTTAGCCCCGACTCGTCCGTCGCGCCAGGGCCGGGAGCCCGACAGCTGAGGACTTCTCTTCGGTTTTAGGAAGGAGGGGTCTGGGGAGGAAACCCTTTTGACCGGGACAAAAGGGTTTCTTCCCCAGTATGTCAGCCGTTCTTCTTGCGGAACTCTTCCATGAACTGCACGGTCGTCTTGACCGCGTCGAGATTGACGGCGTTGTAGGCGGAGAGCCTGATGCCGCCCACCGTGCGGTAGCCCTTGACCTGGACGATGCCCGCGGTCTTGGCCTCCTTGATGAACTTTTCGTCGAGCTCGGGCGTGGGGAGCTTGAAGACGATGTTCATCCAGGAGCGGTCGCCGGGGGCCACGGGGCAGGAGTAGTAGCCGCTGGAGCCGTCGATGGCGGAGTAGAGGGCCTTCTGCTTGGCGTCGTTGACCCTGCCCATGGCCTCGAGACCGCCGTTCTTCTTGAGCCAGCGGAGGACGAGGTCGAGGATGTAGATCGAAAAGCAGGGCGGGGTGTTGAACATCGAGTCGTGCTCGTTGAAGACCTTGTACGACATCATCGTAGGTAGGTCTTCTTTCGCCTTGGCGAGGAAGTCCTCCTTGATGGCGACGACCGTCACGCCCGATGGTCCGAGGTTCTTCTGGGCGCCGGCGTAGATCAGGGAGTGCTTGTTGAACTCCATCGGCCTCGAGAAGATGTCGCTGGACATGTCGGCGACGAGGGGCTTGCCCTTGGCGTCGGGAGTGTAATGGAACTCCGTGCCCTCGATGGTGTTGTTGGTGGTGTAGTGGAGGTACTCGGCGGCCGGATTGAGCTTGAGCTCGGCCTGCTTCGGGATGGCGTTGGGGGCCCCACCCTCGCGCTCCATGTTGGCGGGGAAGCTGATCGCGCCGAAGCGCTTAGCCTCCTTGATCGCGGCCTTCGACCAGTTGCCCGTGTTGATATAATCGGCCTGCTTGCCTTCGCCCGCGGCGCCGAGATAGTTCATCGGGAGCATGAGGAACTGGGTGGAGGCCCCGCCCGTGGTGAAGAGGATCTTCCACTCGGGCCCCATGCCGGCGAGCTCGCGGAAGAGGTCCATCGCCCCGTGATGGAGGGCGTCGTATTCCTTGCCGCGGTGCGAGACTTCCATCACCGAGCAGCCGGTGCCCTGCCAGTCGAGCATTTCGTCGCGGGCCTGCTCGAGGACCTCGACGGGGATGGCGGCCGGACCGGCCGAAAAATTGATGACGCGCTTCATGCTGCTATCTCCTTCATTTGCCCGCGTACTTGGCGACGCGGGTGACGATCGAGTCGCCCAGGCGGAGGAGGTTCTCCCCGGTCGAGGCGCCGAGATGAGGCGTGAGGAGGACACGGGGGGCCGTGAGGAGGGGCGAACCCTCGGGCGGTTCCTTGAGGAAGACGTCGGAGGCGTAGCCGCCCAGCCTGCCCTCGTTGAGGGCGGCCGCGACATCCTCCTCGACGATGACCTGGCCGCGGCAGGTGTTGATGATGTGGACGCCCTTTTTCATCGTGGCGATGGCCTTCGCGTCGATCATGCCCTTCGTCTCGGGGGTCAGGGGCACGTGGAGGGAAATGTAGTCGGAGCGGGCGTAGAGGCCATCGAGATCGCACATCTCGTCGGTGTCGGAGCAAGACGAGACGAAGCGGTCGTAGGCGATGACGCGCATGCCGAAGGCGCGGGCCCGGACGGCCAGCTCGCGGGCGATGCGGCCGATGCCGATGAGGCCGAGGGTCTTGCCGTAGAGCTCGGTGCGCTCGAGTTCCTTCTTGAGCCACTTGCCCTGCTTGATCGAGGTATCGGCCTCGACGAGGTGGGCGGGCATGGCGATCATCATCGCGAAGGCGAGCTCGGCCACGGCGAGGCTCGACGCCTCGGGGGTGTTGTCGACGTCGATGCCTTTCTGTTTCGCGTACTCGACATCGATCGTATCGACACCCACGCCGCCCCGGATGATGTACTTCAGCTTCGGCGCCTTGTCGATCATGGTCTTGTCGACCTTGGTCTTCGAGCGGACGATGACGACCTCGGCCTCGGCTATCCTGCCGAGATCGCTGCTGAGCTCCCCGTAGGCGGCGAGCCGACCGGGCAGGTCCGGAGCGAAGGCGTCTGCGAGAAGGATGAGCATATATTCCTCCCGTATATGATTGAAAGCGGGCTGGGCCCGGGTCTCAGGGCCCGCGATCGAGGGGCCCTACCAGAGATTATTTTATTGTACCATAACCCCCGATAGTGTCAAGTTCGCATATCGAAATGATGTTTCAAAAATCGAACTTTTGACCATCTTCTATGCCATTTTCTCTATTTAAAAAAAAGGTCTTGCGGGGCGATGAAGCGCGGTCGATTCTTACATCCAAGTACCTACTTTTTCGACGCGAGCGGAAGGAGTTGTCATGAGGAGCATCACCACAAAGATCATCGCCCTGGCTCTGACGACGGCCTTGGTCGTCTCCCTCGTCCTCGGATCGGTCTTCGTCTTTGCCCTGATTTCGGCGACCCGCTCGCAGATCGCGACCTACGAAGACAGCCTGAGGGCCGACTATGACCTGAAGATCATGGAAGAAATCGGGATTGCCGCCAGCATGCTCCAGCAGCTCGGGGCCCTCCGCGACAAGGGCCAGCTCCCGAAGACCCAGGCCGAGAGCCTGGCGGAAGACCTTCTCCGGAACCTCCGCTACGGTAAAGACGGCTATTTCTGGGCCGATACCCCGACCGGCGACAACGTGGTCCTCCTGGGCAACAAGGCCTCGGAGGGCAAGAATCGATACGGCATGAAGGACGTAAAGGGCTTCGAGCTCGTCAAGGCCATCATCGCGGCAGGGATGGCCGGCGGCGGTTACACCGAATACTGGTTTCCGCGCCCCGGCTCGACGGAGGCCTTCCCCAAGCGCAGCTACAGCCTCTACATCCCCGCCTTCAACTGGGTCGTCGGCACGGGCAATTATATAGACACCATCGAGAAGGCGGCGGATCTACAGCGCGGGAAGGCCCTCGCCGCGATGCGCCAGGCCCTCATCGTGGTCGTGGCGGTCGGCCTCGGCCTCATGCTCGCCATAGCGATCGTCGCGATAGCCTTCGGCAGGAGGCTCACCCGCCCGATCCTCCACGCGGTCGAAAGGATGCGGGAGATCGCCGACGGCAACCTCGCCGGATCCTTCGACCTCAGCCTCGCCTCGCGTAGGGACGAGACGGGTCTCCTCGCCTCCAGCCTCTCGAAGATGCGCGACGATCTCCGCTCCCTCCTCGGCTCGGTGAGAGAGTCGGCCGGGAGGGTGGCCCGGGGCAGCGGCGAATTCAGGAACACGGCGGACAGCATCGCCGAGGCCGCGAACCGCCAGTCGGCCGTCGCGGAACAGGTCTCGGCCTCGGTGGAGGAACTCGCCGCCTCGACGCGGAACAATGCGTCGAACGCGGCCGAGTCGGAACGCATTGCCGCCGAGGCCGCGAGAGAGACCGAGGCGGGAGTCATGGCCGTCAGGGAGGCGACGGAGGCGATCCGCCTCATCGCCCAGCGGGTGGGCGTCATCGAGGAGATATCGAGACAGACGAACATGTTGGCCCTCAACGCGGCCATCGAGGCGGCGCGGGCCGGCGAATCGGGAAAGGGCTTCGCCGTCGTGGCCCAGGAGGTCCGGAAGCTCGCCGAGCGCAGCAAGGACTCCGCCGAGGAGATCCGCCACATAACGGCCGACATGGTCGGCAAGGCCGACAGGGCCGCCCAGGCCCTCGCCAACCTCAGCCCCATCATGCAGCGCACCTCGACCCTGGTCGGCGAAATAAGCGCGGCGAGCAAGGAACAGGAGGCGGGAACGAGCCAGATCGAAGCTGCCCTTTCCCAGCTCAACGACACCATCCAAAAGAACGCCGCGGCCTCGGAGGA
>DATKTD010000341.1:0-11826 GCA_035531315.1 Rectinemataceae bacterium
ACGCGGCGATCGACCCGCGCGTCAAACTTTGAAGGGGCTCCCAATGTCGGATAACATAGAAGGACGCAAGGACGAGGTCGAGGCGGCGAAGTGGTCGCCGGCCGGCGCCGTCGCCAAGGCCATCGGCGCCTTTACCGGGGCCGCCAAGCGCTATCGGATGGAGTGGTGGATACTCGTCGCCGGCCTCCTCATCATCGGCACCATCCTCTTCATGACGGTATTTCCCGGACTTTTCACGAAGTTCTCGCCCGTCGACCAGAACGCCGGCCCGCAGATGGTGGCCCCGAGCGCGGCCCATCTCATGGGTACGGACAACCTCGGCCGCGACGTCTGGGCCAGGGTCGTCTACGGCTCGCAGACCATCCTCGGCGTGGCCATCGCCGCCTCGCTGATGTCCGCCCTCATCGGCATCCCCCTCGGCCTCATCTCGGGCTTCGCCGGGAACTGGGCCGACAAGGTCCTCTCCCTCATCATGGACTCGATCTACTCCTTCCCCGGTCTCATCCTCGCCATCGCCTTCGCGGCCATGCTCGGGCCGGGCGTGATCAACATCACGATGGCGGTGTCGGTGGTCTACATCCCGACCTACTTCCGTCTCGTGCGGGGACAGACCCTCCAGATCAAGGAAGAACCATACGTCGAGGCCTCGCGGGCCATCGGGGCGAAGAAGAGGACGATCCTCAGCCGCTACATCTTCCCGAACGTCATCGCGACCGTCGTGGTGGTCTTCTCCCTCAACATCGCCGATTCGATCATGACCGAGGCGGCCCTCTCCTACATCGGGCTCGGCCTGCCCGCCGGCATCCCCGACTGGGGCATGGACCTCTCGATGGGCAAGAAGTTCCTGCCTTCAGGAATGTGGTGGATGATCACCTTCCCCGGCATGATGATCATGACCCTCGCCCTCGGTTTCACCATGCTCGGCGAGGGCCTCGCGGAGATCCTCAATCCCCGCCTCCAGGAGTATTGAACCATGCAGACAGTCGATACCGAGGCCGAGGTTCTCCTCGAGATACGGAACCTCTCGATCCATTATCCCATTTCCATCGGCACGGTGAAGGCGGTCAACGACGTCAGCCTCGACGTGTTCCGGGGCGAGGTCCTCGGCATAGTCGGCGAGTCCGGCTGCGGAAAGTCGACCCTGGGCCTGTCCATCCTCAACCTCCAGAAGCCGCCGGGACGCATCGTGGCAGGTTCGGTCCGCGTCGACGGGGTGGACATCCTGGCCCTCGAGGGCGACGGGATCAGGAACGTGCGCGGGCCGAAGATCGGCATGATCTTCCAGAATCCCCTCACCTCCCTCGATCCCCTCATGTCGATCAAGGACCACTTCATCGAGACGCTGCGCGCCCACGAGCCGAAGATCAAGGACGACGAGGCCCTGAAACGCGCCGAGACCATCCTCGAGGACCTCGGCATCGAGAAGCGCCGCCTCTCGGAATATCCCTTCCAGCTGTCGGGAGGCATGAGGCAGCGCATCATGATCGGCCTCACCCTCGTCCTCGACCCCAAGCTCCTCCTCGCCGACGAGCCGACGACGGCCCTCGACGTCATCGTAGAGGCCGGTTTCACCGAGCTCCTCGCCAAACTGAAGCGCAAATACAACCTCACGGTCATCCTGGTTTCGCACAACCTCGGCCTCGTCGCCGAGATCGCGGACCGGATCGCCGTGATGTACGCGGGCCGCATCGTCGAGCTCGCGTCGGTCGGGGAGATTTTCCAGGACCCGCGCCACCCCTATACGAAGGGTCTCATGGACTGCGTGCCGAACATCCTCCTCGACCAGGCCGACCTCCCCGCGATGCCGGGCAGCCCGCCGGACCTCGTCAACCAGAAGAATTCCTGCCCCTTCGCCCCGCGATGCCCGAAGGTCATGGATATCTGTCTGCGAGAGGAGCCCAAGCTCGAGTTCGACGCCGCCCCGGCGGGATCGACGGGCAGCGCGGCCGCGGGCCGCGCCGTCGCCTGCCACCTCCACAAAGGACATAATTGATATGGCCACGATCATGAAGGCCGAGAGCCTCGTCAAGGAATTCAACCTCAAGGGCGGGCTTTTCTCGCCCAAGCGCATCGTCCACGCCGTGGACGACGTGAGCTTCGAGATCGAAGAGGGCGAGGTCCTGGGCCTGGCCGGCGAGTCGGGCTCGGGGAAGTCCACGACGGGCCGCCTCCTCCTCAGGCTCATCGAGCCGACGAGCGGCAAGGTCGAGTATCGGGGGAAGAACGTCACCGAATACGGCAACGAGGAGATGCGGAAGCTCAGGCAGAAGCTCCAGATCGTCTTCCAGGACCCGGTGAGCTCCCTGAGTCCGCGCATGAGCGTGGGACAGGCCATCGGCCATCCCCTCGAGATCCACGGCATAGGCGACCCCTCCTCCCGCAAGGAGATAGTGCTTTCGATCATGGAGAAGGTGGGTCTCTCTCCCGCGCCCTACATCTATCGCAAGTATCCCCACCAGCTCTCCGGCGGCCAAAGCCAGCGCGTCGTCCTCGCCCGCGCCCTGGTGACGAGGCCTGACTTCGTCGTCGCCGACGAGCCGATCGCCATGGCCGATGTTTCGGTCCGCGCCCTGATTCTCAGGCTCATGCAGGATCTCAAGGCCGAATTCGGCCTTACCTATCTCTTCATCACCCACGACCTGGCGACGGCCAAGTATCTCTGCAACCGGGTCGCCATCATGTATCTGGGGAGGGTGGTCGAACTCGCCTCGCGCGACGAACTCTTCGCCCGGCCCCACCATCCCTACTCGAAGGCCCTTCTCGCGGCCGTGCCGATTCCGGATCCCCGTGTGCGCAAGCCCAAGAATCTCCCGACCGGTGAGATCCCGAGCGCCATCAATCCGCCTTCCGGCTGCCATTTTCACCCCCGCTGTCCGGTCGCGAAGCCGGCCTGCCGCGAAGGCCGGCCGCCCCTGCGCGAGATAGCGCCGGGGCATTTTTCGGCCTGCATCCTCGACTGATGGTTTTCCCCCCCCCCATCCGGAGCCATGGGGCCCGGTGGCGCGCCGCCGGCCTCGGTCGGCGCGTCTCGAGGGCTTTGGTCTTCGCGGCCCTCGCTCTCTCGACGATCATCCTCGCCGGCGCCTGTTCGGGACGGGGCGATGGCACCGCGGCCATGAAGCAGCCACGGGTGATATTGCTGCGCGACGGCAGCGACCCCTCGTCGGGGCAGGCCGTCGTCGCCGCGACGGAGCTCCCCGCCTTCGCGAGCGTGGCCAGCCTGCCCCAGGGCTCGGCTTCCCTGGCCGATAGGCTGGTCGCCCTCCTCGGCGGGGCGGGCGGCGGCGATTTCCCCGCGGCCGTCGTGGCGATGCGGCCGCAGAAGGGCATGGTGGACGCGGTCAGGAAGACGAAGGATGCCGCGGCCGGCGCCACTCCTGCCGCCGCCACTCCTGCCGCCGCGGCCGTCGCCGCGGGCTCCGAAACGCCAGGAGAGACCCTTGCGGCGCCGACCCAGGCGGATACGCGAAAACCCATCTGGATCCTCGTGTCCCCCCTCGACGATCCCCTGGCCACCGAGGCCTTCGCCGACCTCGTGGTCGACCTCGCCCCGGCCCAGACCGAGGATCCTGCCTTCGAGAAGGCCTTCGAGCGGGGCCTCTGCGAGCTGGCGAGGCGGGCGGCCATCGGCAAGGCGCGCATCGACGACGCCGCGGAGATAGCCGCCGCCCTCCGTTCGTCGGGAGGCTACGACTGGAAGGTCGAATACCGCGTCGATCAGACCACAGGCATCAAGGCCCGTAACCACGTCGTCGTGAGCGCGAAGCCGCGGGGCTGAGGCCTTCGAAAGCGCCTCTTAGGGCTCCCGCAAGGACCCGAAGCCGCGAAAGTGCACAAGATGCCCGATTTGTGCACGTGACAAAGCCCATTTT
Source organism: Rectinemataceae bacterium (assembly GCA_035531315.1). GTDB lineage: Bacteria > Spirochaetota > Spirochaetia > Treponematales > Rectinemataceae > CAIJMU01. The sequence goes on from DATKTD010000341.1 coordinate 3,873, forward strand.
GGCCTCACCATCGAAGACATCCCGCGGCACCCGCGCGGGATGTCTTCCGTCTTCCGATACCCTCCGTCCGCCCTCGCCAATCGATCCGGCCGGATGTAAAATGGAGGGGAGACGGACGATCGCGGGGAAGGCTGATGGCCGACGAAGCGCAAGCCAGGAATGGCGTCCCGTCCCTCCGAAGGCGGGCGACGATGAGCATCAGATTCAGGCTGATGCTGTATTTCCTCGCCCTCCTCCTCCTCCCAATCCTGACCCTGGGCATCATGGGGCCGATTTTCTACGCGACTTCGATAGAGCGCCTCACGATGGACCACACGATCGCCATGATCGGGCAGGTGACGGCGAACATCGAGGCCCGCGTCCAGGAAATGGAGCGCCTCATCGACCTGATCGCGGCCACGCCGGAGGTCCACTCCTTTTTCTCGGCGACCGGCTCGGCGCTCGATCGCGAGAAGGACATCTCGCGTATCCTGGCCGTGGTGTCGGGAACCCATGAGGATATCGCGGGCATCCTCCTCGTGAGTCGCGACGACAGATGGGCGGGCGAGGACTTCTATCGGATCACCCGAGATCCCCTCATCGAGGAATCCTGGTACAAGGAGGCTCGCGACCATCCTTCGCAGGTCAGGCTCATAGCGCGCCCCTTCGGGAGGAACGTCCGCAGTACGATGGGTTACGGCGCCGACGAGGTGGTCTCCGTGATCAAGGCGATCTCGAACCCGCGTGGCGGACCAATTCTCGGCGTGGTTCTGATAGACATGAAGCTCTCCGTCATCGAGGAGGTTTTCGGCGGCACGGCCCTCGGCAAGAACGGCTTTCTTTTCATCGCCGACTCCAAGGGCGAGCTCGTCTACGCGCCGAGCAACAAGGTGATCTACAGGGTGCCACTCGCCTCGCTCGGGGGCGAATCCTCCACGGCCTTCGTCAAGATAGGCGGCGTGGACTACCAGGTGATCTCCAAGCGCTCGTCCTACACCGGATGGAGGACCCTCGGCGTGTTCTCGGTGAGCGAGGCCCTCCGCGAGGTCCTCGCCGTGCGCTATCTGTCCCTGCTTATCGGCAGCATCACGGCGATTCTCGCGGTGATCGCGGCCTTCTTCTTCACCTCCTCCATCGCCAGGCCCGTATTGTCGCTGCGCAGCCTCATGAAGCGCGTGGAAGAAGGCGATCTCTCGGTGCGTTCCAGCTCCGATTCGGGGGATGAGATCGGGGAACTCGGCCACGGTTTCAACGAAATGCTCGGTCGTATCCAGGGCCTCATCGGCCAGGTGTACCGGGAACAGAAGTCGAAGCGCGAGGCCGAGCTCGGCATCCTTCAGGAACAGATCAAACCCCATTTCCTCTACAACACCCTGGACACCATCCAGTGGATGGCCCAGGAGCATCGCGTGGAGGATGTCGTCTGCATGGTCGGGGCCCTGTCGAGTCTGTTCAGGATCGGTCTCAACAAGGGTCGCGAGCTCATCGATCTCTCCGACGAGCTCAAGCACGTTGAGAGCTATCTCTGCATCCAGAAAATGCGCTACGAGGACAAGTTCGATTTCGCCATCAGGGGCGGCGAGGGTCTCGGCGGCTATCAAGTGCTCCGGCTGATACTTCAGCCCCTCGTCGAGAACGCGATCTATCACGGCATCAAGGAAAGAAGAGGCAACGGCAAGCTCCTCGTCGAAGTCTCGCAGGCGGAGGGAGAACTCCGTCTCCTCGTCCGCGACGACGGGGTCGGCATCGACGAAGCCCGACTCGCGAATCTGAACATCGCCCTCGAGTCCCAGGATTTCGCCTCGGAGGGTCTCGTCCGGGGCTATGGCATTCGCAACGTGCACGAGCGGATCGTCTTGACCTTCGGGGCCCCCTACGGTCTTCGCTTCGCGGCCGTCCCCGGGGGCGGAACCGAGGTCAGGATCAGGCATCCCCTGCTTCGCGCGGAGGGTCTATGAAGTGGAAGGTTCTTATTGCGGACGACGAGCCAAAGATCCGCCGCGGCCTGCGCTCGCTCTTCGAGCGCCACTCCGACAGCTTCGAGGTGGTGGGCGAGGCGGAGGACGGCGAGGTGGCCCTCGAGAGGGCTGTCGCGCTTCGACCCGACCTCCTCATGGTCGACATACGCATGCCCTTCATCGACGGCATCGAGCTCATCGGGAGGCTCGAGACCCTGCTCCCGGGAAGGCTCGCGGTCATCGTGTCCGGGCACGACGAATTCGAGTACGCCCAGGCCGCCATCAAGCTCCGCGTCTTCGACTACCTCCTCAAGCCGGTGTCGGTCGAGGCTTTTACGGCCTTGATGGCCCGAGCGGCCACCGAGCTCGGCGCGCGGCGCGATTCGCTCAAACAGGAAACCTGGGCGAGGGAGCAGCTCGAGCGGAATCTCCCCGTCCTCAGAGAGCGATTTCTCAAGGATTGGGTGGGGACGGGTCTCGCGCGCTCGGAGATCGAGGATGGACTTTCGCTGCTCGGCATCGATTTCGCCGGGCCCGTCAGCCTTTTCGCCGCCCGCTTCGCCGAGCGCGGCGAGGGACCCTCGACCCATTATTCGCACAGGCTCGAGCAGGTCGCCATGAGGGCCGTCATGGAGGAGTCGATGCCTGGCGAAGGCGCCTACGTGTTCGAGGACGACGAGGACGCGATGCTGGCGATAGTGCCGGCCATGACCGAGGCCGGCATCGCCGAGGCGAGGGCGGGCCTCGCGAGAAGGGTCGCGGAGCTGGCCCTCCGGCCGGTGCTCATGGCGGCGAGGACCGTCGGGAATCCGGTGGAAGGGCTGGTCGACGCCCACGAGGAACTCCGCGCGGAGTTGGCGGAAGGCGATAGCCTCGACGAGGTCGTCATACTTGCCAGGAATTACATCGATAATCATTGCCACGACGCCGATCTCAGCCTCGAGTCGGCGGCCGAGGCCTTGAGGATGAGTCCGGGTCATCTGTCCAGGCTTATGAAGAGGGAGACGGGCTCGGGCTTCATCGAGTACCTGACCCGCAGGCGCATCGGCAACGCGATAGCCCTCATGAACGATCCTTCGGCCCGGATAGCGGAGATTGCGGAGCGGACGGGATACAGGAGCCAGCACTATTTCAGCCGGGCATTCAGGAAGGTCATGGGCTCGTCGCCCTCAGAGTACCGAAGGGGGTGGAGACAGTGAGCCCCGGCCCGAAGGCCCCCGCCCGCCCCATTCCGACCGCCGCTGTCCTCGTGGCCGCCCTTTTCCTTGCCTCCTGCGGCATCGAGGGGGCCAAGACCGGCGGGATGCGATTCCTCGTGGGTTTCTCCCAGGCCAACATCTCCGAGCCCTGGCGCGTGGAGATGACCGAGGAGATAAAGGCGGAGGTCGCCGCCTTTCCCGACATGCAGGTCGTCTACGCCGACGCCGCAGACTCGACCGCCCGCCAGATCGCCGACGTGAACAGACTCATGGCCTACGGCATCGATCTCCTGATCATCTCGCCCACCGAATCCCACGCGCTCACGCCCGTCGTACGCGACGTCTATTCGAAGATCCCCGTTATCGTCCTCGATCGTGCGGTCGAAGGCTACGACTACAGCCTCTTCATAGGACCCGACAACGAGCGCCTCGGCCGCGAGGCGGGTCAGGTGGTCTCCGAGCTCCTCGGCGAACACAAGGGGAGCCTGCTCGAGATCGAGGGGCGTTCGGGCTCCCCCCCCTCCCTTCTCCGAAGCCAGGGCCTGCGCGAGGTGCTGGCCACCCACGGAAACATTCGCATAGTCGATACGATCATCGCCGATTGGCTCCGCGACAGCGCCGAGGACAAGGTGGCCGTCAGGCTGAAAACCCTGCCGGACGTCGACGTCATCTTCGCCCAAAACGACGCGATGGCCTGGGGGGCCTGGCGGGCCGCGAAGGCCATCGGGCGGGAGGGCATCCGCTTTATCGGGATCGACGGCCTGCCGGGGCCCACGGGCGGCATCGAGCTCGTCAGAAAGGGGATACTCGCCGCGACCTTCACCTGCTCGACGGGCGGGAAAGAGGCGATCGACTATGCCCGCGACATCCTGATGCACAAAGAGGGCATCCCGAAAAAGATCTACCTGCGCCCGCGCAAGGTCACCCAGTCTCTCCTCGGCACGAGGCTCGAGGGAATGCCCTACATCCACGAGGCCCCCCTCGCCCTCAATAGGCCCATCGTCCTGGGCTTCGCCCAGGTAGGCTCGGAAAGCGAGTGGAGGGTGGCGAACACCAAGTCGATCAAGACGGCGGCCGCGAAGGAGGGGATCGACCTCCGCTTCGTCGACGGCCAGCAGCGCCAGGAGAACGAGATCGCGGCCATCAGGTCCTTCATACGGGACAAGGTGGACGTCATCGCCTTCTCGCCCATCGTCGAATCGGGATGGGACGATGTGCTCCGGGAGGCGAAGGCCGCGGGAATCCCGGTGATACTCTCCGATCGCTCCGTCGACATCAAGGACGATTCGCTGTGGCTGACCTTCATGGGCTCGGACTTCATCGAGGAGGGGAGGAGGGCGGGGCGATGGCTCGTCGAGTACCTCAAGACCCAGGCCCCGGTCAATATCGTCGAGATCCAGGGCACCGTGGGCTCGGCCCCCGCCATCGACAGATCGATCGGCTTTTCCGAGGTCATCAAAGATTATCCCAATTACAAGATAATCGATTCGGAGAGCGGGGACTTCTTCAGGGATCAGGGCTATCTCGTGATGAAGGGCATCCTGACGCGCGAGACCAGGAAGATCGACGCCGTCTTCGCCCACAACGATGACATGGCCCTCGGGGCGATCCAGGCCCTCGAGGAGGCGGGGATAAGGCCCGGGAAGGACGTCGCGATCATATCGATCGACGCCGCCCACGGGGCCTTCAAGGCGATGATGGCAGGCAAGCTCAACTGCACCGTGGAATGCAATCCCCTCCTCGGTCCCCAATTGATGAAGGCCATAAAGGACTACATGAACGGCAAGGACCTCCCGATCCGGATGATTACGGCCGAGGGCGTCTTTCCGGCCGCGACCGCGCGGCGCGAGATGGCCGGCAGGGAATACTGAGCAGGGCCGCACCTCTCTCGCGACGCCGAGTGCACAAAAAGACCGAATTGTACACAACTTCTCTTCCCCTATCCGGCGTATAAGGAAAGCCGGGGTCGGCCAGGGCCGCTCCCGAATCCGGACGCTCCGCCGGCGCCTCGAACGACGCCGTACGGGAACAGGAGTACAGGATGCGACAAGCCTCATCGGCCAGGTTGCTTCTGACCGCGGTCGCCATCGCGATCATCGCGGCGACGGCCGCCGATGCCGCCGACGCGAAGGCGGGGACCCTCACCTGCGTGGGACTGTATTCCGAGACTGACGCCGGTTACGTCAGCTTTCGGGTGGGATCGGGGGCCTGGACCGTCGTGAAACCCGGCGACGTGATTCCGGCCGCGGCGGAGATCCGCGTCAATGTCGATAGGGACTGGGTCGAATTCGTCCGTACGGGAGTCTCGGGTGCCGTCTACGAGATCGACGGTAGCGAAAAGGGCGCCGTCCTGCGGAAGGTGTCCGACATCCTCAAGGACAAGCCGAGACCCGTCGCCCTTCCCAAGGGCAGCGCGAAGACCCCGGACCCGAAATTCAAGGATCTCCTCGTCGTCACCCAATACCTGGGAAGGCAGATCTATTTCAGCGCCGACGGCGACTCGCGCGACATCAAGTACGGGGACGTGCTCGAGGCCAAGGGCACGGTAAGCATCATCGGCATCAACAATACCCTGACGCTGATGAACGCGAGCTCGGCCGTCACGACGGTGATCGGCCCGCTCAAGTTCAGCGTGGGCAAAGTCCTGGCGAACCAGAATCTCTACAAGTTCCTGAACGTCCAGAACTAGTGGATGGAAGGAGGGGGGTCGTGTCTTCGGATGCCCGCCCCGGGGGGCGGACTGTCGGGCACTGAATCGCGGCTGCGTTCGATTTGCGCCGCCGTCGGCGGCCTATCCGCGAACAGGAATCTCACGTGTCTTCAGGAGGGTCTCGTATGAGCAAGTGGAAGAAAACTCTGGGGTTGATCGTCGTCATGATGGCGCTGGGCTCGGCGCTGGCCTTCGCCGCGCCGAAGACCTGGGTGGTGGGCTTCTCGCAGATCGGCTCCGAGAGCGAATGGCGCACGGCCGACACCATTTCCGTGCAGAACGCCTTCAACGACGATCCCAGCTTCATCCTCATCTACTCGGACGCCCAGCAGAAGCAGGAAAATCAGATCAAGGCGATCCGATCCTTCATCGCGAGGAGGGTGAACGCCATCCTCTTCACCGCCCTCGTCGAGACCGGCTACGGCCCGGTGCTCCAGGAGGCGAAGAACGCCGGCATCCCCGTCGTCATGATCGATCGCGACGTCCAGGCCTCCGACCGCGGCCTCCGTCTCACCATCATGGGTTCCGATTTCATTAAGGAAGGCGAGAAGGCCGGCACCTGGCTCGCCGATTATCTCAAGAAACAGGGCATCGACGACGGCGCGAAGCCCATCGACATCGTCGAGCTCCAGGGCACGACGGGCTCGGCGCCGGCCATCGACCGGAAGACCGGTTTCGCCAACATCATGAAGCAGCATCCGAATTGGCAGATCACCCGATCGCAGACCGGCAATTTCACCTCCGCCGAGGGCAAGGCCGTCATGGAGGCCTTCCTCAAGGCCGACAAGAACATCCAGGTGCTCTACGCCCACAACGACCAGATGGCCCTGGGCGCGATCCAGGCTATCAAGGAAGCCGGTCTCAGGCCCGGGAAAGATATAATAATTGTTTCCGTCGACGCGGTTAAGGGCGCCTTCGACGCGATGGTGGCCGGCGAGCTGAACTGCTCGGTCGAGTGCAGTCCGCTGCTCGGGCCTCAGGCCGTCCAGGCCATGAGGGACCTCCGCGACGGCAAGAAACTCCCCGCCCGCATCTACACCATCGAGGGCATCTTCGACCAGACCAACGCGGCCGCCGCCCTCCCGACCCGGCAATATTGATGACAACGCGAAGAACATAATAGTTACATCAAAATGGCCACCCCGACGACCGGGGTGGCCTGTATGTCGCGGCCCGCTCGCCGGGCGCGGGAGGGAGGAGCGGGTATGAGGGATGTCGCCCCGATTCTCGAGATGAAATCGATCGACAAGGTCTTCCCCGGGGTCAAGGCGCTGTCCGGCGTCGATTTCCGGCTTTTCCGCGGCGAGGTCCACGCGCTGATGGGGCAGAACGGCGCCGGCAAGTCGACACTGGTGAAGGTTCTCACCGGAGTCTACCGACAGGATGGAGGGCTGATGCTCCTCGAGGGGAAGACCTTCAGGCCGGATTCCCCCCAGGCGGCGCAGAGGGTGGGCATACACACGGTCTACCAGGAAGTGAATCTCTGTCCCAATCTCTCCATAGCCGAAAACATGTTCCTCGGCAGGCAGCCGCGCAAGTTCGGTCGCGTCGACTGGAAGAGCCTCCATCGCCTGGCGGCGGAGGGCCTCGCCCGCCTCAACCTCGAACTCGACGTGACGAGGACCCTATCTTCCTCTTCGATCGCGATCCAGCAGATGGTAGCCATCGCCAGGGTCCTCGATTCCTCGGCGAAGGTCCTCATCCTGGACGAGCCCACGTCGAGTCTCGACGAGAGCGAGGTCGAGCAGCTCTTCAAGGTCATCGGCAAGCTCCGGGACGAGGGGATGGCCATACTCTTCATCACCCACTTCCTCGACCAGACCTACCGCATTTCCGATCGCATCACGGTGCTCAAGAACGGGCTTTTCGTCGGCGAATACCGGACCGAGGAGCTGCCCAAGCTCGAGCTCGTGGCGCGAATGCTGGGCAAGGAGCTCTCGGAGTTCAGCCACGCCGCCAGGGGAGGGGACAAGACGCGGGGCGCGGCAGGGGCGGAAACGCTGCTCAGCGCGAGGGGCCTCGGCCTTCGCGGCTCGATCGAGCCCTTCGATCTCGATCTCCGGCAGGGCGAGGTCCTCGGCATCGCGGGTCTCCTCGGATCCGGCCGG
>DATKTD010000342.1:0-10313 GCA_035531315.1 Rectinemataceae bacterium
ACACCTGTCCAAGGTTCTGCCTGTCCCCGCGCACCTCGAGTCCGGGGGCGAAGTCGCTGACTATGTCGACGCCCTTCCTGGCCTGGTTCCGATAGAGAACGAGAATCGCTTCCATCTCCTTTTGGATGGCGATCGCACCGAAACGCGAATGACTCTCGTTGTCGCCGAGATAATGCCTCAGCGTACGTACGACATCGGCGGCCTTCTCGGAGGCGACACCGACGATCGATTCCGAGCGGCGCAGCTCCGACATGGCGAGCACGGCATCGAGAATTGCATCGCGATCGGGTCGCGTCGAGAGCTGGCGCAGCATCATCCGATGGGAGTGCAGCCCGAGTTCGAGGATCGAATCGATCCTATCGGCCAGGGCCGGCAGCTCGGCCAGAAGGGCCTTCCCGGCCGCCAGGCGCGATTTTCGATCGAGGAAGGCGAGTTCGCCCTCATCCCCCTTCGCGAAGCTCAGGGTGAGCAGTTTCAAGGCCAGGCGTCGCCCCTCGTCATCCGACACCACCAGGGCGGGAAGATCCCGCCGAGCCAGGCCTTCGAGGGAGGCACGCGCCGATTCGTTGGCGGAAATCACGGCGGCGAGCGGCGTGTTTATTTCGTGGGCTAGACCCGCGGCGAGTTTCCCGAGCGAATTGAGCTTTTCCGAGACGAGCAGCATATCCTGGGTGCGGTTGAGTTCCTCGATGGTCGATGAGAGCTTGCCGTTGGCGGCGGCGAGCTTGTCTGCCAGGCGCTCCGAGGCGTCCAGGGCCAAGGCGAAATTCCTCGTGATCATGAAGGCCAGGGTCAGGAAGAACGATATCATACCAATTGGCGTTAAATAGGGACCGCGGACCGGCCCGTTGGTGACGAGGATGTCGTGCACCACCGGGACGAGGAAAAGAATGAAGCCGAAGGAAACCAGGAAGGCGCCGGCTTCGCGGCCGGCGAGGGCCCGGACGAGGACCGAAAGGATTACGGCTCCGAAGACGAGGGCCAGGCCCTCCGTCGGAAGGAGGCTGAGAGAGACCAGATGCATCGGGGCGAGGAGGACGAAGATCCCGTAGCCGGCCGTGAAAATGGAGAAAATGGCCAAAAGCCAGGGAGGAAAGAGCCGCGGCATCAAATGTCTGAAAAGTCCCGCCAGGAGAAAAAAGGGCACCGCGAAGCTCAGATAGCCAATTCGGAACAGGACGGCGAAGGGCAAGTTCGGGAACAGCGTCAAGATGAGAAACTCATCGTAGAACAGGGTCCTCAGCGCCAAAGTGAGGGCCAGGAGGCCGAAGAAGAGTGTGTAACGATCCTTGGGTCTGAAAGCGAAGAGGATGAGGCAATAGAAACCGATGACGAAGAGGGCCCCGATTTCGAACATCTCGAGAACGACCGAGGATTCCCGGACATCGGCCACCGCCTCGTAAGCGCCCAGGATGACGGGCTTGGCGAGGCCGCCGCTGAAGTCCACGTGGTTCGAGACCTGGATGAGCACATCGAGGGAGCCATCCTTCCTCGGGCTCAGGGCGATGATCCGGGAATCCCATCGCGGAGCCTCGGCCGAGGCCTCCGAGGAGGGCCTCCCGATCGCAAGCACTTCCTTCCCGTCGGCGAAGACCCGCGCCGCCGAGAGTATGCTCGTGAGTTTGAGGCCGAGGGTCATTCCGCTCGGAAGGCCGGTGACCCTAAGATGGTAGCTTCCATAGCCCACCGAAGAGAGCCCCGGAATCGTCAGTTCATTCCAGTGCGAGGGCACGCGGACTTCCAGGCGGGCGGGGATACGGGAAATCCCTTCGGGTTCCACAAACTCGTTCGGCCAAAAATCCCAGAGGCCCGAAAGCTCCGAATAGCCGTCGGAAGGCAGGCCCGACAGGTCGAAGGTCCCGGGAGCCGGCTGTCTTCCGGCATACTGAGAGGCTTGAGCCCAAAGCGGAGAAATCGCGGACAGTGCCATCAGTAAAGGCAGCAGGCGAAATTTAACCATGCTTATCGGAAAATTACCACGGCGCCGGTTTGCCCACAAGAGGAGGGCAGCTTGCCCGGCCAGGGAAGGTCGGAGATACTACTCCCCATGAAATGGAACTTCGACCTCCTCCTCGACCTCGCCGAGCTTGCCCTCTGCTCCATTTCCAAGGACAAGGTCGCGGTCTGGCTTTATGGTCACGATAGCTACCACTGCGCGCAGAACAGGAACATGGCCGTCCCAGGTTTGAAGCGGAAACGGGCGTATTGATGTCCACTCCTACGAGCGGTTCTGCCAAAGGGTCCCGATGCTATCCCTGACAAGGATTGAACAACCTGACTTCGAAGATTTCCTATCGCGCGTAATTGCGATGTATGCCGAAGATAGCATTCAAGCGAGCCGCTGGATTCGCGAAGCAGCCTTCGAAAAATCCCGACAAGAGACGGAAGCCCTTCTCGGCGATCGAGAGAAAACCAAGAACCACTATATGTATTGGCTTGATTTCGTCGGACAGAAGATCGGATATGCCTGGTTCGGGAATGTCGAACCGACAAGGCAACAAGCATATCTTTTCGCACTGGAGATATTCCCCGACTATCAAGGAAGGGGTTTTGGCAAAGAAGCAATGAGGAGGATAGAGGAACAGGCCAAGGAGTACGGCTTCTCAAGCATCGGCCTACATGTCTTCGCCTTCAACGCCGCGGCCGTTGACCTGTATCTGCATTCAGGGTATGAGATTGTCAGTCATATGATGAAAAAGAAAATCGATGTCTGAGCTGTCGGCGACAGCCTTGGCGCGCCAAAGTCGAGAGAGGATCGTCATCCTCATTCGGCGGCTATGTGCGCGGGCTTGAACGGGAGAAAAAAGGCGCAACGAAAGTCCGTGATTCGCAGTTGTCGCCGGCAGGCTATGACAAAGAGACTCGCAGCTTATTCAAGCGTCGATGCACGCTCATATTTGTCATGTAATGATTCTATCACCCATCGGAGAAGGCATGCACAACATCATCGAGGAATACTATGACCATGACGTCGCGACGGAATGGTCGCGCATGGATCGTCACCCTTTGGAATTCGAAATCTCAAAGCGGCATATCGAAGCCCACCTGGGAACAAAGGCAAAGATCGCGGATATAGGAGGAGGCCCGGGCCGATACTCACTGTATTTTGCCGGGCAGGGCCATGACCTGACCTTGATAGACCTCTCTTCGAAAAATGTCGAACACGCAAGAAAGATGGCCAAGGACAGGGGCCTTGCCCTTTCCCGGGCGGAAAAAGGTTCAGCCTTGGAGCTTTCGGCCCTGGAGGCCGATTCGTACGACACCGTGCTCTGCATGGGACCATTGTATCATCTGCAAAAAGAAACGGATCGAATCAAGGCGATTGAGGAATGTCTGCAAATCCTAAAACCCGAGGGGATATTGGTCATCGCCTTTCTAACGAAGATGGCCCAGGCAATCACCATACTCGAGAGAAATCCCGAGTCGCTCGTCGCATACGAGGAAGTCTTGAAAGAATCCATTTCCACGGGCCATATTCGCCACGATTCGCCGATCCCATTCACCGAAGCATTCACAATTGAACCAAAAGATATCAAAGCCTTCATGGGACGCTTCGGCCTAAGGATGGAATTGCTCGCCGGAGCGGAAGGTATTGCCTGTTCACATGAAGGTACAATCTCGAGACTGGGCGAGGAACACCTGAAAAGGTGGATCGACTTTTCTTTTCGCTATTCCACCGATGAATCGATGCTTGGAATGAACAAACATATTCTATACATCGGCCGAAAGGAGCCACGATAAGCCGCGACAAACAAGCTCTGGCGATTCCCGCCTGCGCTTGACCCGCTCAGGCCTTCCGTGTTTTGATCCCTCCCCCCGGAGGTGGGAGGCGCGATGTACGGCATTGATTTCGGGACCTCGAACACGGTCGTCACGATGCGTTCGGGCGGGGTCACGCGCATCCTCGACCTGGGCGAGGGCGGGGTCGTCCCCACCCTCCTCCACTTCGAAAAGGAGAGCGCCCCGTCGATAGGGGCGGCGGCGATGGCCGACTACGCGGCTGCCCTCTCTCGCTACAAGGGCGGCACGAACCTCTATTCCCGCTTTCGCTTTTTCCAGGGGCTCAAGCTCGCCCTCAAGGACCCCTACTTCACGGGCACGCGCATCTTCGGCGATCTTCTCAAACCCGAAGAGCTGGTGGGCATTTTTCTCCGCGAGCTCAGACGCCGCGCCGACGCCGAGACCGGCATCGACTCGCGAGAGCTCGTGCTCGGACGCCCCGTGGTCCTCTCCCCCGATCCCGATACCGACCGCGAACTCGAGGGCCGCTTCCGCGCGGCGGCGATCCTGGCCGGCTTCGAGTCCGTCGCCTTCGTGCCCGAGCCCGTGGCGGCGGCGGTCAGCCTCCTCGGGAGCCTCGAGGGTCTCGTCCTCGTCTTCGACTTCGGCGGCGGAACCCTCGACATCACGATCGCCCGCCTTGGCGGAAGCGGCGGCGGCAAGCCTGGCCCCTCCATCGAGGTGCTGGGGAGCGAGGGCATGGATCTCGGCGGCTTCGTGCTCAACGAGGACATTTCGAGGGAGCGCATAACCCGCCACTTCGGCGCGAGCGGAAGCTGGAAGTCGATGTCGGGGCGTTGGCTTCCCATGCCCTCCTGGATCACCAACCAGGTCTCCTCCTTCTACGCCCTCCCCCTGGGCGACATCGCGAAGACGCGGTCCATGATCAAGGAGCTCCTTCCCGACGCGCGTCCCGCCGACAGGCCGGGTCTCCGCGGGCTTTCGGAATTCCTCGACCGCAACCTCGGCTTCTCCCTCTTCGGGGAGATCGACGCGGCCAAGATAGCCCTGTCATCGGCCGACTCCGCGAGGCTCGCTTTCGCCGTGCCGCCCCACCTCTCCTTCACGGAGACGATCTCGCGCTTCGAATTCGAGAGCCTCGCCGCGTCTCGCGTCGAGGCGGCCCGCCTCCTCGTCGGGAGGGCCCTCGCCAAGGCGGGGGTCGCCCCGAAGGAAGTGACGCGGGTCGTCCGCGTCGGCGGCTCGTGCAAGATCCCGGCCTTCATCCGCATGCTCGAGTCCGAGTTTCCCGGCCGTGTCGTCGAGGGCGAGGTCTTCACGAGCATCGCCGCCGGGCTTCTCGAGGCGGCCGAGCGGGGTTTGGCCGTCGGGTGACCGTCCTCAGCAGGCCCGGGCGAGGCCCTCGGCGCTGAGGAGGATGCGGGTCCGGCAGGAAGAGCAGATGAACTTGCCCGCCTTCGTCGCGGTAAGTTTTCTTCCGCATCCGGGACAGGTGAAGTTCATGCTTTTCAGCGCGACGGGCTTCGCGGGCTCCCGCGCGACTTCCTCGAGCGCCTTGTCGATCGAGGCCCGGAAGGGGAAGAAGCCCGTCAGGCCGAGTATCTCGAAGATATCGGCGACGCGGGGCTGCACTTCCGCGAAGGCCATCGTTCCGCCCTTCTCGTGGAGGATCTTCCACATTTTGGAGAAGGTGGCCATTCCCGAGGCCGAGACGAAGCCGAGCTCCGCGCAGGCGAAGACGATCTTCGTGTAACCGGCGGCGAGCACCATGCCCATCGCCCGCTCGAAATAATCCGTATTGTAGGTATCCAAGCGGTCGCCGAGATGGACGACGATGCTTCGTTCCGTCTCCGCGCGCTCGAGGAAGATGTTGAGGTGATCGCCCCGCTCTTCATCGAAGCCGGGGATGATGGAATCGTTCCCATATTCCGCCACATTCCGCTCCTTGGCGTCGCCTCGCGGGCCCGGCCGGGCTTGCTCGCGGCGACGCCCTGGATACTACGCGGGCGGCCATTCGGTTGCGCCAGCTTCGGTACCCGCACTTCAAACCGTCGGGAAGCGGATGAGGTTACGCGTACCTCCCTTGAAACTGGTTTCGATCCTGCCGCCGATCTGCCCCACCAGGCCCTCGACTACCATGCGGCCGAAGCCCCGTCCATCCATGCCGAGGGTCGTGCCGACGCCGTCATCCTCGATCCGCAGGACCGCCTCCTCGCCCTCCCGCCAGAGCGACAGGCCGATCGTTCCGGCCCGGTCCCCGGGAAAGGCGTGTTTGTAAGCATTGGTGACAAGTTCGTTGGCGATGATGCCGAGGGGCATCAGGATGCTCGCGTCGAGGACGAGGGGCTGAAGCTCCTTGCGTACCGCGACCTTGTCCCGATGGCTGTACTGATCGGCCAGGGCCTCGGCTATATCCCCGAGATAGGCGGCCGCGTCGGTCCTGGAAACCGACTCGGCGCGATAGAGCTTGTCGTAGAGGAGCATCATGCTGGTCAGCCTCGCCCCGGCGTCGCCAAGGGCCGAGCGCACCTTGGGGTCCTCGGAGGCACGGGCCTGAAGATCGAGGAGGGAAGCCATGGCGTTCATGTTGTTCTTGATGCGGTGATGGACCTCCATGAGGAGGAGTTCCTTCTCGCGCCGGCTCTCCTCCAGGGCGAGCTCCGAGCGCCTTCGCCTTTCGATCTCCTCCTTGAGTTCCTCGAAGTCGGTCTTGAGACTTTCTTTCATATGAAGGAGATCGAGGCGGAAGGCCTCGATCTCGCGGATCTGGCTCGGTTTGAGCGCCGCCGCCTCTTCCCAGCGCCCCTCGGCGACAGCCTCGGCGAAGGCCGAGAAATGCCGCACCCTGGCGGCGATGAGGCCGGTAAGCATGACGGCCAGGAGGGAGAGGACGACCATGGCGAGGAGGACCGAAATGACGGTCTCGTCCAAGATCCTCTCCATGCCCTTCTGAATGGCCTTTTCGGGGTAGAGGGTGACGAGGCGCCAGCCGAGACCGGCGGGTTCGGAAAGGCCCATAGCCATGACGAGGAGGCGTTGGCCTTCGTAGCTTATCTCGACATGAGAAAGGCCGGGGCCCTCCCCCTTCGACTGGGCGATGAGGGCCCGGGAGGCCTCGGCCACGCGAAGGTCGGGGCTTTGGTCGCCGCGGAGGCGTGCAAGTCCGGGGCCGGACATCGTCGAGCCGCCAGTGGGTCGCTCCGGAGCGCCCTGGGCGTCGGAGGGAGAGACGACCAGAAGGTTCCTGCTGTCGAGAATGAAACTCGTGCCACCCTCGCTCGAACTCAGATCCTTCAGAAAGCCGGCGATCTGGGACAGGAAGAGGTCGACGGACACGACGGCGACGAGGCTTCCGTTCCGATCGAAGACGGGCCTGGCGGCCGAGATTACCGAGTCCTTCCCCGTGTAAAGAGGAAGAATGTCGGTCCAGATGGGCCCTCCCCTGGCGACGCTCTCCTTGAACCATGGACGTTGCCGCGCGTCGAAGGATGCCAGGCTTCCCAGCGGACGGGTCTTCCGGCCTCGACCGTCGACGGAGTAGCGGACGAGGGGGCCGGCGGCGAAGCCGGCCGTCTCGCTCAGGTACTCCCTTCCCCCCGGGCCCTCGCGCCCGGCCACGATGATGCCGCCTGAAGGGCTCCCGACATAGACACTCGCGATGGAGGGATTGGCCCGCACGAGGGACAGCAGATGCGTTTCGATGAAGGCGGGGGCGGCGGGGTCGAGATCGCCGGTGAGATAGGCTTGGGCGTCGATGGCGTCGAGGTTGAGGGCCGTGGAGAGAAAGCCCACGATGCGTCCTCCGATGGCCTTCACGGTGTCGGTGAAAAGGCGATCGGTGTTCTGCTCGATGGCGAGACGACTGTTGCCGAGGCCGATGAGGCCGACGGTGATGGAGGCCCCGAGCATGGGACCGACGATCATCACGATGAGAATCCAGCGGACCGAATAGTTGAGTCGACCGGTCGGCGACAATCGCAGCCCCATGAAGCCCCCCTCCTCAAGGCCGACTCGCCGGCCGGCGGAAGACAATAATATAGCGCATGGAAAGAATCCCGCATGTCGGGCCTTTTCGCTTTATGCGTGGAAAAATCGGCGTCATACTGCGAGCATGACGATAGCCGACTTCCTCGCCCTCGACTGGAGCGACGATGGGCAGGCACTCATCGAAGCGCCCCTTCCCTCGCCCATCCTCGCCGACCCGAGTTTCCTCTTTCCCGCGGAGACGCCAGACGGCAGTTGGGCCCTCTTCGCCCATACGGCCTTCGGCATCAGGCGCTACTCCTCGGCCGATGGCCTGGTCTGGCGAGACCGTGGAATGGTCCTCCGCAACGCGATGCGGGCCTTCGTTCGCCGCGTCGACGGCGAGTACCTCCTCTGCTTCGAGCGCTACCGCCCCCTGGCCATTCCCCTGCAGCTCCTCCCGCGGCGGCCGCGCTGGCGCTCGCGTCTCGAATACGCGCGAAGCCTCGACCTCCGCTCATGGTCCCGCCCCGAGCCCCTCCTCGAGGCGGATTTCGAATGGGCCAAGGACGAAGGGCTCGGCGAATCGGTATCCAATCCCTGCCTCGTCCCGACAAAAGACGGCTGGAGACTTTGGTTCTCGGCCTCCCTCGTGACCATCCCCGACTGCGGCTTCGACGAGCCCCGCTTTATCGGCTGCGCGGAGGCCGCCGTGCCGAGGGGGCCCTTCCGCGCCGAGGCCCTCCCGCGCATCGGGCCCGGCGAAGGCCGGGCCGCCCCCCGGGCTGGCCTCGTCGGCACCGTGAGCAGCCCCGACCCCCATGATGGCGCCGAACTCGGGGCCGGATCGATAAAGGTCTTCGAGCTCGCGGACGGCTGGCTCGGCCTCCAGAATCGCATCTACCGCGACGAGGAGGGTCGATCTCGCTCGGCCCTCTTCATCCTCCGTTCGGATGACGGCCTCGCATTCCGCTCGGCCCGGGAGGCTCCCCTCCTCGCCCCCTCTACGGGATGGCGCTCGAGCCATGTCTACGCCTGCGATTGCCGCCGCGACCCTGCCGATGGGGCCTGGTACCTCTACTACAACGCCCGTGACGGTTGGTACAAGACGGAGGGGAGGGAGAGGATTGGGAGGATCGTGGCCAAAGCGAGTTAGGACCTCAGGCGCCCTTGCCGCCGAGCTTGTCCTTGAGGGCCTGGAGCCCCGCATCCGCGCCGGCCGAGGCCTCTGCGGCGGCGGACTCCGACTCGAGCGCGGCCATCTGCGCCTCGAGGGAGCTACCGCCGGGGCCCTCGTCGAGAAGGGTCCCCGTCAGCATCTGGAGTTCGGCGAGGAGGCGGTCGGGGTCGACGCTCCGCTCCTTGGCCGCGACCATCGGCAGCTTTTCGCGAATGCGCCTGACCTTGGCCTCGATGTCCGCCAGCTCGGCGAGGAGGGGGGCTCGCTTGGCTTCCAGCTCCTCGAGCCTGGCCTTGGCGGCCTGCGCGAGATCGGCCATACCCTTGCCTTCGGCCAGGGCTACCCGCTTGCCCCAGAGGGCGATGTCGGCATCGACGGCCTCGATGGCCTTGCGGGCCAGCTTCGCGCTCGTGGCGTAATCGAGGAGATAGGCCTTGGCGCCCGCGAGATCGAGGCCGGAAAGATCGGTATCGTCCATCTCGTCGTCTCCCCCCCCCGATCAGAGCTTGATGTCCGCGCCGGCGCCGAAGCCGAGGCCGCCGTAGCCGGAGAAGAAGCTGCTCACCGGCAGCCAGCCCTCCACCCCGCCCTCGACAAAGGCACGGAGATCGCGGGTGAAGAGCCAGGAAATCTTGCCCCAGGCCTGGGCCCCGACATGCGAGAAGAAGTTGGTGTCCGTCGAGGTGCTCGTGATCGCCTCGAAGACATGGACGTAGCTGGCGCCGATTCCCGCATAGCCCGTCAAGGTTAGCCTTCCGAAGCCTAGGTCGTATTCCGCCCCGAGGGTGACGTTTACCGGCACGAAAAAGGCGGTGAAGAGGCCGATCGTCTGGTCGACGGGCACCTGGGCCGCGACATAGGGCCTGACGTCGTAGAAGCCCCGGGAGAGCACGGCGCGGGCGCCGGGAAGGAAGGTCCAATGGTTCGGCATGCCGACGAGGTGGAGGTAGGGATCGAGGTCGACCCCGAGACGCGGAATCTCGCGGAGCTGGGCGCTCGAGTCGGCCTCCCTCGCGCCGAAGACCGCCCTTCCCGTCGAAACCTCGGCCCCGACATTCTTGATCACGATAAGGCCCACTTCGCGGTCGTCGCGGAGCCCCGCCACCGTGCCGAGCCGCTCGATGGAGTATTCGTCGCCCACCTTCACGCCCATGTTCCGGCCGAGGGCCATCGTCACCGAATCGCCCTTTACCTCGAGAACCTTGCTCTTCATCTGGAAGGCGGAAATCTTGCGAATCTCGTAGGTCAGCTGCATGGGAATGCCGCCGATGGCGTCGGATATGGCCTGGAACTGATTGGCCTTCGAGTTGCCGCTGGTGACGACATGGGCCTGGCCGAGGATCGAGGCGCCCGAGGCCACGTCGAGGAAGGTGACGTCGACCGTAAGGCTCGCCTCCCAGCGCAGGGTCTTCTGGTTGTACTGCGAGTC
>DATKTD010000343.1:0-3774 GCA_035531315.1 Rectinemataceae bacterium
CGGCCTCTACCTCATGCCCGAGGTCCAGAACCCCACGACAGTGGCCCTCTCGGAGGGGCGGCGCGACGCGATAGCCGACATCGTGCTTCGCCACGGCCTCGTCCTTCTCGAGGACGACGCCTATGCCGACACGCGCGAGGAGAGGCGGCCCGCCTTGGGATCGAGGATCCCCGACAACGCGATCTTCTTCGGAGGCATCTCCAAGATGTTCGGCGCGGGGCTTCGCATATCCTTTCTCGCCCTGCCCCGACGATTCGCCGGCCCCATCGAGCGGGCCCTCCTCGCCACCGTGTGGATGGCCTCCCCCCTGACGGCGATGCTCGTCGCCCATGTCATGGAAAGCGGCGCGGCTGAGAGGATCATAGAGGCGAAAAGAATCGAGGCGCGGCGCCGGGCGGCCCTCGCGATCGCGAGCCTATCTTCGGCATCCTTCCATTGCCCGAGCGCTGGCTTCTTCGGCTGGCTCGAGCTGCCCTCCGGCTGGACGGGCAGGAGCTTCGAGGTCGAGGCGAGGGCCAAGGGCCTGAGACTCTTCTGCGCCGAGAAGTTCGCCGTCGGCGACCGAAGCCCTGCGGCGGTCCGGCTCTCCCTTTCCGGACCCGAGACCATCGAGGATCTCGAGCGAGGCATGGGAATCGTCGCGGGAATTCTCGCGCGAGGCCCGAGGAGCGAGGCTGCGATGCTTTAGCCGGGCGCAGGGGGCGGGCGGGGTGAAGGCCTGGCGCGGGGAGCCGCGCCGAGGGCTAGAAAAAAACCCCGTTTTCGTGTAATAATAGTGGCCTACCCAGACAGACCCCAAAGTCCTCTTGGCGCGGCAATCCTTTTTCCGGGAGCATGCCATGAGCGCAGAATCTCGCAACACCGCCATTTCGCCGACGAAAAGCGGGGAGGGTATCCGTTTCGCGACGAGCCGTGGGGGCCTCAGGCTTCCCCTCATCGATATCACCCACCCGGCCTTCGCCCTCGACCCGAGCCCCGAAGTACTCGAGGGAATTGTCGCCTTGGCCCTCGCTGAGCTCGAGCGACGGAAGGCCCTTCCCGATCCCGCGCTCGGCCTGGCCCTTCGCGACTCCGTCCTCGCTTCGGGAATCGCCAGCGCGAAGGGGGGCTACCTTTCCGGCCTGGCCACCTACATGCTCAAGCTCGGTCCTGACAACCTCGGGGAGGGCTGGGCAAAAGACATAGATAGGATGATCGCCGCCTCCCTTCCCTGCTTTTCCGCGAGGCTCAGGCTCCAGACCACAGCCCGCCTTCTCGCGGCCGATCTTGGATCGAGGCTGGCCGCGGCGCCGGGAAGGAAGCTCAGGCTAATCAATGTGGCCGGCGGTTGCGCGGCTGACAGCTATAACGCCCTCCTTCTGCTCGGGAAGGACCGCCCCGAGCTCCTCGAAGACAGGGAAATAGAGATACTCGTCCTCGACATCGACGAAGAGGGCCCAGCCTTCGGCCGGGAGGCGATCGCGGCTTTGAGTGCCGAGGCCTCGCCCCTCTCGGGTTTGCGACTGAACTATCGCCACGTCGGATTCGACTGGTCATCGCCCGCGGGACCGGGCATCCTGGCGCGCGAGCTTTCAGAGGAAGGGAGCATCGTCGCGGCTTCCTCGGAGGGCGGACTTTTCGAGTACGGCTCGGACGAGGAGATAGGCCGAATGCTCGAGACCTTCGGGCAGCATGCCGGTCCGGAAGCCTCCTTCGTCGGCAGCCTGAGCCGCATGGACGGCGTCGCGGGCCGCCTGAATGGGGGAAGCGGCGCCGCGATCAGATGCTGGAAGCCAGGGGAGTTCGCCCGCCTGGTGACGGGGGCGGGTTGGAGGATCGACCGGGGAACGGATTGCCCCCTGAGCCACATTGTCCTCTTGAAGAAGGGATAGGAAGGGCCGAGCCAGCGAAGTCAGCGACCGCGCCCTCCCGCATAGGCTTCGCCGTAGGGCGCGTCGAAGCGCCTGGCATAGGCCCCGTTTTTCTTCAGCATCATGTTCCAGTAGAAATTGGTGAGGCCCGTCAGGGCGAGGAGGGGGAAGACGATCGGCGTCAGCCGACCGATCTGCCGCCTTCCCGCCATCCTCTTTCGCAGCTCGGTGGAGAAGCCCCCGCTGCGGCCGAATTCCCGGCCCGCCTCGATGAAGGCTTCCTTCGTCTTTGCGACCCAGGATTCGGGTTGGATCCTGATTCCCTCGATGCCGCCCCTGTTGATGGCACCCGCGAACTCCAGACCGAGGCGGACGCAGGCTCTCGCAAGCCAGAGGGCGATGGTTTCTGAATGGATGGATTCCGGAAAACCCGACTGGACGACGAAGGCGAGACGCTTGCCGCGGATCGAAGCGGCCTCGAGGCCGGCGAGGGCCTCGAGGAAATCCTTGACGAGGCTCGGGGCCGAATCGGTGTAGAGCGGAAACACGAGGATGATCTCCTCCGCCTCCTGAAAGGCCCGGAGCTGGGCCTCCCTCTCGCCCCGCTTCGCGAGATCGAAGATGGGAGGGCTGGGGCCTTCGAGGCCTTTCGGTGACTCGGAGAGTCCGGAAAGCAGCCAGGAGATGATGAGCCGCGAATTGGATTCCCTACCCCGGGGGGAGCCGTTGAGAAAGAGGGTCTTCCCGAGGTGACTGTCCCTCGGCGCCGGCAGGGGCATGGCGGGGAGTCGCGGCGCCTCGGAAGGGGGGCGGCGCGAAAGGGCCATGGCCACAGCTTCCCCAAGGGGCGTCTCCGTGCTCGCAAAGAGAGTGAAGCCTCCGAGGGCATTGAGGGAGAAGCGCCGAAATAGCTCCCTGACGACGGCGAGATCCTCAGCTTTGTCCTCGGCCGCCGGGCCGACGATCAGGCCGATGTCGGGATTGCGAGCGTAGCGGGGGCGATGGTGAAACTCGCCGCCCTTCACTTCGATGTAGGGATGGACCATGGGGACGAATCGATCCTGTGCCCTTTTAAGAAGGGAACTCACGTTTCCGAGAATGAGGGGGCTCGCCCATACGACGAGGTCGGCCCGTCCGTATTCACTGAGGATCAGCTCCATGTCGTCGGGAATCGAACAGAGCCCCGGCGTCTTCCACCAGCAGGACCAACAGCCCGTGCAGAAACCGAGCCGCATCTCTCTGAGGTCGAAGCGCTTCGTCTCATGACCCTCGCCCGCGAGCCTTTCAATAAAGCCGTCGAGATACTTGTCGAAGGCCGATGGCTCCGGATTCCCATTCACGATCAGGCAGTACATAAAACCTCCCTCACCTGCTCGAGATTCCCTTCGGCAACCCCGATGTTTGCAGTGACAACATCAAGATAGTCCACGATGTTGACAGCGTCAACATTTTCGGCCAAAAATGAGAGAGGTTTTTTGAAGATGCAAGAACGTAGCAGCTATCACCACCCCGACCTGCGCCAGGCCCTCCTCGAAGGGGCCCTCGCGCTGTTGAAGAGCGAGGGCATCAAGGGCTTCTCACTCAGAAGGCTTTCCGCCTCGGTGGGCGTGAGCCATGCCGCCCCCTATCGCCATTTCGCGAGCAAGGACCAGCTCCTCGCCGTCCTCCTCCTCGAGGGGCACAGGCTACTCGCCGCCAAGCTCGTCGCGGCCCGCAGGTCGAATCCGGGCCCCGCCCTGGATCGCCTCATCGCGCTGGGGAGGGCCTACCTCGACTTTGCCGGCGAAAATCCCGAGCGCCTCGGCCTCATGTTTTCGGGGGAGGGGAACAGGGCGGCCGAAGGCATCGATCCTGGCGCACTGGCTTCCGAGACCGAAGGGGTGGATTCCTTCGCCCCCCTCGAGGAGACGGTCCGCGAGTGCCA
>DATKTD010000344.1:0-2419 GCA_035531315.1 Rectinemataceae bacterium
TATCCCGGCCGGCCGAGTTTTCAGAGCCTTCGGAGACGATCGGATCTACCGGCGCGGCGGCACGGCAGATGAATTCCCCCTCATCGGAAGACCCGGACAGACTCTCGAAGACCTGACGAAAGACGCCGAGTTGATTTCCCAAGAACTTGACAAGATCGGCGTCGCCCATCGGTTCTCTTCCGGCAATAACTTTTCCGAGGCCGAGGTCGGCATGGCTGGCCTCAAGGACAAGGCCAGAATCGAGGGAGTGACATCGCCCGTTGTCCCCGAGACGCTACCCGAACTCGAGAAGTTCATCGTCACCGAGGCCGGGGAAGAACGCCTGACCATGACCGGAAAGCCGGGGGACGCCGTCGCCACCCTGACCAAAAGTGATGAAGGCTATTTCAGGATTCAAAGGACGGCTGACAAGACGTTCGTCAAAAGCCCAAGAACCGGGTTCCCTGATTTCCCGAACCGAGGCGCGGCATGGAAGGCCTACCTCGAAGAGCGCAAAGGCGGAGGCCTTCGGGACGCGTCGCTGGCCGAACCTTCTCAGCGATTCATCAAGAGCCTGGAGCCGGCGGGGGAGAGGGCGGCCCGGATCCTCAAGTCTCGCCGCGAAGCCCAGGTCAAGCGTGGCCGAGTCGGTATGCCCAAGAACCCGCCGAAGATTTGGAAAGACATCATGGAGATAACGGGCGGCGTTGGGATGCGCCCCATGTTCACCTCGACCGGGGCCGTGGCCGAAGAGTACCTAGTCAACGTCCCGAAGTTCATGAAGAACAAGAACGGAAAGCCACCCGACGAGATCATCGATGCCCTAGAGCGGGACTACGGCTACACCTTCGTCGAAGAGGATATGTGGAGTCTCCTCTCAAAGGCCAGATACGAGACGCCCGGAGATTACGGAGACGAGGGGCCGATTCGTCCAGGCCATCCGGACCCGGAGGCCATCGAGGCCGAACTCGCAAGACAGAAGAAAGAATACGCCCCGCTCATGAAAGAAGGCGAGACCCTTGACGCCTTCCTCGGTCGCATGGCCCAGGACGCCGCGGAAGATGGATTCGGAACACGACCGGAGGACGTCGACGAATACATCAGCCAGATGATTAAGAACAAGAAGGGCGGCGGAGAGCCGGAGGGCGGAGCGCCGACAGAAGCGGTCCCGTTCGAGGTCGCCGAAAAGCCAACGCCGTATAAAAAGGTTGAGCTGGACATCGCCGGAGAAGTCCAGCGTCTCACGTCTGGGGATTTCTTCCCGAAGGAATGGCAGGGAAATACTGACGTCGAGATCCAGGACAATCGCCAGAACCTTTTCCGTTTCGTCTGGGAGAACTACACCCCAGACAAGGGGCCGCTTGAGAATTACATAAATGCCAACAAGGGGTTCTTCATCCGCGGGGAGTCCGGCCGGAAGGGCCTGACCAAGTTGAAAAGGGAACAGCAATTCCCCAAGACCGTCACCGGCGGAGAGAAAGACTTCGGCGAGGACAAGTCGGTCTTTGGCCCCGAGTCGCAACCGAAGGGAAAGAAACCGCCCGAGCCGGAAATCCCCGGCGACAGCATGAAGCCGGACGTCTTCGGGGCCGAGGAGATACGGGTCATGAACGCCCTGCGCTCGACCGCTCAGGCCTACACGAAGTCGCTCGGCGAGGCGCCGGGCTTCGAAGACAAGGCCGTGGACATCCTCAAGTCCCGCCTCCTCGCGTCGACGCCCGAGTCTTTCCGGTCCATCGGCGAACGTCTCAAATACAGCAAGAGTTATGTCAAGAAACAATACGATGCGATGCTCGAAATCCTGAAGGACAGCCCGGCCATAAAGGAGATCATGGCAAGGCGCATGGTCCAGTTGAACATGGGGCCGCTCCCGTCAGAGCAAGACCTCAAGCACCTGGCCAAGATGCTCCGAAAGTATTTCTCGTCCTACCGCGGGGCCGACAAGAACATCGACCAGCAGAACGACCGGCGGATCGGAGGCCCGATGGCCGAGATATTCGACCAGACGATCGACGCCTCGAAGATCAACAAATGGCTCAAGGACCAGCCCGAGGGAACGAACGAATTCCTGGCCCAACTCATGCGGGGAACGATGAGCGGCGACGGGATGGAGGACATCCGGAACAGCGCTCTCCCCGAGGACATCAAGGAGGCCATGCTCAATACGCGGGGACGGGTCGACCGCCTCTCGGACCTCGTTATCACTCACGGCGGCCTGGCCGAAGAGACGCGGGCGGCCTTCGAGAATAACCTCGGGAGATACCTGGCCAAGGCTTATCGCCTCTACCAGGACAAGCATTGGAGCCCGACGGACGCGCAGAAGGATGCCTTCAAACGCTGGCTGATGAACGAGTATACGATGACGCCCGAGCAAGCCGACGAGTTCATCGAGGCCGAACTCGCCTATGGCAGGAACGACGAGGGCATACGTCCGCAACGG